>NZ_LIQR01000123.1 GCF_001418575.1 Peterkaempfera griseoplana
GGACTTCAGCTCGGGGTGCGCCTGGGTGGCGACCAGGTACGGGTGCACCTCGCGCGGGTACTCGACGTACTCCACCAGGTCGCCCTTGGGCGAAAGGCCGGAGAAGACCAGACCGGTCTTCTCCAGGTCGGCGCGGTAGGCGTTGTTGACCTCGTAGCGGTGGCGGTGGCGCTCCTCGACGTACTGCTCACCGCCGTAGACCTCACGGACGATGGAGCCCTCGGCGAGCTTGGCCGGGTAGAGCCCCAGCCGCATGGTGCCGCCCAGGTCGCCCTTGCCCTCCACGATGTCCAGCTGCTCGGCCATGGTGGAGATCACCGGGTGCTGGGCGGCGGGGTCGAACTCGGTGGAGTTGGCCTCGGCGAGGTCGGCGAGGCTGCGGGCGGCCTCGATCACGATGCACTGCAGGCCCAGGCAGAGGCCCAGCAGCGGCACCTTGTTCTCGCGGGCGAAGGTGATCGCCGCGACCTTGCCGTCCACGCCGCGCTCGCCGAAGCCGCCGGGGATGCAGATGGCGTCCACGTCGCCGAGCTGCTCACGGACCCCCTCGGGCGTGCGGCAGTCGTCGGAGGTGACCCACTTGATGTCGACCTTGGCGTTGTTGCCGAAGCCGCCGGCCCGCAGCGCCTCGGTGACCGAGAGATAGGCGTCCGGCAGGTCGATGTACTTGCCCACCAGGGCCACCCTGACCCGGTGCTCGGGCTGGTGGACGCGGCGCAGCAGGTCGTCCCACTGGGTCCAGTCGACGTCGCGGAAGGGCAGGTCGAGGCGGCGCACCACATAGGCGTCCAGGCCCTCGCTGTGGACCACCTTGGGGATGTCGTAGATCGACGGCGCGTCGGCGCAGGCGATCACGGCCTCCTCGTCCACGTCGCACATCAGGCTGATCTTGCGCTTGATGGCCTGCGGGACCTCGCGGTCGGCGCGCAGCACGATGGCGTCCGGCTGGATGCCGATGTTGCGCAGCGCGGCCACCGAGTGCTGGGTGGGCTTGGTCTTCAGCTCGCCGGAGGGGCCGATGTACGGCAGCAGCGAGACGTGCACGAAGAAGACGTTGTCCCGGCCGACCTCGTGGCGGACCTGGCGGACGGCCTCCAGGAACGGCAGCGACTCGATGTCGCCGACGGTGCCGCCGACCTCGGTGATCACCACGTCGACGTCGTCGGTGGCCATCCGCCGGATGCGGGACTTGATCTCGTTGGTGATGTGCGGGATGACCTGCACGGTGTCGCCCAGGTACTCGCCGCGGCGCTCCTTGGCGATCACGGTGGAGTAGATCTGGCCGGTGGTGACGTTGGCCGAGCCGTGGAGGTTGGTGTCCAGGAAGCGCTCGTAGTGGCCGATGTCCAGGTCCGTCTCGGCGCCGTCGTCGGTGACGAAGACCTCGCCGTGCTGGAACGGGTTCATGGTGCCCGGGTCCACGTTGAGGTACGGGTCCAGCTTCTGCATGGTGACCCGCAGGCCCCGCGCCTTGAGCAGGGCGCCGAGGCTGGAGGCGGTGAGCCCCTTGCCCAGGGAGGAGGCCACACCTCCGGTGACGAAGAGGTGCTTGGTCGTCTGGGTCTTGCCGGAGTGTGGCAGTGCCAAGAGGGGGCTCCCGTGGTCGCAGGTCGTAACTGTGGCCTGTGGAGTGGGTGCCGGATGTGCCGCGCCGACGTCGGGACCGCCGGCGGCCCGGAGGGTCGCGGGAGGGGCGTCGGGGTGGCGGGTACGGTGCGCTTGATCCCACCAGTCCACGGGGTACCAGGGTAACAGTCGCGGAACCGGTCCGTGTTCGTGCGGTGGTCCGGGCGGGTTGCCGCCAGGCCTGGAAGGATCACTTCCGGATCATTCGGGGGTAGTCCGCGGGGGTGGTGGCGCATCCTCCGTGCGGGCTACTTTTCGCACGATCACGCAAGATCGGACATGTCGAGATCGTTCGGGGGCTCCACGCAACGCCGGTCCGTCGTATTCTGCACGGACGCATCGCCGACAGCAGGGGCAGGTCGGTCGCTGGGGGGCGGACGACGTCTCCTGCTGCCGTCCACACCCACTCACCCAAGGAGCCCACCGGGGCTTCCGCGGCCACCCTGGGCACCACCCGCGCCTCAAGGGAGCCTCCCGCCGCCACCGAGCAACGGCCCCCATCATGCCCTGCCTGTCGGACGATGCCGTGCACCATCGCGAACTGGAGATCCACGTGGCCGGCCGTATCGAGGACTACGCACTCATCGGGGACATGCAGACCGCCGCCCTCGTCAGCAGGGACGGGGCGGTGGACTGGCTGTGCCTTCCCCGATTCGACTCCCCCGCCGTCTTCGCCGGCCTGCTCGGCACGGACGAGCACGGATTCTGGCGGATCGGGCCGGCCGATGTGCCGCCCAGCCCGGCCGCGTTCCCCCAGGTGGAGCAGCAGCAGGTGCTCAGCGAGTTCGAGAGCACCGGCGAACTGCCCATCCCGATCACCGCCCACGCCCCCGCCGTCCCCGCCGACCGCCGCAGCTACCGGGGCGACTCGCTCATCCTGGAGCAGGAGTGGGACACCGAGCGCGGCAGCGTCCGGGTGATCGACTTCATGCCGCCGCGGCACCTCACCGAGGGCAGCGGCGTGCCGCAGATGATCCGCATCGTGGAGGGCCTCAGCGGCCGGGTGCGGATGCGCTCCGCGCTGCGGATGCGCTTCTCCTACGGCCGGGTGGTGCCCTGGGTCCACCGGATGGACGAACCCGACGGCTCGTACCGCACCGTCGCCGTCGCCGGCCCCGACTCGGTGTGGCTGGACGGCGAGGCAGAGAGCTACGGGCGCAATCTGACCACCTACTCCGACTTCACCGTACGGGCGGGCGAGCGGGTCGCCTTCGCCCTCACCTGGCAGGCCTCGCACCTGCGCGCCCCCGAGCGGCCCGACGCCGAGGCGGCCCTTGCCACCACCGAGGAGTTCTGGCGCGGCTGGGTCGCCCAGTGCACCTTCGCCGGGCACTACCGCGAGGCGGTGATCCGCTCCCTGATCACCCTGAAGGCGCTCACCTACGCCCCCACCGGCGGCATCGTCGCCGCCCCCACCACCTCGCTCCCCGAGGACATCGGCGGCGTCCGCAACTGGGACTACCGCTACACCTGGCTGCGCGACGCCGCCATCACCCTCTCCTCGCTGCTGCGCACCGGCTACCGCGAGGAGGCGAGGGCGTGGCGCGAGTGGCTGCTCAGAGCCGTCGCCGGCGACCCGGAGAACCTGCAGATCATGTACGGCATCGCCGGTGAGCGCGAGCTCGGCGAGGTGGAGCTGGACTGGCTCCCCGGCTATGAGGGCTCCACCCCCGTGCGCACCGGCAACGGCGCCGCCAACCAGATGCAGCTGGACGTCTACGGCGAGGTCGTCGAGGCCCTGCACCTGGCCCACATGACCGGTCTGGCCCGCAGCGACCACGCCCACCTGCTGCAGCTGCGGCTGATCGGCTACATGGAGAAGCACTGGCAGGAGCCCGACGAGGGCATCTGGGAGGTGCGCGGCCCCCGCCGGCACTTCGTCCACTCCAAGGTGATGGCGTGGGTCGCCGTGGACCGCACCATCAAGCTGCTGGAGGGCACCCCCACCGACGGCCCGATCGAACGCTGGCGGGAGCTGCGCGACGCCATCCACCGCGACGTGTGCGAGAAGGGCTACGACGCGGAGCGCAACACCTTCACCCAGTACTACGGCGGCACCGAACTGGACGCCTCCCTGCTGCTGATCCCGCAGGTGGGCTTCCTCCCGCCGGACGACAAGCGGGTGATCGGCACCATCGAGGCCATCCAGCGGGAGCTGCTCACCGAGGACGGCTTCGTGCTCCGCTACCCCACCCACGGCGCGGACGGACGCAATGTCGACGGCCTGCCCGGCGACGAGGGCGCCTTCCTGGCCTGCTCCTTCTGGCTGGCCGACGACCTGGCGATGATCGGGCGGGTCGGCGAGGCCAGGGACCTGTTCGAGAAGCTGCTGGCCCTGCGCAACGACGTGGGACTGCTCGCCGAGGAGTGGGACCCGCGCCGCAAGCGGCAGGTGGGCAACTTCCCGCAGGCGTTCAGCCATGTGCCGCTGATCGACACCGCGCTGCGGCTCAACGCCAGCGGCGCCTACCAGGAGCGCTGAACCCGGCGCCCGGCGCACCGTCCGGTCCGCCCGTGCCCCGGGCGGCGCCCGGCGGCCCGGTGGGTACGCCCCGCGGCCGCCGCACCGGGACGGGACCCGCCGGAGGGCCGGCGGGGGCGACGCCCCTCCCGGCGGCCGTCAGGACCGCTGCACCAGCTCGTCGTAGATCGAGAGCACCTGCGCCACCGTGGCCGACTCGTCGGGCCAGGTCTCCGCCTGCGCCCTGCCCTGCTCGGCCAGCCGGGCCCGCCTGGGCCCGTCCGCCAGCAGCTCGGCGACCGCCCGCCCGAACGCCCGCGCGTCCCCGTACGGAACCAGCACCGCGGCGTCCCCGACCAGGTCCGGCACCCCGCCGACGGCGGTGGCCACCAGCGGCACCCCGGCGCGCAGCGCCTCCTGGGCCACCAGCGGCCGGGCCTCCCAGCGGCTGCTGATCGCCACCACATCGGCGGCGGCCAGCAGGTCGGGCACATCCGTACGGTGGCCCAGCAGCCGCACCGGCAGCCCCTCGGCCTCGACACGGTCCCGCAGTACGGCGCCCTCCGGGCCCTCGCCCGCGATCACCACCAGCGGCTGGGGGTCCAGCCCCGTCAGCGTCCGCGACGCCTCCAGCAGCAGGTCGAACCCCTTCTGCGGCGCCAGCCGCCCGACCGCCAGTACCACCGGCCGGCCCTCCTCCGCGGCGGGCAGGGCCGCCCTGGCCGCCGCCCGGTCCAGGGTGGGTGCGGGCAGCGGCGGGGCCGCCACCGGCCCCAGCCGGGCATCCCCCGCGCCCAGCTCACGCGCGCGTGCCACCAGGTCGGAGGAGGCCCCCAGCAGCAGATCCGCCGCCCGGGCCACCCGGCGCTCCATCAGCCGCAGCAGCCGCCGCTCCATACCGGTGGCCAGCAGCGCATGGTGCATGGTGACCACCAGCGGCGTCAGCGGCCGCATACCGGGGACCCGGCCCGCGGTGCGCAGCGCCAGGTCGGAGAGCAGCCCCGCGCGCAGCCCGTGCGCATGCACCACACAGGCGCCGGTGAAGGCGCGCCGCAGCTCCCCGATGGCCGCCGCGTCGCTGCGGGGCCCGGAGGTGGGGGTGATCTCCACGGGGTGGAACCGGGCACCGGTGCCGGAGAAGCCGAACGACGCATCGGTGGCGGCCGGCCCGCACACGGTCACCTTCAGACCGTGGGCCACCAGCCCCTGAGCGAGGGAGCGCACATGGGCGCCGATGCCGCCGGTACTGGCGGCGACGACGAGCACCACGTGCAGTTGCCCCGCGTCGGGGGCGGGGATGCCTCCCCGGACAGTGTCGTCCACGTCGTTCGCTCCGAGTCGATCTGGTCCGCGGAACGCCCCCGTCGCCGCGGTGGCGGCCGGGTCGCGGACTGCGTTCGGCGCCTGGCACCGGTGGTGTGCACCGCAGAGTACAGGGGCCGGGGCGCCCTGTGGCGCCCCAGGTCGATCAACGGTCACCCCGGGCCGCCGGGCGCCGCAGGGCCGGGGGCCCCACGCCGGGCACCGGTCGTGACGGCCTCCGGGGCCCCGCGCGGCCGAGGCGGGGCGGGGGGCCGCCGGCCGTCAGGGCTCGCCGTACAGGCCCAGCTCCGCCGCCGCGTGGAAGCAGAGCAGGGCCGCCGCCCGCAGGGCGAGCGCGGCACGTCCGGAGCCGGCCGCCCAGGCCGTGCCCAGGACGGCACCGAGGGCATGGGCGCCGCAGTCACCGAGCATGGTGCGCTCGCCCCGGTCCTCGGGGAGCAACGCCGCGGCCGCTCCCACCGGGGCGGCGGCGACCGCCGCCCCCGGCCCGCCGCGCAGCACCGTGGGCAGCCCGGCGGCCAGCACCGCCCCGGCCGCCCGGCCCGGCCGTACGTCCAGCAGGTTCACCGCGCCCGCCGTACCCGCGATCACGGTGGCGGCCAGCAGCCGGTCCACCGGACGGCGCTGCACCAGGCAGGCGGCGACGACGGCGGCGGAGCCGATCCCGGCGAGCTTCACCGCGCCGGTGGTCACGCGGCCGCCGCGCAGGGCCCCCAGATGGGCGCGGAGGCCCCGCTCGGGGCCGCCCAGCATGTCGTCGTAGCTGCCGCAGCCCGCCGCGGCCACGGTGGCCAGCGCGGCGGCGGCACGCAGCCGCGGGGGCAGCTGCGGTGCCGCGCCGACCGCGGTGGCGACCGCAGCGGCCACCGCCGGGCCCTGGTAGAGGGTGACCACCCGGCCGCGGTGGTTCCTGCGCTCCCACAGCGCCGGCTCCCCGGGCGGGACCCGGTTCATCGCGGCGTACAGCGCTCTCGCCCCGCCGACCGCCGCCAGCAGTACCAGCAGCCGCCCGCCCTGGCCGCGCACGGTCACAGCTTCCCTCCCGATCGTCCGCTTCCCGATCGTCCGCTTCCCGATCGTGCACCACCCGATCGTGCACCGCCCGGTCAGGACGCCGCCCGATTGTGGCGTTGCGGGCTGCGGGCGGCGGCGAGCAGCTCCTCGGCGTGGGCCCGGCCCAGCTCGGAGTCCTCCAGGCCGGCCAGCATCCGGGACAGCTCCCGCACGCGCTCGGCGTCGTCCAGCACCTTCACACCCGAACGGGTGACGGTGCCGTCACTGGTCTTCTCCACCACGAGGTGGCGGTCCGCGAACGCCGCGACCTGGGGCAGGTGGGTGACCACCACCACCTGGGCGCTCTCCGCGAGCTTGGCCAGCCGGCGTCCGATCTCCACCGCCGCCTTGCCGCCGACACCGGCGTCGACCTCGTCGAACAGGTACGTGGGCACCGGATCGGCGTCGGCGAAGACCACCTCCACCGCCAGCATCACCCGGGAGAGCTCACCGCCGGAAGCGCCCTTGGCGATCGGCCGGGGCGGCGCGCCCGGGTGCGGGGCGAGCAGCACCTCCACCTCGTCGACACCGTGCGAGCCGAAGGCCACGGTGCGGCCGTCGACCTCCAGCCCCGCGGGATCGTCGGTCTGGGCGATGGCGAACGACACCCTGGCGTGCGGCATCGCCAGCTCGGTGAGCTCGGCGGTCACCGCCTCCGCGAAGCGGCCGGCGGCCGCCCGGCGCGCCGCCGAGAGCTCGGCCGCCAGGCCGCCGAGCTCGGCGCGGAGCGCCTGCTGCTCGGCGGTGAGCTCGCCGACCCGGTCGTCGTCGCCCTCGAGCTCGGCCAGGCGCGCCGCGGAGGCCTCCGCCCAGCGGAGCACCTCCGCGGTGCCGCCGTCCGGGGTGGCGTACTTGCGCACCAGGTGGGTGAGGACCGCACGGCGCTCCTCCACCGCCGCCAGGCGCACCGGGTCGGCGTCCAGCCCGTCCGCGTACCCGGCCAGGTCGGCGGCGACGTCGGAGAGCAGATAGCCCACCTCGTCCAGCCGGTCGGCGAGGGCGGAGAGCCGCGGGTCGTGCGAACGCACGGCGTCCAGTGCCCGGCGGGCCTGCGCGACCAGCGTCCCCGCGTCGACCGAGTCCGGCTCGGCGGGATCCCCGGCCAGCGCGCCGTGGGCGAGCGTCGCGGCGGACGCCAGCGCATCGGCGTGTCCCAGGCGCTCGGCCTCGGCGGCCAGGGCGGCGTCCTCCCCGGACTGCGGCTCGGCGGCGGCGACCTCCTCCACGCCGAACCGCAGCAGATCCGCCTCCTGGGCCCGCTCCCGGGCCCGGGTGGTGATCTCCTCCAGGGTCGCCGAAACCTCGCGCAGCCGCCGGTGGACGGCCTGATAGCGCTCCAGCGGCCCTGCGACGGCCGCACCGGCGTACCGGTCGAGCGCGCCGCGCTGCCGGGAGGGCTTGAGCAGCCGCTGCTGGTCCGTCTGGCCGTGCACCGCGATGAGGTCCTCGCCCAGCTCGCCCAGCAGCCCCACCGGGACCGAACGGCCGCCGACATGCGCCCGGGAGCGCCCCTCGGCGGAGACGGTACGGCTGACCAGCAGCGCCCCGTCGTCCAGCTCGGCCCCGGCCTCCACGGCGCGTACCGCTGCCGGGTCGCCGTCGGCCAGGGTGATCCGCCCTTCGACCACCGCACGCCCGGCGCCGTTGCGGACCAGGGCCGGGTCCGCACGCCCGCCCAGCAGCAGGCCCAGGCTGGTGACCACCATCGTCTTGCCCGCGCCGGTCTCGCCGGTCACCGCGGTGAAGCCCGGCGAGAGCTCGACCACGGCGTCGTCGATGACGCCCAGGGCCCGTATCCGCATCTCCTCCAACACGGACACGACCTTACGAGGTTCCGGGCCCGCTGTGCGACGAGCACCGGCGTCGCGCCGGGAGGTTCATACGATTCGGCACTCCTCGGCGCGCCGCCGCGCAGGCCCGCCGGGCCGTTACGGCGCACTATGGAGGTCCGGGCACCGCCCGCGGCGCCCGGCACGGCAACGACCACGCCGGCGGGTCCGCTGTACACGCGCTCCGGCGGCGTCCGAGGAGAGGAGCGCTCCGATGGTCGACAACACGGACAGGCTGCTGATCCCGGACTTCGACCAGCTGCCGGCTTCGGACCTCAGAAACCGCATCCGGTCACTGACCGCGGCGCAGCTGCAACAGCTGCTGGACCACGAGACCCGGCACGGGGGGCGGAGCCAGGTGCTGGAACTGCTCCAGGCCCGGATCGCCCTGCTGGAGGCCCATCCGGCGCCCTGAAACCGGCGCCCTGAAACCGGCACCCTGAAAACCGGCGCCCTGATTCCCTGAACCGGCGCCGGTGACCGGGCCGGGGCCGGGGACACCCGGCTCCGGCCTGCGGACGCCTTCAGGCGCCACCCCCGAGGCCCCGGGGTGGGCGCCCTGACGCGTCCGGCCGTCACGCATGCGACGGGGCGCGCGGCCGGGCCCCGGAGCGACTGGTGACAGACCGTCAGTTCTGGTGCGGAGCCCCCCGCCAGCCGGTGACCGGCAGCGCGAACTTCGCCACCAGGCGGTCGGTGAAGGGCGCCCGGTGCAGCCGGGCCAGCCGCACCGGAATAGCTCCCCGCCGCACCTCCACCCGTGCCCCGGCCGGCAGCTCCACCGAGCGCCGTCCGTCGCACCAGAGCACCCCGTGAGGCGTCTTGGGCAGCACCTCCACCGCCAGCACCGAGTGCGGCGAGGTCACCAGCGGCTTGGCGAAGAGCGCGTGCGCGCTGATCGGCACCATCAGCAGCGCCTCGACCTCCGGCCACACCACCGGCCCGCCCGCGGAGAACGCATAGGCGGTGGAGCCGGTCGGCGTGGCGCACACCACCCCGTCGCAGCCGAAGTGCGACACCGGCCGCCCGTCGACCTCGGTGACCACCTCCAGCATCCGCTCCCGGGACGCCTTCTCCACCGAGGCCTCGTTGAGCGCCCAGTCGCGGTGGATCACCCTGCCGTCGGCGCGGACCAGGACGTCGACCGTCATCCGCTCCTCGACCTCGTACTCCGCGTCGACCACCCGCTCCACGACCTTCGCCAGGTCGTCCCGCTCCGCCTCGGCCAGGAAGCCCACCCGGCCCAGGTTGACGCCGAGCATCGGCACCCCGGTCTGCCGGGACAGCTCGGCCCCGCGCAGCAGGGTGCCGTCCCCGCCCGCCACCAGGATCAGCTCGCAGCCGGCCACCGCACCCGGTGCGGCGGCGACCACCTCCACGCCGGCGGGCAGATCCATGTCCTCGGCCTCCGCAGCCAGCACTCTGATGCCGATGTCCGCCTTCAGCAGACCGTTGACCAGGTGCTCGACGCTGCGCAGCGCGGCCGCACGGCCGGTGTGCGCGATCAGGAAGACCGTTCGCAAGTCACTCATGCCCTCTCCTACGCCCGCCCGGACTGCATCGGCCGGGTGGCGCCCCCTCCCGATTGTGGATTCACCGCTTGCGCCGCACGGGGGACGTGCACGGCACCCTACCTGGGCCCCTCTGCCACGGCGCGGTCCGCATCCGCCGGGTCCAGCGGCGGTGCGCCCCGCCGGAACCAGAGGAAGTACTCGACGTTGCCGGACGGGCCCGGCAGCGGGCTGGCCGTCACTCCCACCACCCCCAGGCCCAGCTCCCAGCCCTGGGCGGCGACCTGCCGTACGGTCTCGGCACGCAGCTCCGGGCTGCGGACCACTCCCCCGCTGCCCAGCCGCTCCTTGCCCACCTCGAACTGCGGCTTGACCATCAGCACCAGGTCGGCGTCCTCCGCGCAGCACGAGGCGAGCGCGGGCAGCACCAGGCCCAGCGGGATGAACGACAGGTCGCCCACCACCACGTCGACCGGCTCGCCGCCGATGCCCTCCAGAGTCAGCTCGCGGACGTTGGTGCGGTCCATGACAGTGACCCGGTCATCGCTCTGCAGCGACCAGGCCAGCTGCCCGTAGCCGACGTCCACGGCGAGCACCCGGCCCGCCCCCGCGCGCAGCAGCACATCGGTGAAGCCGCCCGTGGAGGCTCCCGCGTCCAGGCAGCGGCGGCCCTCGATCCGCAGGCCCTGCGGCACGAAGGCGGCCAGCGCCCCGGCCAGTTTGTGACCGCCCCGGGAGACATAGTCGGGGTCGTTCTCGTCCTTGGCCACCACGACCGCCGCCGAGGTCTCCACCTGGGTCGCCGGCTTGCTCGCGGTGGTCCCGCCCACGGTCACCCGCCCCGCCGCGATCAGCTCGCTCGCATGCTCGCGGGAGCGGGCGAGTCGGCGGCGGACCAGTTCCGCGTCGAGTCGGCGTCGTGCCACTGCCACAGGTGCTTCAGCTCCTAGGGCCCCGGAGTGGGGCCGGGTCGGTTGTCGAGGGCGGTGAGGGTGTCCCGCAGCCGCTGATGGACATCCTCGTACAGGGCGACATGGGCCTCGGTGGGGGTCCCCTCCAGAGCCTGGAGCCGGGCCAGCACGTCGTCCACCCCGGGGTGGCCGGTCTCCTCCGGCTCGATCGGGCCCGCGAACGGGTCCACGGGGCCGGCGGTGACGCCCACCGGCCCCGTGGACTCCGGAAAGACCTCAGTCATCGCCCGCCACCCGGCCTGCGACGGTGGTCCCTGCGGCAGCGCTCCTGGCCGGCGCCGACGCCCTGGCCGCTGTCGACTTGGCCGCCGACGCATTGGCCGCTGTCGACTTGGCCGCTGTCGACTTGGCAGTGGCGGACTTCCTCGCCGTGGCCGTCTTCTTGGCAGTGGCCGTCTTCTTCGCCGCCGAGGTCCTCTTGGCGGGCGTCGCCTTCTTCGCCGTGGTGGACCTGGCCGCCGTCGTGCCGGCCGCCGCACCCCCGGCGGACGCGGACTTCTTTGCGGGCGTCGCCTTCCTGGCGGCGGTCTTCTTCGCCGGAGTGGTCTTCTTCGCCGCGGTCTTCCTGGCCGGCGTCGTCTTCTTCGCGGTGCTCTTCTTCGCCGTGGCCGCGGTCTTCTTGGCAGCCGTCTCCTCGGCCGCCGGAGCCGCCGCAGTCTTCTTCGCTGCGGTCTTCTTCGCCGCGGCGGCCGTCTTCTTCGCCGGCGCGGTCTTCTTCGCCGCCGTCTTCTTCGCGGGGGCCGTCTTCTTCGCCGCGGGAGCCCGCTTGGCCGCGGCCTTCCTCGCAGGCGCGGTCCCCGCAGGTTCCGCCGCGGGGGCGGCCTGCTCCGCAGCCGACGGGGACGGCTCCTCGGTCACCGGGATCCGCACCGGCCGGGCGGCCAGCTCCTCGGCGTGCTCCTGCTGCCACTCGGAGCCGAAGAGCTTCTCGGCGCGGGGCTCCGGCGGTGCCTCCTCGGCCTCGGCTCCGCCCTGCTCCACCTCGCGCAGCTTGCGCTCCAGAAGCTCCAGGACCACGCCGACCTTGGTCACCTGGTCGCCCATCCGGCCGACGAAGTGCCAGGTCCGTTCCGCCTCCGAACGGACCAGGCCGACCATCAGGTCCCGTCCCTCCCGCCCGGCTGCGGCCATGTCACCGGCCATCGACTGCAGCGAGCGCGCCGAGGCAGGGACCTGCTCGGTCAGCGACCGCTGCACAGCCTGGACATCCACCCCGCTCCGGTCGAGCAGGTCCTTGGCCGCATGCGCCGAGCGTCGGCCGGTCTCCTCTGCGATGCCTACTGCGAACTGCACCCAGCCGCGCAGTGTGTCGCGCATCAGGTCCTCCTCGCTTCCGTCACGCCCTTGCGTCCGTGATCGACGGGACACCCCTCCATGACGCTACCGCCTCCGCCCTTCGCGCGGCGGGCCAGCGCACCGGCTGGGGTACGGTCGCCCGGGTACCCGAAACGACCGTGGAAGGGGAGCGGCCGCACCATGGCGAACTCCGAGGAGTGCCGCGCGGCACTGGAGCAGCTCAGCGAGAACCTGTCGGGTTCCGAGGGGGACGTACGAAAGGCGGCGGCCCTGGACCGCTCGCTGACCTGCTGGATCAGCGACCTGGACATCACCTTCTCCGGGCACCTGCGCGGCGGCCGGATCCAGGATGTGGTCGAGACCCCGGGCCGGCCGCCAGAGCGGGCCCAGATCCGGTTGGCGATGGCCAGTGACGACCTGGTGGACCTGGTGGCCGGCCGGCTGCATTTCGCCTCCGCCTGGGCCCACGGACGGGTGAAGCTGGAGGCCGGCATCCGGGATCTGCTGCGGCTGCGCTCCCTGCTCTGACGTCACAGCCCCAGCTCGGCCAGGACCTTGCGGGCGTCCGGGGTCCCCCCGCCGTGCTCGGCCGCCGTCCAGGCGGTCCCGCAGAGCGCCCGCAGGGCGTCGTACGGGTCTCCGCCGCCCTCCAGCCGCAGCTGGCCCTCGCTGACCGACGCGGTCCACCCGCCGCAGCGGTACGCCCCGTCCCCGAGCGCGGCCACCTCGGGCTGCGGTGCCAGCAGGGCCCGCAGGTCGGCCGCGACGAAGGTGGGCCGGTGCTGGGGCGGCGCCGCCAGCAGTGCGGCGGGGGTGGTCACCCCGGTGAGGACCAGCAGGCTGTCGACGCCGCCGTTGTGGGCGCCCTCGATGTCGGTGTCCAGGCGGTCGCCGACCACCAGGGGACGGACCGCGCCGGTGCGGATCACCGTCTCACGGTGCATCGGCGGCAGCGGCTTGCCGGCCACCTCCGGCTCGGCGCCGGTCGCCGTACGGACCGCCGCCACCAGGGTGCCGTTGCCCGGCGCGGTGCCGCGCGACGTCGGAATGGTCAGGTCGGTGTTGGAGGCCACCCACGGCAGGCCCTGCGCCACGGCGTAGGAGGCCTCAGCGAGATGCTGCCAGCCCACCGACGGGTCGTAGCCCTGCACCACCGCGGCCGGGCCGTCGTCGAGGGAACGCACCGGACGCAGCCCGCGCTCCTCCAGGGCGACCTCGAGCCCCCGCCCGCCCACCACCAGCACCGCCGACCCGGCCGGCACCTTTGCCGCCACCAGCCGGGCGGCGGCCTGCGCTGAGGTGATCACTTCGGACGCCTCGGCCGGTACGCCCAGCCGGGTGAGGTGGTCCGCGACGGCCTGCGGTGTCCTGGAGGCGTTGTTGGTGACGTACGCCAGCCGCATGCCCCGGCCGTGCGCCGCCTCCAGCGAGTCCACCGCGTGGTCGATGGCGTCGGGCCCGGCGTAGACCACCCCGTCCAGGTCGAGCAGCGCGGTGTCGTACGCCTCGACCAGCGGCCGGGCGCTGCCCGCCGGGCTCAGTCGCGGCACGGTGGCACCGTCCCCGGCCGCGTCCGGCGCGGGGGCGCCGTGGTCGGGGTTGCCGGCTGCCGTGTGCGTCATTCCTGCTCTTCCTGTCGGTTGCTGCGCGGCCCGCCGGGCTCCGCGTCCTGCGGTCCCGGCCACCGCGGGTGCGGCGGCACCGGGCCGAAGGCTCCGGCCCGGGCGCGCAGTGTCGCCCGGGTCTGCCGGAGCGCCGCACGGTAGTGGTCGGACTCCGGCCGCATGGCCACCGCCAGCGCCAGGTGTTCGGCCGACGCCTCGAAGTCCCCCATCCGCGCGGCCGCCAGCCCCCAGCCGAACTGCGCATAGTCGTCCGAGGGGTCGGCCAGGGCCACCTCCCGGAAGTTCTCCAGAGCAGCAGCGTACGACCCCGCGTCGAACTGGGCCCGCGCCAGGGTCTCCCTGATGGACCTCGACTCCGGTTCCGCCGCCGCGGCCCGCTCCAGCAACTGCACGGCGGCGGCCGCGCTGCCCTGTGCCAGCAGCCGGCTGCCCCGCCGGAACCACTCGTAGACGGACTCCCTGGGATCCTCACCGCCGTCGCCGGGTCCGTCGGTCCCGGCCGCTCCGCCCCCGGGTCCTCCGGAGGCGTTCCGATCCTGTGCCCGCTCCCGTCCCCTGGTCATAGCTGCCCCTTCCCGGTCGCCCAGTGCAGCCGCCGGGCCGGGAGCCGTGATCACCCGACCGGACGTACCCGATTAACATGCCCACAATGGAGGCACTCAGTGCACACGGTGCAGCAGCTTCTCACCAGGGCGGCCCCGGCGATCCCGGGCATGTCGCCGCGGCGGGGCTCTCGCTGGCGCCGTTCCGCGGCCTCCGCTACGTCCCCGGGCGGATCGGCGACCTCGCGGCCGTCACCTCTCCCCCGTACGACGTGGTGGACCCGGAACGGCTGGCAAGCCTGGAGACGGCGGACCCCCACAACGTGGTCCGGCTGATCCTTCCCCGGCCCGAATCCGAATCCCCGGCCGAGCAG
The DNA here is from genome assembly GCF_001418575.1 of Peterkaempfera griseoplana. Lineage (GTDB taxonomy): Bacteria > Actinomycetota > Actinomycetes > Streptomycetales > Streptomycetaceae > Peterkaempfera > Peterkaempfera griseoplana. The sequence continues at coordinate 14,612 of NZ_LIQR01000123.1, forward strand.
GACGCCGAACGCGGCCCGGAGACCTGGCCGGACCCGCACCACAGCGGGCGCAACGGACGACGGGTGAGCGACACCCGCTACCGGCACGCGGCACGGCTGCTCGCCGCCTGGCGGCGGGAGGGCGTGCTGGCACCCGACGACACACCGGCCCTGTACGTCTACGAGCAGCGGGTCCCCGGTCCCGGCGGCGGCCGGGACGGGGAGGTGCTGCAACGCGGCCTCATCGGCGCCCTCGCCGTCAGCCCGCCCAAGGCGGGGGTCGTCCTCCCCCACGAGGACGTGATGCCGCGCCCGGTCGCCGACCGTGTGGGCCTGATGCGCACCACCCGCGCCAACCTGGAACCGCTGCTGCTCACCTACCGGGGCAAGGGCGGCGCCGCGGGCGTGGTGGAGAGGGCGGCCGCCCGCCCGCCGCTGCTCGTCACCACGACCGCCGACGGCACCCGCCACCGCCTCTGGGCGGTCACCGACCGCGCCGAGCACGCCGTCGTCGCCGCCGACCTGGCCACCTGCCGTGCCCTGATCGCCGACGGACACCACCGCTGGGCGATGTACCTGCGGCTCCAGCGGGAGCACCGGCACCTCGCCCACAGCCCCTGGGACCGCGGGATGGTGCTGCTGGTCGACACGGCCCGCTACCCGCTGCAGGTCCGGGCGATCCACCGGGTCCTCTACCGGCTGCCACCGCAGACGGCCCTGGCCCGGCTCGGCGGTGACTGGCAGGTGACGGACGCCGGCACCTCGCCGGCAGGTGCGCTGGACGCCCTGGCCGCAGCCAAGCGGCAGGGCGGCAACGCGTTCCTGCTCACCGGGGACGGACGCTACCGGCTGCTGCGCGGCCCGGGCGACGAGACCCTGAAGCAAACGGTCCGCACGGACCGCCCCGAGGAGTGGCGGCAGCTGGACGCGACCGTGCTGCACTCGGTGCTGCTCGACTCGGTCTGGCGGGTACCGGACGCCCCGGACCACATCGGCTATCTGCACGACACCGCCGCCGCGGTCCGCGAGGCCGAGCGCTGCGGCGGCACGGCGGTGCTGCTGCACCCGGTCGAGGAAGGGGTGGTGCGACGGCTGGCCGAGCAGGGCGTCACCATGCCGCGCAAGTCCACGTCATTCGGCCCCAAGCCTGCCACCGGGCTGGTGCTGCGCAGCCTCGACCTGGGCTGATCCTCCGAGCCTGGAACGGGAAGCGCCCCGCCGGATTCTCCGGCGGGGCGCTTCCTGCTCACCTGGGGGACGAACGGCTGAGCCTCAGCCCTCGGTCCGGGGCTGCTCGCCGGCCTTGCGGCCGGCGTCGCCCTCGTCGTCACGGACATCGTCGGCGTCGTCGGCGTCGTCGATGTCCTCCTCCTCGTCGTCCTCGTCGTCCTCGAAGTCGTCGTCCTCGAAGTCGTCGTCTTCGTCGTCCTCGTCGTCCTCGTCGGACACGGGCTCGGCTGCGGGCTCCTTGAACGGGGTCTTCAGGAAGTCGTCCCGGGCCTCCGGGCCCTCGTCCTCGACCTGCTCGTCGTCCTCGACCACAGCGGCAGAGGCGGCCGCGGACTTCTCCTCGCCGTCCTCGACCTCCGGGTCCAGGGCGTCGACGAACTCCAGACCGTCGATCTCGGCCAGTCGCTCCGCGGCGTTGGTGACGCCGTCCTGGTCTGCCTCGACGGCCTTGGCGAACCAGTCCCTGGCCTCGTCACCGCGACCCGCGGCGATCAGCGCCTCGGCGTAGGCGTAGCGCAGCCGCGCGGTCCACGGGTGGACAGCGCTGGATGCCAGCTCGGGGCTCTGCAGCGTCACCACCGCGGCGTCGAACTGCTCCATGTCACTACGGGCACCGGCCGCGACCAACCGCATCTCGACCTGTCCGGCCCGGTCCAGCTGCTTCACCTCGGGCTCACCCGCCATGGCGAGCGCCCGCTCGGGACGGCCGAGCCCGCGCTCGCAGTCGGCCATGACCGGCCACAGGTCGGCCCGGCCGGTCATCCGGCGCGCCGCACGGAACTCGGTCAGGGCCTCCGAGTAACGCTCCGTCACATACGAGGCGAAGCCGGCCGCTTCGCGGACCGCGGCCACGCGGGAGGCGAGACGCAGAGCGACACGGGAGTACTCATAGGCCTGCTCCGGCTCATCGTCCAGCAGCCGGGCCACCATCACCAGGTTGCGGGCGACATCGTCAGCGAGCGTCTTCGGCAGGCTCTTGAGTTCCTGACGGACGTCGGCGTCGATCTCAGTCCCGGTGACGTCCTCCGGGATCGGCAGGCGCTTGACCGGCTCGTAGTTGGGCCGGTTGTCGTCCGCCTCGAACCTGCGCCCACGACCCTCGTACGAGCGCCCGCCACGGTCCCGGTCGTCACGACCCCTGCTGAAACCCCGGTCACGGTCGTCACGGCGGAAACCGCCACCGCCGCCCCCGGGCCGCTCGTCCCGACGGAAACCACCTTCACGCGGGCCGCGGTCACGGTCGTCACGGCGGAAACCACCCGGACGGTCATCACGGCGGAAGCCACCACCGCCACCGCCACCGGGCCGCTCGTCACGGCGGAAGCCACCCTCACGCGGGCCGCGGTCACGGTCGTCGCGACGGAAACCGCCACCGCCCTCGCGGTCATCCCGACGGAAGCCACCCTCGCGCGGCCCACGGTCCCGGTCGTCACGGCGGAAACCGCCACCGCCCTCACGGTCATCACGCCGGAAACCACCCGGACGGTCGTCACGACGGAAGCCACCACCACCGCCACCGCCGCCCCCGGGCCGCTCGTCCCGACGGAAACCGCCCTCGCGCGGGCCGCGGTCACGGTCGTCGCGACGGAAACCGCCACCGCCCTCACGATCATCACGCCGGAAACCACCCGGACGGTCATCACGACGGAAGCCACCACCACCGCCACCGGGCCGCTCGTCCCGACGGAAACCGCCCTCACGCGGCCCACGGTCACGATCCCGGTCCCGGTCGTCACGGCGGAAACCGCCACCGCCACCGGGCCGCTCGTCCCGACGGAAGCCACCCTCACGCGGCCCACGGTCACGATCGTCACGCCGGAAACCACCCGGACGGTCATCACGACGGAAGCCGCCACCGCCGCCACCGGGCCGCTCGTCCCGACGGAAGCCACCCTCACGCGGGCCGCGGTCACGGTCGTCGCGACGGAAACCGCCACCGCCCTCACGATCATCACGCCGGAAGCCACCCTCACGCGGCCCACGGTCCCGGTCGTCACGGCGGAAACCGCCACCGCCACCGGGCCGCTCCTCACGGCGGAAGCCGCCACCGCCACCGGGCCGCTCGTCCCGACGGAAGCCACCCTCACGCGGGCCGCGGTCACGGTCGTCACGGCGGAAACCGCCACCGCCCTCACGATCATCACGCCGGAAACCACCCGGACGGTCATCACGACGGAAGCCGCCACCGCCACCGCCGCCACCGGGCCGCTCGTCCCGACGGAAGCCACCCTCACGCGGGCCACGGTCACGGTCGTCGCGACGGAAACCGCCACCGCCCTCACGATCATCACGCCGGAAACCACCCGGACGGTCATCACGACGGAAGCCGCCACCGCCACCGCCGCCACCGGGCCGCTCGTCCCGACGGAAACCGCCCTCACGCGGGCCACGGTCGCGATCCCGGTCACGGTCGTTGGACCAGCGGCCCTGGGAGCGCGGCTCGAAGGACCCGCCGCTGCGGGAGCCCCGGTGGTCGGCAGCCCCCCGGCCCTGCGGGCCGTCTCCCGAACGGCGCTCCGGACGGTCCTGGGGTTGGTTCGACATGAACGTGGCTCCTTCTGGGTCTTCATACTCCGCCGCCACAGCATTGCGTTGCTGTACGTACGCGGCGCGGTGCCGGCCTGGCGCACCGCCTTCCATTGTCCTGCATCCGGCCCAGTACCGCGCCGGCCTCCCGGCGCTGAAGGGCCAAACAAAAAAGCCGCGGCCCCAGCAGATCGCTGGGGCCGCGGCTTTGAATGATTGTTCGGCGGCGTCCTACTCTCCCACAGGGTCCCCCCTGCAGTACCATCGGCGCTGTAAGGCTTAGCTTCCGGGTTCGGAATGTAACCGGGCGTTTCCCTCACGCTATGACCACCGAAACACTATAGGGTTCAGCGAACACACTTTTCAGTTGAGAAGTGCTGGCATTCACCGGAGACTGTTCGCAGCCCGGGAACAACACAGTGGACGCGTA
>NZ_LIQR01000124.1 GCF_001418575.1 Peterkaempfera griseoplana
CCTCGGCTGCGGGCTCCTCCTGCTGCCACTCGTCCATCCGCATCCGCTTGGGGACGGCGAACATCAGCAGCATGACGGCGGCGGTGATGCCGCCGAACGTCCAGAGCGTGGTCTCGAAGCTGGCGGTGAAGGAGTCGCCGGTGACCTGCTTGCTGTGGCCGCCCAGGACGGCGGCCACCTTGGCGTCGGCGAGCTCGGGCACCTTGCAGGAGGCCGGGACCACGACCGGGTCCTTCTCCCTGGTGCGGTCCAGGGTGCAGGTGCGGTAGGCGGTGACGACGGAGTCCACCCGTCCCGGGTCCACGGACGCGGTGGCGACCAGGTCCTTGCGCAGCTGCGGTGCCTGGTCGTCCAGGCTGGCCGTGGTGTTGCCGACCAGTCCGCCGAAGAAGACCACGCTGATCAGGGCGCCGCCGACGGCGAAGCCCAGCTGGGTGCAGGTGTTGACCAGGCCGGAGGCGGAGCCGGCGTCCTGGTGCGGCACCTCGGAGGTGACGATCAGCGGCAGCGGGGTGGCGACGGTGCCGAAGCCCAGGCCGATGACCAGCAGCGGCAGGCCGAGCTGCCAGGAGTGGATTCCGCTGCCGTAGTGGCCGGCCACCGCGATGTAGCCGATCAGGCCGGCGATCAGCACCACGGCGCCGATCTGCTGCACCTTGCGGCCGAACTTGGGCACCAGGATCATCACCGACGAGGTGGCGGTGAGGAAGGCGCCGACGCAGAAGGGCAGGCTGGTGAGACCGGCGTGCATCGGGCTCCAGCCCTGGCCGACCTGCATGTAGAGCGTCCAGCCGATGGTGAACATGCCCATGCCAATGTAGAAAGCCAGGTTGACCCCGAGCCCGGCGGAGAAGCTCCGGGTGCGGAACAGACCCAGCGCCACCAGCGGGGAGTTGTCCTTGCGGATCTTGTGCCGCTGCCAGAGGACGAAGCCCACCAGCACCGGCACCCCGACGCCCATCGACACGAAGCCGCCCACCGGCCAGCCCAGTTCACGGCCCTGCAGCAGCGGGAAGACGATCAGCAGCAGACCGGCGGTGGCCAGCAGCACACCCAGGGTGTCCAGCCGCAGCGCCTGGGGCGCCTTGGACTCGGAGATCACCCGGGAGCCGTACACCAGGCCGAGGATGCCCACCGGCACATTGATCAGGAAGATCAGCCGCCAGTCCAGACCGAAGAGGTCCCACTGCACCATCAGACCGCCGACCGCCAGGCCGATGGTCGCGGCCAGGCCGCCGACCGCGCCGTGCAGCGCGAAGGCGGTGCCCTTCTCCTTGTTGCTGAAGGTGACCTGGATGATCGACAGCACCTGCGGAACCATCACACCCGCCGAGGCACCCTGCAGCACCCGGGCCGCCACCAGCTGCCAGGGCTCCTGGGAGACACCCGCGGCCAGCGAGAAGAGCGTGAAGCCGGCCACACCGGCGAGGAAGACCTTCTTGCGGCCGTAGATGTCGCCCAGACGGCCGCCCAGGATCAGCAGCAGGGCGAAGGAGAGCTGGTAGCCCACCATCACCCACTGGATGGCGGAGTAGCCGGCGCCCAGCTCGCGCTGCATCGACGGCGCCGCCACATTGGCGACCGTACCGTCCAGCATGTCCAGGAAGGCGGAGACCAGCAGCACCAGCAGCGCCGCCCAGCGCCTCGGGTCGGCCGCGGGGGCGGTCCCGCCCGGCTCGGTCCCGCCCGGTGCCTCGTTTTGCACCTCCTCCACCGTGATCGGTGTCTGCTCGGAGGAAATAGCCATGGTTGCCTCTCAGTGATCGGAGGGTTCCGGCACGGCCGGGCATGGCCGTGGCAATCGGTACCAATATGGGCGGAGTCAGTGGACTCCCGGTTGAGTGCGGCTGAAGCGCGGAGCGGGCTTGGCCGGTCCGCTGCCGCGGGCGAGGTGGTGAGGGTGCGAAGCGGCCTCGTCGACGCTCAGCACCGGTGTCACACACGCCTCGGTGCCCTCGAAGGCAGCGGTCCAGAAGTCCCGGTCGCGGCGGGCGAACCGGTCCGCGAACAACTGCCGCAGGGCAGGCCAGTGGGCCGGGCAGGAGCGGTCCGGAAGCGCCGCCGGATCCAGCTCCAGCCCGGCCAGCAGGGCCGCGTAGAAGCGGTCCTCGAGCGCCCCGACGGCCATGTGGCGGCCGTCGGAGCACGCATAGCAGGTGTAGAAGGGGGCGCCGCCGTCCAGCAGGTTGGCGCCGCGCTCCGGACGCCACTCGCCGGCCGAGGACATCGCGGTCAGCATGCCCAGCATCGCCCCGGCGCCGTCCACGATCGCGGCGTCCACCACCTGGCCGAGACCGGACCGCTGCCGCTCCCACAGGGCGGCCAGCACCCCGGCGACCAGCAGCATCCCGCCGCCGCCGAAGTCCCCCAGCAGATTGACCGGCGGCACCGGCGGCCCGCCCGCCGCCCCGATGGCGTGCAGGGCGCCGGTCAGCGCCAGGTAGTTGATGTCATGACCCGGCGTCAGGGCCAGCGGACCCTCCTGGCCCCAGCCGGTCATCCGGGCGTACACCAGGCCCGGGTTGCGGGCCAGGCACTCCCCGGGGCCGATGCCGAGGCGCTCGGCGACACCCGGCCGGAAGCCCTCCACCAGCACGTCCGAGCGCTCCACCAGGGCCAGCAGCTCCGCCCGGCCGGCCGGGTCCTTGAGATCCAGGGCGACCTCGGTGCGGCCGCGGTCCAGCTCCCGGTGCCACGCGCCGAACGAGCGGACGCCGTCCGCCCGTTCGACACGCACCACCTCCGCCCCCAGGTCGGCGAACATCATGCAGGCGAACGGAGCCGGACCGATCGCCGCCAGCTCGACCACCCGCAGGCCCTCCAGCGGACCCATGGCGGACTCACACGTCCCAGGTGACCGGCAGACCCCACAGGCCGTAGATGATCGCCCGCTCCTTGGAGGGGATCTCCTCGAAGGGCTTGGCCAGCCGCAGGGTCGGGATGCGCTGGAAGAGCTTGCCCCACACCAGCTGGAGCTCCAGCCGGGCCAGGTCGGCGCCGATGCAGTGGTGCACCCCGTGGCCGAAGCCGAAGTGCTTGCGGTTGCCGCGGGCCAGGATCAGCTCGTCGGGGTCGTCGAAGACCGCAGGGTCGCGGTTGGCGGTCAGCCCCAGGCAGAGGATGCCGTCGCCCTTGGGGATCACGGCCCCGCCGACCTCGATGTCGTCCATCGCCACCCGGGGCACGGCCGCGTCCCCGATGGTCAGATAGCGGACCAGCTCCTCCACCGCGGGGCCGATCAGCTCCGGGTCGGCCTTCAGCTGCGCCAGCTGCTCCGGGTGCTCCAGCAGGCAGGCCGTGCCCAGCGAGATCATGGAGGCGGTGGTCTCGTGGCCGCCGTTCATCAGCAGCCGGCAGAGGTTGACCAGGTCGCGGGCCTCGTACTGCTCGCCCGCCTCGCGGTACTCGGCGATGGCCCGGCTCAGCAGGTCGTCACCGGGCTCCTGCTCCTTCTTGGCCACCAGGCCGAACAGGTACTCGTTGACATCGACCAGCGCGGCCTGGCGCTCCTCCATGGTCGCCGTGCCGCCCAGCAGGGTGGTGCCGTTGACCTGGAAGAACTCATGGTCCTCATAGGGGATGCCGAGCAGCAGGCAGATGACCGTCATCGGCACCGGCAGCGACAGGGCGTAGTGCATGTCCACCCCGGGACCGGCCTCCAGCATGGCGTCGATCGCCTCGTCGACGATCTCCTCGATGCGGGGACGCAGCCGCTGCACCTGACGGTTGGTGAAGGTCACCGCGGCCTTGCGGCGGGTCCTGGTGTGCTCCGCACCGTCGTAGCCGATGAAGGAGGTCTCGGTACGGAACTCCGGCGGGGCGTTGAAGTAGAAGGGGAAGTTCTCCTCCTTGCGGGAGGCGCTGGTCCGCGGATCGGTCAGCAGCTGGCGCATGTTCTCGTGGCCGGTGACCGCCCAGATCTTCAGCCCGGTCGGGAGCGGCACCTGCTTCACCGGCTCCTGCTCGAACTGCGCGTACTGCGCGGGCGGCGCGAACGGGCACTTGCGCTCGTAGGGGAAGGTCTCTTCCGCCTCGCCGGTGTGTTCGGCGTGTGTGGTCATCGCTGGTCCCTCCTCGTCGGGCCGCAGCACGCTCGCACCGCACCCTGGAGCGGCGGCTGACGAGGACTGGAGAGCCCGGTTCGGCCAGGAGGTTCCAGCCCCGCTCTAGCCGCCGGCCGTACGGTGCCGACACCCATCGCCGTCCCGCAGCCGCAGGAGGAGACCCGCATGAGTGCCGCAGTCACGCCCTTCCGCGTGGACACACCGGAGGGGGATCTCGACGACCTGAGGCGGCGGCTGGCGCACACCCGCTGGCCCGAGAGGGAGACCGTCGACGACTGGTCGCAGGGAGTGCCGCTGGCCTATCTGCAGGAGCTGGCCGGCCACTGGCGCGACGGCTACGACTGGCGCGCCACCGAGGCCCGGCTGAACGCGGTGCCGCAGTTCCGCACCGAGATCGACGGCCTGGGCATCCACTTCCTGCATGCCCGCTCGCCGCACACCGGGGCCATGCCGCTGCTGATCAGCCACGGCTGGCCCGGCTCGGTGGTGGAGTTTCTCGACCTGGTGGCGCCGCTGACCGACCCCGAGGACCCGGCCGACGCCTTCCATGTGGTCGCGCCCTCGCTCCCCGGCTACGGCTTCAGCGACAAGCCGTCCGCGGCCGGCTGGACGGTGGAGCGCACCGCCGCCGCCTGGGCCGAGCTGATGGCCCGGCTGGGCTACGACCGCTATGCGGCGCACGGCGTCGACTGGGGGTCCTTCCTCACCGGGGTGCTCGGCGAGACCGACGGCGCCCACCTGGCCGGCATCCATCTGGCGATGCCCTTCGCCGGACCCCCCAAGGAGCAGGTCGATCTGGACGAGCGCGACCTCGCCGGGCTGGCCGCGATGAAGAAGTTCCAGGCCGAGGAGGGCGGCTACTCCGTCATCCAGGCCACCCGCCCGCAGACCCTCGGCTACGGCCTCACCGACTCCCCCGTCGGCCAGCTGGCCTGGATGGTGGAGAAGTACTGGGCCTGGAGCGACCACGACGGAGACCTGGAGAAGGTGATCCCGCGCGACCGCCTGCTGGACGTGGCCACCCTGGGCTGGCTGGCGGGCACCGGCGCCTCCTCGGCCCGGATCTACTGGGAGAGCCACAACCGGATGGCGCTCGCCCCGGTCGCGGTGCCCACCGCCTGCGCGGTCTTCCCCAAGGACGCCCGGATGCCACGGGCCTGGTGCGAACGCCGCTTCACCGATCTGCGCCGCTGGACCGACCACGAGCGCGGCGGCCACTTCCCGGCGCTGGAGCAGCCCGAGCTGCTGGTCGACGAACTGCGCTCCTTCTTCCGCCCGCTGCGCTGACCGGAGAGCCCCGATGACCACCGTTCAGGAGAGCACCGCCGCACAGGACACCCTGATCTTCCCCTTCCCGGGCTCCAGCCACCGCGGCCCCGCACCGCACTGGGCACGGCTGCGCGCGGAGCAGCCCGTGGTGCGGGTGCCGGTGGCGGGGGGCGGCCACGCATGGCTGGTGACCAGGCACGCCGACATCCGGGCCGTACTGGACGGCGGCCGGCTCAGCCGGGCCGCGACCTACCACCCGGCGGCGCCCCGGTTCAGCGGCCTCTTCCAGGCCCCGCCCGGGATGATCATCTCCCTGGACCCGCCGGACCACACCCGGCTGCGGGACCTCGCGGTGCAGGCGTTCTCCCCGGAGCGGATCGCCGCCATGCGGCCGCGGGTGCGGGGCCTGGTCACCGCACTGCTGGACCGGATCGGCGGCGGTACGGCGGACCTGGTGGCCGACTTCGCCACCCCGCTGGCGCTCACCGTGATCTGCGAGCTGCTGGGCGTACCGGAGCAGGACCGCGGGCGCTTCCAGCAGTGGGTCGAGCGGTTCGCCGACGTCTCCGGCCCGGAGGAGCAGGCCGTCGAGGCCCGGGAGCAGCTGGCCGGCTACATCGCGGGACTGGTGGCGGCCAAGCGGGAACGCCCCGCGGACGACGTGCTCTCGGCGCTGATCGCCGCCCGGCTGCCGGCGGCGGGCGTCGGCAGGGACCGGCTGGACGAGGGCGAGCTGATCGGCCTCGGCTACACCCTGCTGGGCGCGGGCTTCGACTCCTCGGCGGCCCAGGTGGCCAACTCGGTGCTGACCCTGCTGGCCCGCCACCAGGAGGTCTGGCGGCGGCTGGGCGGGCACCCCGAGGAGATCCCCACCGCCGTCGAGGAGCTGCTGCGCACCGTCAACCTGACCGCCGACGACACCTCAGGACTGCCGCGCATCGCCCTGGAGGACATCGCCCTCGGGGGGACGACCATCCCCGCCGGTGACGCGGTCTTCCTGGCGTTCGCCTCGGCCAACCGCGACGAAGCCGCCTTCGCCGACGCCGCCGGGGTGGACTTCACCCGGGCGGAGAACCCGCACCTGGCCTTCGGCCACGGCATCCACCACTGCCTGGGGGCGCCGCTGGCCAGGATCGAGATCGCGGTCGCGCTGGAGGAGCTGACCAGGCGTCACCCCGGTGCGCGGCTCGCGGTGCCGGAGGAGGAGCTGCGGTGGCGTACCGGTGACGTCAACCACCACCTGCTGGCCCTGCCCGTCCTGCTGCCCTAGCCCCGAGGCCGACCGGCTTCCTGCACCCCCTGGCTTCCCGAGACACCCAGCCGTACCGAACCCCACAGGAGCGCCCCATGAGCCCCGACCCGCTGCCCGAGACCAGCCGCGAGATCCGGCTGGCGTCCTATCCCCAGGACGAGGTCACCCTCGACCACTTCACCCTGGCGACCAGCCCGCTCGCCGAACCCGGCGAGGGCGAGGTGGTCGTCCGCAACGACTGGATGACGCTGGGCTCCGTCGCCCGCGACCAGATGAACCCCGACACCAAGCTGCCGATCCCCGTCTTCCAGCCCGGCGTCGCCATGTGGGGCCGGACGGTGGGCACCGTGGTCCGCTCCAACAGCCCCCTGCTGGCCGTCGGCGACCTGGTGGAGCACTTCTCCGGCTGGCGCGACTACGCGGTGGGCGACGCCCACGGCTTCTTCCGCCGCGACCGCTCGCTGCTGCCCGGCCCCGAGTACTTCCTCTCCCAGGGCCCGACCGCCTGGCACGGCCTGGTGGAGACCGCCGGCCTCGCCGAGGGCGAGACCGTCTTCGTCTCCGGTGCCACCAACGGCGTCGGCGCCCTGGCCGGGCAGCTTGCCCGGCTGCAGGGTGCCAAGCGGGTGATCGGCAGCACCGGCTCCAAGGAGAAGATCGACTTCCTGGTGGGCGAGCTGGGCTTCGACGCCGCCTTCGACTACCACGACGGCCCGGTGGTCGACCGCCTCGCCGAACTCGCCCCCGACGGCATCGACGTGGTCTTCGACAACGTCGGCGGCGAGCAGTTCGAGGCCGCGGTCCAGGTGGCCAACCGCGGCGCCCGCTTCGCGCTCTGCGGTGCGCTGGCGGGACAGCACGGCGGCGACGGCGGCAGCCCCCGGCTGCCGCTGATGACGGCGATCAGCCGCGACCTGTCCTTCCGGGGCTTCGCCACCCTGCACACCCCCGACCAGATCGACGGCTGGAACGCCCGGTTCGGCGCCTGGCTGGGCGAAGGCCGGATCGTCTTCCCGCACACGGTCGTCGAGGGCGGCGTCCCCGCGCTGCCGGAGGCCTTCATCGCCCTGCAGCAGCGGCGGTACAGCGGTACCGTCCTGGTGCGGCTGTCCTGACCTCGTGCTCCCGCCCGGCGGCGGGCCGCCCGTGCCGTCTCCCGGTGCGCGGGCGGCCCGCCGCCGGGCGCGCGAGCGCCGTACGCCACCGCACCGCCCAGCTCCCGGAGGCGCCCGTCCCATGCCCGCAGCATCACCGCCGGTCCTGGACCGCCGAGCCCTCAACCGCGCCCTGCTGGCGCGCCAACTGCTGCTGGAACGCGCCGGAATGCCCGCCGCCGACGCCGTCGAGCACCTGGTCGGCATGCAGGCCCAGGCGCCCAACCCGCCCTACCTGGGGCTGTGGACGCGCCTCGACGGCTTCCGGACCGAGGACCTCGCGGAGCTGGTCCGGGGGCGTCAGGCGGTGCGTCTGGTAATGATGCGCAGCACCATCCACCTGGTCACCGCCCGGGACTGCCTGCGGCTGCGCCCGGTGCTCGCCGAGTCGCTGGCCCGCACCCTGCAGAGCGCCTTCGGCCGCGGTCTGGCCGGACTCGACCTGGACGAGGTGGTCCGGCTGGGCCGCCGGCTGCTGGAGGAGGAGCCGCTCACCCTGGGCGGCCTCGGCACCAGGCTCGCCGAGAAGTGGCCCGACCGGGACGGCTTCGCGCTGGCCAACGCGGTGCGCAACCTGGCACCGCTGGTGCAGCTGCCGCCCCGGGGGCTGTGGGGCGAGTCCGGGCAGGCCGTGCACGCCACGGCCGAGTCCTGGCTGGACGCGCCCCTGGAGAGCGACACCTCCCCGGACGCGGTGGTGCTGCGCTATCTCGCCGCCTTCGGGCCGGCGAGCGTCAAGGACATGCAGATGTGGTCCGGTATGACCAGGCTGGCCGCCGCGGTCAAGCGGCTCAGGGACGAGCTGCTGGTCTTCCGTGACGAGACCGGCCGGGAGCTGTACGACCTTCCCGACGCGCCCCGGCCCGACCCGGGCACCGCCGCGCCGGTGCGGCTGCTCCCCGAGTTCGACAACATCCTGCTCTCCCACGCCGACCGCTCCAGGATCCTGACGGAGGACCAGCGCCGTACGGTGATGACCCGGAACGGGCTGATCAAGTCCACCGTGCTGGTGGACGGTTTCGTGGCCGGGCTGTGGCGGCTGGAGCAGCAGCGGGACGCCGCAGCGGTCGTGGTGGAACCGCTGGTCCCCCTCACCCGGCGCGAGCAGGACGCGGTGGAGGCCGAAGCCGGCCGGCTGCTGGACTTCGCCGCCCCCGGCGCCGCGACCCACGAGGTCCGGACGCTCTCCGGCCCCTGACCAGGAACATCTCCCCGCGGCCGCCCGGGCCGCACCGGCTCAGGGACGGCTCCAGCAGGGCTGCACCGGCCCCCGCTGTACTGGCGGCCCGTATCACCGCCAGGAGAGGTGGACCGCCCATGTCCGACAAGCCGTTCGCTGACCAGACCATCGTCGTCACCGGAGGCGGCACCGGCATCGGCCGGTCCGCGGCACTGGCCTTCGCCGAGTCGGGGGCCGCGCATGTGGTCGTGACCGGGCGGCGGGCCGAGCGGCTGGCCGAGGTCGCCGCACTGCACCCCGCCGTGGTGCCGGTGACGGCCGACGTGGCCACGGAGGCGGGCGCCGACGCGGTCGCCGCCGCCGTGCGGGCCCACGGGGGCTCGCTGGACGTCCTGGTGCACAACGCCGGCGTCTTCCGCTTCAGCCCGCTGGAGCACCTGGACGCCGCCACCGTCCGCGAGGTCATGGACATCAACCTGGTCGGCCCGGTGCTGCTCACCGGCCGCCTGCTGCCGCTGCTGCGCAACCCCGGCAGCATCGTGCTGGTCTCCAGCCGGGCCGGCCACAACGCCACCCCCGGCGGTTCGGTGTACGCGGCCAGCAAGGCCGGTGTGCACAGCCTCACCCGCAGTTGGGCGGCGGAGCTGGCGCCGCGCGGCGTCCGGGTCAACGCGGTGGCGCCGGGCTTCGTCCGCACCGAGGCGTACGCGGCCAACGGCCTGGCGCCGGAGCAGGTGGAGGGACTCTTCGCCCACGCCGCCCAGGAGGTGCCGCTCGGCCGGGTGGCCGACGTGGACGATGTGACCCCCTGGATCACCAGGCTCGCCGACCCGGCGAGCGCCCTGGTCACCGGTCAGGTCATCACCCTGGACGGCGGTCTGGACGTGGCCTGACGCACCGCCGCCCGGCGTGACGAAGGGGCACCCCCGCCCGGGGGTGCCCCTTGGCCGTGCGACTGTGCTCAGCGGTCGGCCGGGATGTCGGGACGGGCCGCGGTGCCCGGGACGCTCGCGCCGGGCGGCGGCAGCTCCCCGTCCACCAGATAACGGTCGACCTGGGCGTCCAGCGGCTTGTTGCCGCCCAGCGCGTAGATCTCGTGCTCGCCGGAGTCCACGACGGTGATCAGCCGGTGGCCCAGCAGCTCCGCCATCGCCACCCCGCCGTCGTAGTGGTCCATCGGGTCGCCGTCGGCCTGCACCACCAGGCCCACCGGGTAGCCGTCGCGGGCGGGCGCCACGGGCTCCTCGGGGGCGGTGAAGGTACGGAAGGCCCCCACCCAGGGCTGGGCCCGCAGCACCCCGTAGCCGTAGGGGAAGCGGCTGCGGAAGTCCCGCATGTCCCGGTGGTAGACCTCCGGGTCGGACGGCCAGGCGTGCTCCAGGGTGATGGCCTCCAGCACACCGCAGCGCAGGTCGCCCTCGTTGTCGTCGGGCCGCCAGGTGCCCTGCTCGGCGAGCAGGCCCTCGGCGGTCCCGGCATCCGCCACCGTGCGCAGCTCGCCCACCAGCCGGGCCAGTTCGGCCCACCGGCTGCGGTCGCCGGCCCGGGTGCCGACGGCCCCGTCCAGCAGGGTCCGCAGCCGGACGCCGCCCGGCAGGCCCTCCAGGCGGGACACCGCCTCCTCCGCCGCGGCCAGCACCTGCTCCGGGTCGGTGCCCAGGGCGAAGTGACCGGTGCGCTCCGCCGTCCACCGGGCCCACTGCTCCACGTTGCGCCGCGCCGCGTCGCCCTGCTGCAGGAACTGCTCGCGCCAGGTCCAGCCGGGGTGGACGCAGGAGTCCAGCACGCTGCGGTCGAGGCGGCCGGGGAACAGGGTCCCGTACACCGCGCCCACATAGGCGCCGTAGGCGTAGCCGACGAAGGAGAGCCGCGGCTCGCCGAGCACGGCGCGCAGCACGTCCATGTCACGGGCGGTGTTGGGGGTGCTGATGTGGCGGCGAAGTTCGCCGCCGGCCCGCTCGCAGGCCAGCTCCCGGCGGTGCATGTCCTCGGCCAGCAGCGCGAACGCCGAGTCCGGGGGGCGGGAGTCGAAGGGCGCCCGGGGCACCGACACCTCGGCGTGCAGCGGTGTGGAGGCGCCGGTCCCCCGGGGGTCGAAGCCGATCAGGTCGTACACCTCGTGCACCGGGGTGCCGGCGAACTTCCCCGGCAGCTCCCGGCCCAGACCCCAGTCGCCACCGGGTCCTCCGTTGACGGAGAGCAGGATGCCCCGGCGGCGCGCCGGGTCGGTCGCCCGGCGGCGGCTGACCGCCAGGGTGAGCCGCTCCCCGTCCGGGTCGGCGTAGTCCCGCGGGACCTCGATGGTGGCGTACTCCACCTGCTGCCCGGTGCCGTCGGCCCGGTCGCTGCCCTGCGACCAGCGGAGCGGCTGGGTGCAGAACCCGCGCAGGTCGTCCTCTGTCGTCGTTCCCGGCCACGTGTTGACCACCGCAAGACCTCCTTAGCCGTCAGGCGGCCAGCGTCTCGCCGTCGGCTAGAGCCGACCTGGAAGCCTTCCGGACCGGCACCGTGAGGGCGGCCAGCAGCCCGGCCGCGGCGCAGAACGCGGCCCCGGTCAGCGCCAGGCCGTAGCCGGAGGCCAGTGCGTGCCGGGCGGCCTCGCCCCCGGGAGCCGCCGCGGCGGAGCCGCTGCGGCCGGCCGCCAGGGTGGCCAGGACCACCAGGCCGAGTGCGCTGCCCAGCTGGCGGGTGGTGTTCAGCAGTCCCGAGGCCAGCCCGGCCTGGTGGGCCGGCAGGTCGGCGGTGGCGGCGTTGGTGGTGGCGTTGAGCACCGTGCCCATGCCGAATCCCAGCAGCAGCAGCGGTCCCAGCACATCCGCGAGATAGCCGGAGTGCTCGTCCAGCCGCCCCAGCCACAGCAGTCCCAGGGTGGCCAGGGTCAGCCCGCCGAGCAGCACCGGACGGGGGCCGAGCCGCGGCACCACCGAGGAGATCCCCCAGCCGCCGAGCGCCAGCCCCAGGGAGAGCGGCAGATAGCTCAGGCCGGTGCGCAGCGGGCTGTAGCCCAGCACCTGCTGGAGGACCAGGGTGAGGAAGTAGAAGGTGGAGAAGAGCGCGGCGATGCCGAAGAAGGCGACCAGGTTGGCGGACCGCATCGACCGGTGGCGGAAGACGTCCAGCGGGACCAGCGGCCGCCGGGCGAACCTCGCCTGGATCAGCAGGAAGAGCCCCAGCAGCCCGACCCCCGCCACCAGCGACCCCAGCACCCGCACCGACCCCCAGCCGTAGGTGTGGGACTCGGCGATGCCGTACACGGCGGCCATCAGGCCCAGCGTCACCGTCAGCGCCCCCGGGACGTCCAGCGACCGGCGGTCGCCGCCGCGGCGGGACTCGGGCACCGCCACCGCGACGCCGACCAGCAGCGCCAGCCCGATGGGGACGTTCACCAGCAGGATCCAGCGCCAGGAGAACCACTGGGTGATCAGCCCGCCGGCCAGCACGCCGATGGCCCCCGCGGCGCCCGACACGGCGCTCCACGCCCCGAAGGCCTTCGCCCGGGCCGTGGGTTCGGTGAAGGTGGTGGCCAGTACGGTCAGGGTGGCGGGGGTCATGACGGCCGCGCCGAGCCCCTGGAAGGCGCGGGCGGCCACCAGGGTCGCCGGGCCGCCGGCCGCCCCGCCCACACTGCTGGCCAGGGTGAAGAGCGCCACTCCGGCGAGGAAGACCCGCCGCTGCCCGTAGAGGTCGGCCAGTCTGCCGCCCAGCAGCAGAAAGCCGCAGACCGCGATGGTGTAGGCGCTGTTGACCCACTGCAGTCCCGAGCCGAAGTCCAGGTCCTTGGCGATCACCGGCAGCGCCACGTTCACCACCGAGGCGTCCAGCACGTTCATGAACTGGCCCAGGCAGCACGCGGCCAGCACGAGTCCTAGCCGGCGGGTCCCGGTGCCTGGGCGGGCGGGGGCGGACGCGGTCCGCAACATCTGAGCACTCATGCCCGCGACGCTGGTCCGCCCGGGTGGACGGCCGCTCGCGGCCCGCTGGTGCCCGCGGGGCCACTGCGTCGAGGGCCACTCCAGGACGCCGCTAGGCCGCGTTGCCACAGTCCCTGTCGTTCCAGCCGGCTGACGTTCCAGAAGGAGGGGGCCATGGCCAGGATCACCTACAAGCACCCGAACGGCACCGAGACCGTTCTTGAGGTACCGGCGCCCAACACCGTCATGCGCGGCGCGAAGATCAACAACGTCGTGGGCATCGAGGCCCAGTGCGGCGGCTCCGCCCAGTGCGGCACCTGCCACGTCTACATCGACGAGGCCTGCACGGTGTCGCTGCCGGAGATGGCCGACGACGAGGACGAGGTGCTGTACGGCACCGCCAGCCCCCGCCGGGACAGCAGCCGGCTCAGCTGCCAGCTGCAGATCTCCGACGCGCTGGACGGCCTCGTGGTCCACCTCCCGGAGCGGCAGTCCTGATGGCCGCCCGGTCGGTCGTGATCGTCGGCGCGGGACAGGCCGGTTCCGACACCGCGGCGGCGCTGCGCAGCCACGGCTTCGACGGCCGCGTCACCCTGGTCGGCGAGGAGCCCTGGCTGCCCTACCAGCGGCCGCCGCTGTCCAAGGCCTACCAGGCGGGGACGGTCGGGCAGGAGGAGCTGGAGCTGCGCCCGGCGTCGTTCTACGCCGACCAGCGCATCGAGCTGCTGCGCGGGGACCGCGCGGTGAAGATCGACCGCGAGCTGCGCACCCTGCTGCTGGACTCCGGGCGGACCCTGCCGTACGACGCCCTGGTGCTGGCCACCGGAGCGCGCCCCCGGGCACTGCCGGTGCCCGGCGCCCAGCGTCCCGGCGTGCTCGCCCTGCGCGGCCTGGACGACGCCGAGGCGCTGCGGCAGCAGCTCGCCGGGGCGGAACGGCCGCTCCAGGTGGTGGTGGTCGGCGCCGGCTTCATCGGCCTGGAGGTCGCCGCCACCGCCCGGGAGCTGGGCCACCACCCGACCGTGGTGGAGGCACTGCCCCGGGTGCTGGCCCGCGCCGTCAGCCCCGTGATGTCCGACTGGCTCGCCGCCGAGCACCGCCGCCGGGGCACCGCCCTGCTGCTGCGCCGCGAGGTGGTCGCACTGCACGGCGCGGGCACCGGCGACGGGCCCGTGCAGGTGGTGGAGCTGGACGGCGGCACCCGGCTGCCGGCGGACCTGGTGGTGGTCGGCATCGGGGTGCTGCCCAATGTGGGGCTCGCGGTGGAGGCCGGACTGAACGTCGGTGACGGCGTCCTGGTCGACGAGCAGCTGCGGACCAGCGACCCCGCGATCCACGCCGTCGGCGACTGCGCCCGGTTCCCCAGCGTGCACGCGGGCCGGCCGCTGCGGCTGGAGTCGGTGCAGAACGCCTCCGACCAGGCACGCACCGTCGCCGCGGTGATCTGTGGCGAGCCGGCCCCGTACCGGGCGCTGCCCTGGTTCTGGTCGCAGCAGTTCACGCTGCGGCTGCAGATCGCCGGCATCACCGCCGGTCACGACGAGGCCGTGACCGCGGGCGACCCGGAGCAGGGGCGGTTCTCCGTCTTCTGCTTCCGGCACGGACGCCTGGTGGGGGTGGAGTCGGTCAACCGGCCCGCCGACCACGGCATCGCCCGGCGGCTGCTGGCCGCCGGCCCCGATCTCACCCCGGAGGAGGTCGCGGCTCCCGGCTTCGACCTCAAGAGACGCACCGCACAACCGGTCTGACGAGATGAAAGGCATGCCGATGCAAGAGCAGAGCGAACGGAACGAGACGGCGCCCGGTGCGGCCCGCGCCCGCAGCCGGGCCACCGCACCGCGGGTCCTGGGCGGGCTGCTGGCCATGCTGGCGCTGCTGGTCGGCTTCACCCTCGCGCCGAGCAGCGCCTCGGCCGCGCCCGACAGAACCCTGACCGGGACCTGGGACCTCACCGTCACGGTGTGGGCCCCCGAGGGTCCCGCGGTCACCACGCCGACCTTCCACTTCCACCCCGACCACACCCTCAACGCGGAGGGCCCGCCGGATGTCGACGGCGGCCCGCAGTACGCGGCCACGGGCTTCTGGAACACCGACCCCGACGGCTCCTTCGTGATGTACATCACCCACGGCGGACGGGCCGACGGCGCCATCCCCGGCATGGTCCAGGCCGTCCACATGGGCAAGATCCGGGGGCACCACTTCACCAGCCACGCCGATGCCTTCGTGCTGGCCAACCCCGGTGACACCAGCTACATCGGCCCGGTCACGGTGACCACCGTCGGCACCTGGGTCTCCAGCGCCAACTGACCCGCCGCGCCTGCCACGCCCGTGTCCGCCCCTCCCGGGGGCGGACACGGGCGTTTCCGGCTGCCGGCCGTGGCTCCGGGCCTCCGTGGTTCCGGTGCTTCGGCGCCTCCGTGCTTCCGTACTCCCGGGCCTCCGGCCGCGGGCGCCGGCCCGGTGCGCAGACGGCGGTGCGGGCCCGGGAGACCCGGACCCGCACCGCCGTGGAGACCGTCCGCGACCTGCCGTCAGTCGCCCCAGGTGACCGGCAGACTGGTCAGGGTGTGGTTGATCTCGCCGACGTGCCAGGGGAGTTCGGAGGCGGGCACCGCCAGCCGCAGATCGGGGAACCGCTGCACCAGGCCCTCCAGGGCCAGCTGCATCTCCAGCCGCCCCAGGCTCTTGCCGAGGCAGTGGTGGATCCCGTGGCCGAAGGAGATGTGCGGATTGTGGCTGCGGGTGACGTCCAGCCGGTCGGGCTCCTCGAAGACCGCGTCGTCCCGGTTGGCGGAGGCCAGCGCGATCACCACGGCGTCACCCGCCGAGATCCTCGCCCCGCCGAGCTCCAGGTCCTCGACGGCGACCCGGGGGAAGCCGGTGGTGTCGGTGGCGAAGAGGTTGACGTGCCGCAGCAGTTCCTCCACCGCCACCGGGATCCGGTCGGGCTGCTCCACCAGCAGGTCCCACTGGTCCCGGTGGTCCGAGACCAGCGCCAGCACCGAGTTGGCGAGCTGGTTGGCCGTGGTGTCGAAGCCCGCGCCGATCAGGGTGAAGCCGAAGGTCACCAGCTCCTGCTCGCTCAGCCGGTCGTTGTCGTCGCGGGCCGCGATCAGCTCCGACAGCATGTCGTCGGTGGGGTTGGCCCGCTTGTCCGCGATAAGGCCGACGATGTACTCGCTGAGCTTGGCCAGGCCCTCCAGCGACGCCTCGCCGCCCGCCCGGTCGTCCACCGTGGCGAAGGCCCGCGCCCAGCGCTCGAAGGTCTGCAGGTCCTGACGCGGCACCCCGAGCAGCTCCCCGATGACGGTGAGCGGCAGCGGCAGCGCCAGCTGCTGGACCAGGTCGACGGCCGGCCCCTTGGCGGCCATCTCGTCGAGCAGCTCGTCGACCACGGCCTTGATCCGCGGCCGCATCTGCTCCACCCGGCGGACGGTGAAGGCGCCGGCGACCAGCTTGCGCAGCCGGGCGTGCTCCACCGAGTCCATGGAGATGATCATCTCGGGGGTGGTGTGCATCGAGCCGCCCACCCGCGGAGCGCCCTCGCCGCAGGCCGCGGCCCGGCTGATCCGCGGGTCGGCGAAGGCCTCGCGGACGTCCTCGTAACGGGTCACCAGCCAGGTGTCCACACCGCCCGCGGTCGGTACCTTCACCACCGACTGCGGGCAGCCCCGCAACTCCGCGTAGCGCGGTGCCGGCCCCTGGTAGGAGGACCCGGGGAAGGGGAAAACGTCTGTCTCCTGGGAAGCGGTCAAGAGGCACCTCCGATATCGCCGCCACCACACGGCCGGGGGCTTCCGGCCACGGTCACCCAGCACGGTAGGCAGGGCGGCTGGAGGGCAGGTCGCCCCGGTCTGGAGCGGCGGACGGCCCTTGGCGAGGGGCGCGGCGGCCCTGTAGGGCGCCCCGTACGGGACCGGACACGGCGGTGCGCGGGCCGCCACAGGGGCGGCCCGCGCACGGGCGGACGGAAGGGCTCAGGCCTCGGGGCCGAGCAGCACCGCCGAGTAGTTCTTGCGGGCCGCGGTGTCGTACTGCAGCGCCACATGGCTGGCCGCCGAGGTGATGTCCCGCCAGTAGCGCTGCAGGGCGTGGCCCTCGCCCAGGCCGCCGGTGCCGGCGCTGCGGACCAGCAGGCCCACCGCCTCGGTGACCGCCTCCGCGGCGAAGGTGGCGTTGCGCTCGTTGCGGGCCATGTGCTCGGGGGTGAAGAGCCGCCCGTCCAGCACCGCGGCGTTGTCGGCGACCAGGTGCCGGGCGGCATCGATCCGGCCCGAGGCGCGCACCACGGCCAGCTCGGCGGCCTGGGTGCGCCGCCTGCCGCGCAGCGCGTCCGCGGTGGCCGCCAGGGCGCCGACCGCGGCGCCCACCACCGGCGCGATGAAGGTCAGCCCGCCGACGGCCTGGAACGGCACATTGTGCGCGGAGACCCCCGAGGTGGCGTTGCGGCCCGTCAGCATGTCCGCCCGGTCGAAGGACAGGTGCGCGGGCACCGGCAGGTCCTCCACCACCACGGTGTGGCTGCCGGTCGCCCGCATCCCGATGCTGTCCCAGCTCTCCACCACGCTGTACGAGCCCCTGGGCAGGGCGAAGAAGCGCAGCTGCGGCGGGCCCTCGGGAGCCCCGGCCACCGCCGCGCACACCAGCGCCCAGTCGGCGAAGTCGATGCCGCTCACATAGCTCCAGCGGCCGTTCAGCCGCCAGCCGCCGTCGGCCGCGGTGGCCCGGCCGGCCGGCATCAGCGCGGTCGCCACCACCACGTCCGGGCTCTCGCCCCAGATCGCACGGTGGCCCTCGGCGGGCAGATGGGAGGCGAAGCGGGCGGAGAAGGCGCTCAGCGAGGCGCACCAGGCGGTGGCGGGGCAGGCCGCACCGACCCTGACGACCGCCCGGGTCAGCTCGTCGAAGCCGCCCTCGGTGCCCCCGAAGACCGCGGCGACGAAGTGCCGTGCGAAGCCGGCCCGGCGCACCGCGTCGATCACGGCGGGGTCGAGCCTGCGGGTGGCGTCCGCCTCGGCGGCGTGCCGGGCGGCGAGCGCGGCCACCTGCTCCGCGGCCTCGGACAGCCGGTTGTCCCGTGTGCCGGTGTCCAGCGGCCCGGTCTCCTGTTGTATGACGGCAGGCATCCTGATGACCTCCTGTGATGTCGGGCCTCCGGTGGCCCGAAGGAGCGTGACCGGTGCCGCTCGAAGAGCGCTGCACCACCGCTGGACCATCCCGGGGACCTGCACCGCCCCGCCCCCTCGCAGGATGCGCCGAGGGGGCCCGCGCCGCACCGGCGCGGGCCCCCGGAGGAGCGTCTCGGACCGCTCAGAGGGCCGCTTTGGCGAACCGCTCCAGGGTCTCGCCCGGGCTGGGGCCGTCCAGCGCCCGGAAGATGCCCTCCGCGCCCTCGCCGTGCTTGTGCAGCTTGACGTGGGCCAGCTCCACCCGGGTGGTGTTCTCGTCCACCGCGGTGAACTCCACCTCGATCTCGCTGGCCCGCTCGTCGTCGGTGATCGACTGCCAGCGGCCGTCGATCCGCCAGGTCATCGAGAGCCGGTAGGGCGGCTCCCAGGTCAGCACCTTGCCCCAGGCGATCTCGGTGCCGTCCACGTCCCACTCGTAGTAGCGGCCCCCGACGCCGGGCTCGAACGCCAGGCCGGCCCGCTCCTTCTTCACCAGGATGTGGGACGGCGGCCACCAGTCGGCGGGACGCTCGGTGAACACCTGGAAGCAGTGCTCGGGCGTGCCCGCCACGGTCACCGACTTCCGCACGTCCGGGATCGACTGCTCGGGCTGTTCGGGCATGGCCCCTCCTCGCTGCTCGCCACTGCTCACTGACCGCCCCACCCTCGCCCCGCCGCCTCGACGCCGCGTCGAGTCCCTCTCGACCGGCCCGCGGTCCAGCCGGATTCGAGACCCGCGCAAGGCGCAGGGCGCACGGTCGTCGCCGTTCATGCCAGGGCACACGCTCGACGGGAGAGCCTGATGACAGACACGGGACGACGGATCGCCTTCGTCACCGGCGCCACCAGCGGGATCGGCCTTGCCGTGACCGAGCTGCTGGCCCGGCAGGGCATCGCGGTCTTCGGAGTGGCACGCGGTGAGGAGGACGTCGCCGCGCTGGTGAAGCGGCTGCGCGAGGAGGGTCTGGAGGTCGACGGCACCACCGCCGACGTCTCCGACACCGGCCAGGTCCGTGCCGCGGTCGCCGCGGCGGTCGAGCGGTACGGCCGGATCGACATCCTGGTCAACAACGCCGGCCGCGGCGGCGGCGGGGTGACCGCCGAGCTGGAGGAGTCCCTCTGGCTGGACGTCATCGACACCAACCTCAACAGCGTCTTCCGGGTCACCAAGGAGGTGCTGTCCACCGGCGGGATGCTGGCCAACGGCTGGGGCCGGGTGATCAGCATCGCCTCCACCGGCGGCAAGCAGGGCGTGGCGCTGGCCGCCCCGTACTCGGCGTCCAAGCACGGCGTCGTCGGCTTCACCAAGGCCGTGGGCATCGAGCTCGCCAAGAGCGGGGTGACGGTCAACGCGGTCTGCCCCGGCTATGTGGAGACGCCCATGGCGCAGCGCGTCCGGCAGGGCTACGCCTCGCACTGGGGCGTCACCGAGCAGGACGTCCAGGAGAAGTTCGAGGCCAAGATCCCGCTGGGCCGCTACTCCACCCCCGAGGAGGTGGCCGGACTGGTCGGCTACCTGGTCAGCGACACCGCCGCGTCGATCACC
Source organism: Peterkaempfera griseoplana (assembly GCF_001418575.1). GTDB lineage: Bacteria > Actinomycetota > Actinomycetes > Streptomycetales > Streptomycetaceae > Peterkaempfera > Peterkaempfera griseoplana. Next base: position 19,545 of record NZ_LIQR01000124.1, read on the forward strand.
GCGCAGGCGCTCAACGTCTGCGGGGGGCTCGGCAACTACTGATGAGCGCGCCCGACCGACGACGCCCAGAGAGGGAGCCCGCACCATGACCGACACCGCCCAGGCCCTGTTCACCGCGCCCGACACCGCCGACTTCCGCGCGGCCATGGGCACCTTCCCCACCGGGGTCACCCTGCTGACCAGCGGCAGCGGCAACGACACCATCGTGATGACCCTCAACAGCCTCACCTCGGTCTCACTCGATCCGCTGCTGCTGCTGGTCTCGGTCAAGAAGGACGGGCGGATGCGCCCCCGGGTGGCGGCCGCGGGCAGCTTCGCGGTCAGCATCCTGTCCGAGGAACAGCAGGACCTCTCCACCGAGTTCGCCCGTCCCGACCGGCCCGAGGGCGGCATCGCCATGCAGCGGCTGCGGGCCACCGAGGGCGTCACCGGCAACGCGGTGGTCCCCGCGGCGACGGCCGCCTTCGAGTGCCTGCTGGAGGACGAGGTCGAGGTGGGCGACCACGTGCTGCTGATCGGCCGGGTCGCCGTCATCCACCGCGGCGAGCCGGGCGCCCGTCCGCTGCTGTTCCACCGCGGCCGCTACGCCCGGCTGCCGTACGCCCGGGAGGCGGCGTGACCACCGCGGCACCTCCGCAGACCCGGCTGCGGCCGGTCGCCGACGGCGTGTACGCCTTCGAGCAGCCGCCCGGCGGCTGGTGCCTCAACAACGCGGGCCTGGTCGCCGACGGCGGCCGGGCCGTGCTGGTCGACACCGCGGCAACCGAGGCGCGGGCCCGCCGGCTGCGCGCCGAGGTGGAGCGGGTCGCCCCCGGGGGCCCGGACGTCGTGGTCAACACCCACTTCCACGGCGACCACGTCTTCGGCAACTCGCACTTCACCCCGCGCGCCACCGTGGTGGCCGCCGAGGGCACCCGTTCCGACATGGCGGAGTCCGGGCTGGGGCTGTGCAGCCTCTGGCCGGGGGTGGAGTGGGGCGAGACCGTACTGGCGCTGCCCGACCTGACCTTCCGCGACCGGCTCACCCTGCGGACCGGGGGGCTGACCGTGGAACTGCTGCAGGTCGGTCCGGCGCACACCGCCGACGACACGGTGGCCTGGGTGCCGGAGCGCAGGGTGCTGTTCACCGGGGACGTGGCCTGGTCCGGCGTCACCCCGTATGTGCTGATGGGCTCGGTCAGCGGCTCGCTGCGGGCACTCCAGCAGCTGCGCGCCCTCGGCCCCGAGGTGGTCGTCGCCGGCCACGGTGCGGTGGGCGGGCCGGAGGTGCTGGACGCCACCGAGTCCTATCTGCGGTGGCTGCGGCGCCTTGCGGCGGACGGCCTCGAAAGCGGGCGCACCCCGCTGCAGACGGCCCGAGCCGCGGACCCCGGCCCGTACGCCGGGTGGCTGGACGGCGAGCGGCTGGTGGGCAATCTGCACCGCGCCTACGCCGAGCTCCAGGGGCTGCCGCCGGGTGCCCGGATCGACGTGGCGGCGTCGTTCAAGGAGATGGTCGAGTACCACGGAGGCCTGCCGGACTGCCATGCCTGATCCGGTGGAGAGGAGAGGGCGATGATCGCCGCACCACGGGAGTACATGCTCTGGGACGACAGCAGGGGCGCCTGGCCCGCACTGCGGTTCCCCGGCGAGGACGACGAGAGCGCGGAGGGCCACATCTGCCGCGGGATCGACTGAGCCGCGGCCGTACGGGGGCCGCACCGCGGGTCTGCGCGGCGCGGTCGGCCCGGCAGGGCCGGCGCAGCAAGGCCGGCCCGCGCGGTCGGCCTGCGCGGTCCGGGGGCGCGGGGAACCGCGCGAGGGGCCGCCACCTCGGTGGCGGGCCGCTCGTGCGACTCCCCGCGCCCCCGGCCGGTGTACGGCCCGGCGCGGCGGTGCGTCCGCAGCAGTGAGCGGCGGTGCGGCCGGGGGCTTCCCCGGCAGCACCGCCGCATCTGCGCGTCCGCGGTTCAGAACTCCACGGGAAGGTCGCGGTGGATGACCCGCTCCCGGGTGAGCAGCCGGCCGCCCCGCCGCACCAGCACGTCCTCCACCGTGAAGGTCGGCTCGAAGGTCAGCCGCCCCTCCCGGTCGGCCAGCGAGACCAGCGAGTAGTAGGAGACCCGCAGTTCGCCCTCCTCGCCTCCCACCACCGGCTCGATCAGCAGGTGGTCGAACCAGTGCCGCACCGCGATGTCCCGGTAGCGGGGCTTGTTCGCGTACATCCCGGCCACCATCTCGGCCCGGCCCTCGGCGCGTGCGCCGTTGGCGTGCACCACCACGCCGTCCTCGGTGAAGGTGTCCGCGAAGCCCTCGATGTCCAGGGCGTCCACCCGGCGCATCTGACGGGCGTAGAACGTCCGCACCTCCGCATAGAGGTCTCCGGTGACCTCACTGCTCACTGACTGGACCGCCTGAGTCACGGCGACTCCCCTCGACGACTGCCGGCCACCCGGGCGGCGGCACGGATGCCCCCACCCTGCGGCCGCCGCCTGCAGCCGCACTGGAGCCCGGGTCGGGGCGCCACCGGTGCGGCGGTCCACCGGGGCTCAAGGGACCGCTCGCATCCTCGCTGCTCCCCGGGCTCTCCCAGTGAGCGGAAGGAGGACTCACCCATGCCCGCACTGCGACGGATCCGCGACGCCGTGGTCCGCTACGGCCTCAGACCCCTGAGCCAGGGACTGATGACGCTCGGCGGAATCGACCTGCACCTGGCGGCCCGGCGCGCCGAGGCCCTGGACCGGTACCGGGAACTGGGCTACGCCCCGCCGCTGCTGCCGCTGCCGTACGGGCCGCCGGCCGGACACCCCGAGCGGCTCTGCCCCGAACTCCCGCTCAGCAGCGAGGAACTGGCACTGCTGCGGCAGCTCGCACCGCAGGGCCGCCGCTGATGCACGCAACAGGAGGACGCAGATGACCATCATGGACGACAGCCCCGCGGCACTGCTCCTGGAGCACGAGGCCGAGCTCGACCTCGCCACGCCCCCGGGCACCGCCGAGCGGGCCGCAGAGCTCGCAGAACTGCGCGCAGAGGTGCTGCGCGGCCCCGGCGAGCGGGCCACCGAGGCCCAGCACGCCAAGGGGAAGCTGACAGCCCGTGAGCGCATCGACCTGCTCTTCGACCCGGGCACCTTCACCGAGGTCGAGGGGCTGCGCAGGCACCGGGCGACCGGCTTCGGCCTGGAGCACAAGCGCCCCCACACCGACGGGGTGGTCACCGGCTGGGGCCTGGTGGACGGCCGCCAGGTCTTCGTCTACGCCCATGACTTCCGGATCTTCGGCGGGGCGCTGGGCGAGGCCCACGCCCAGAAGATCCAGAAGATCATGGACATGGCCGCCGCCACCGGCTGCCCCATCGTGGGCCTCTGCGACGGCGCCGGCGCCCGTATCCAGGAGGGCGTCACCGCGCTCGCCGGCTACGGGGGGATCTTCAGCCGCAACGTCCGCAACTCCGGGGTGATCCCGCAGATCTCGGTGATGCTCGGCCCCTGCGCCGGCGGCGCGGCCTACTCCCCGGCGCTCACCGACTTCGTGCTGATGGTGCGCGGCACCTCGCAGATGTTCATCACCGGACCGGACGTGGTCCAGGCCGTCACCGGAGAGGCGATCACCCAGAACGGCCTGGGCGGCGCCGACGTCCACGCCTCCGTCTCCGGGGCGGCCCACGCCGCCTACGACGACGAGGAGAGCTGCCTGCTCGACCTGCGCTACCTGCTGTCGCTGCTGCCCGCCAACAACCGCGAGCTGCCGCCCGCCGAACCCGCCGCCGACCCGGTCGACCGGCGCTGCGACGCGCTGCTCCAGCTGGTGCCGGCCGACCCCGGCCGGGCCTACGACATGCGGGCGGTGCTCCGCGAGATCTGCGACGACGGCGAGTTCTTCGAGGTCCACGAGAACTGGGCGGGCAACGTCATCTGTGCGCTGACCCGGCTCGGCGGGCAGGTCACGGGGATCGTGGCCAACCAGCCGGCCGTGCTGGCCGGGGTGCTGGACATCCACGCCTCGGAGAAGGCCGCCCGCTTCGTCCAGCTCTGCGACGCCTTCAACATCCCGCTGGTCACCCTGGTCGACGTCCCCGGCTTCCTGCCCGGCGTGGACCAGGAGCACGGCGGTGTCATCCGGCACGGCGCCAAGCTGCTGTACGCGTACTGCAACGCCACCGTGCCCAGGGTCTCGGTGGTGCTGCGCAAGGCCTACGGCGGCGCCTACATCGTGATGGACTCCCGCTCCATCGGCACCGACCTCGCACTGGCCTGGCCCACCAACGAGATCGCGGTGATGGGCGCCGAGGGCGCCGCCAATGTGGTCTTCCGCCGGCAGATCGCGGCCTCCGACGAGCCGGAGGTGACCCGGGAACGGCTGGTCAAGCAGTACAAGGACGAGCTGATGCACCCCTACTACGCCGCGGAGCGGGGCCTGGTGGACGACGTCATCGACCCCGCGGACACCCGGTCCAGGCTGATCGGCGCACTGGCCATGCTGCGGACCAAGGCGGCGCCGCTGCCCAGCCGCAAGCACGGGAACCAGCCCCAGTGAGCGCGGCGGCGCCGGTGCTGTTCCGTGTCGAGCGGGGCAGCCCCACACCCGAGGAACTGGCCGTGGTCGCCGCCGTGCTGCTGTCCCGCCCCCAGGCGGGCACCCTGCCCCCCGCCGGGCCCCGGCGCGCGGCCTGGGCCGCGGCCGCGCGGGAGCCGGCGGGCGCCTGGTCCGTCCCCGCCCAGCCGGCCTGGCACCGCACGGCGTAGTGCGGCGCCTGGGCCGGGGTGCGGGGCGCGTACCCGCGGGACGAGACCGCGGGGCGTCCGTACACCGTCCGTACCGCCGAACCGCAGCAGCCCCGCCCGGCCGGGCCCGCCCGGGGGCGCGGGGGGCCGCGTGAACGACCGCCACCCCGGTGGCGCGCCGGTCGCGCGACTCCCCGCCCCCCTGCGGTGCGCCCGGCCGGGCGGGGCTGTCCGGCGTTCCCGGCGGCTGCCGGCCCGGCCGTTCGGCCCCGCGGGGGCGGTCAGCCGCCGGCCGAGTCGCCCTCCTCCAGGCGGAAGCCGACCTTGACACCGACCTGGTAGTGCTCGATCCGGCCGTTCTCGATGTGCCCCCGCACCTGGACCACCTCGAACCAGTCCAGGTGGCGCAGGGTCTCGGAGGCCCGGGCGACGGCGTTGCGTACGGCGGCGTCGACTCCCTCGTGCGAGGAGCCGACGATCTCGGTCACCCGGTAGGTGTGGTCGGACATGGAGTGCTCCAGCGTCTCGTGCGGGTGCGGCCCGTCCACGGTCACCCACGGCGGCGCGGTCCGCGAGGCCGGTGGGCCGGTCGGGCGGCGGTCGCGGCGGCGGGTTTGGCCGCCGCCCGGAGGGGCACCGCCAGCGGCCGGGGGAGAGGGCAGCACAGGCCGACCAGGAGAGGAACGCACATGCGGATCGGGATCATCGGGGCCGGGCACATCGGTGGCACGCTGGCCGGGCTGCTCGTCAGGATCGGGCACGACGTGGTGGTCAGCAACACCCGGGGACCGGAGTCCCTGCGGGAGCTGGTGTCGGAGGTGGGCGGCGGTCTCCGCGCGGTCACCGTCCAGGAGGCGGTGGACTTCGGCGAGGTGGTGGTGGTCGCCATTCCCTACGGGCGGTACCGGGAGCTGCCCACCGGGGGCATGGAGGGCAAGATCGTGGTCGACACCTGCAACTACTACCCGGAGCGGGACGGCATCGACCCCGAACTGGACTCGGGCGTGGTGACCTCCAGCGAGCGCATCCGGGACCATCTGGGCGGCGCCGACGTGGTCAAGGCGTTCAACGCGATCCACTGGCAGACCCTGCGGGACCGCGGCCTCCCCAAGGGCGACCCCGGGCGGCTGGGCATCCCGGTCTCCGGCGCGGACGAGGAGGCCAAGGCCGTGGTGGCCGGACTGATCCGGGACATGGGCTTCGACCCGGTGGACGCCGGCTTCCTGCGCCAGGGCGGCCGCAAGCACCAGCCCGGCACCACGGTGTACGGCGCGGAGCTGTCGGCCGACGAGATCGCGGCACTCCTGCGGGTCGCCGACCGCAGCCGGCCGGAGACCGCGGCCGGCGACGGTCAGACCCCGGCGGCTCCCAGCAGGGTGCCCGCCCCGTAGGTCACGGCCATGGCGAGGCCGCCGCCGGCCATGTTGCGCAGTACGGCGGGCCGCGGCCGGGCGCCGCCCATCCTGGCGCCGGCCCAGCCGCAGGCGGCCAGCGCCGCCAGTACCGAGGCGACGGTGATCCACAGCCGGGTGGCCGGGGGCGGCAGCACGATCGCCAGCAGCGGCAGCAGCGCACCGACGGTGAAGGCCGCAAAGCTGGCCAGGGCGGCGTGCCAGGGGTCGGTGAGCTCCTCGGGGTCGATGCCCAGCTCCGTCTCGGCGTGGGCGCCCAGGGCGTCGTGCCTGGTCAGCTGGACGGCCACGGCCCGGGCGAGTTCCTCGGTGAGGCCCTTGGCCCGGTACATCGCGGTCAGTTCCGCCAGCTCCGCCTCGGGCTCCTGGGCCAGTTCCCGGCACTCCACCTCCAGCGCGGCCTGCTCCGAGTCGCGCTGGGTGCTCACCGAGACGTACTCGCCGGCGGCCATCGACAGCGAGCCGGCGAGCAGCCCGGCCAGGCCCGCGGTGAGCAGCGCCGCCCGGGAGTCGGTGGCCCCGGCGACGCCGACCACCAGTCCGGCGGTGGAGACCACGCCGTCGTTGGCGCCGAGGACGGCGGCGCGCAGCCAGTTCAGCCGGGTGCCCAGATCGCCCGCCCGGTGCGGTTCGGCGTGTGCGGGCGGCGGGTCGTCCAGCGCTGGGTCGTCCAGCGTTGGGTCGCCGGACGGTGGGTCGTCCGTCAGTGGGTCGTCCGTCGGCGGGTCGTCCGTCGGCGGGTCGTCCGGGGGCTGGTCCACCGTACGAGTGTGCACCGCGGCCGTCCCCCCGCTGGGGCGGCTGGCCGGGCCCGGCAGCGGTCCGCTCGATCCGCGCACAAGTGATTCCGGTCACTCTCCGGGGGTGCGCCCGGGCGGCCGTTCCGGTACGGGACCGCTCCGGGCGCCGTTCGGCCGTTCGCGTGCCCACCGGCGGATCGCTCCCTCCGCCGGGGCAGTCTTCTGTACGCTGCACGCTCAGTACAGGATGCCGTCGGGTGCCGCGGGCGGACCGCGAACCCGGGCCGGCGGAAACCGCCGTCACCGGTCCGGCCGTCCCGTACGACACCGAGAAGGAGCACGACCATGGCCTCCGTCACCGCCGACACCTCCTGCTGCCGACTCTGCCCGCCGGGCGGAGGCACGGTGGTGGCCAGGTACCCCGGTGACGCTCCGGCCGCCAAGGCGTCCGCCAGGGCGCATCACGAGACGCAGCTGACGGGGCTGCCGCACCACGACCACTACGACCCGGCGCTGGACGCCTTCGTGGTGGTGCGGCACGACCTGGGCGGCGGTGCGGACTCCCCGGCCGCGGCCGAGATCCCGGGCCAGGCCGCCGCTCTGGGCGCGGCCGACGTCTCGGAGGCCGCCTGACCTCAGGCCCCGCTGCCGGGCGGGGACGGAACTGTGGGGGCGCACCGGTGATCCGGCGCGCCCCCTTGTTCACGGCGGTGTTCTCAGTGCGGTGCGGCGGGGTTGTAGAAGAAGTCGTCGAGGTTGCCGTTGCCCTGGAGCGCGCTGAGCTTGCCGGAGTGGCCCGCAGTGGCAGAGGTGTTGTTCTGGCTGGAGCCGCGGGTGCCGGTCGCGGTCTGCTGCGAGGCGTTGGCGTTGCCGTGGACCCGGCCGACCAGGTTGCCGGAGCCGGTGCTGACCACGACGCTGCCGTTGGAGGATTTGCCGGTGTGCGACGAGCCTGCGGCCTGGGCGGTGCCCACGCCGGCGACGGCGAAGGCGGCGAGGACGGCGAGCGCTGTGAGTGCGCGGATGCGGGACACGCGATCTCCCTCTGCTGTGACGGTGACGGTGACAGTGACGGTCGATGGTCGATGGCGCCGGCGGGCCGGGGTGGCCGCCCCGATCCCCGCCGCTTCCGGGCGTCGCACCACCAGGGTTCACCACGGGGCGGCCCAGGAACCGTGCACCGCTTGCCAATTCCCTCGATAGCGTCACAAGCAGTGGTCAAAACCAGCAAGGGTGGACTTTTCTGACGCTGCCTCCGTCCGCGGCACACGTCCGCGGGCACCTCCCGGCGCGGTCCCGAATCCGCTGGTCACCCGATTGTCGTACCTGGCAGACTGTGACCCCATGTCCCAGGGCCTGCGTGCCACCGAGGTGGACCTCGGCGGCCTTGTCACGGTGCTCGCGTCGCACCTGTACTCCACCCCTCTGGTCGCCCTGCGCGAACTCGTGCAGAACGGCCACGACTCCATCACCCGCCGCCGCCTGGAGGACCCGGGCCGGCGAAGCGGCGGCCGGATCACCGTCCGCGGTGACACCGTCCGCGGCACCGTCTCCGTCGAGGACGACGGCGCCGGGCTCACCGAGCCCGAGATCCACGCCTACCTGGCGACCGTGGGCACCGGCTACACCCGGCTGCTGCGCGAGGTCACCGGCAGCGACGAGCTGATCGGCGCCTTCGGGCTGGGCTTCCTCTCCGCCTTCGCCGTCGCCGACGAGGTCACCGTCACCACCACCTCGCACCGCGAGCCCGGCCAGGGCCACCGCTACCGCTCCGTCGGCGGTGAGCAGTACAGCGTGGAGCCCGTCCCCGCCCGCGCCCCCGGCACCCTGGTCGAGCTGCGCCTGAAGAGCGAGCACGCCCGGATCGCCGACGAGGAGGTGCTGCGCGACGTCCTCACCCGCTACTGCGTCCTGCTGCCCGTCCCGGTCCACCTCGGCGACGACCCCGAACCGCTGAACGCGGTCCCCGTCCCCTGGCGCGCCGACCCCGCGCCCGAGGACCTCCACTCCGCCCGGATGGGGTTCGCCGCCCGCTTCGGCCGCCGCTTCGAGCCGCTGGCCGCCTTCCCGGTCGCGCCGCGCGGCGACTCCGACGCCACCGGACTGCTCTGGGTCCAGGACGGCGCCACCTACGGCTCCAGCGACAACCGGGACCTGGCCGTCTATCTGCGCGGCATGCTGCTCTGCGAGGACGCCCGCGACCTGCTGCCCCGCTGGGCGGGGTTCATCGGCGGCGTCGTGGAGTCCACCCGCCTCACCCCCACCGCCAGCCGCGAGGACCTCCAGCGCGACGACCACTACCGGGCGGTGCAGTCCGCCCTCGCCGACGCGATCGTCGACGGCCTCTACGAGACGGCCAGGCTGCATCCCGCCGCCTGGCGCCGCATCCTGGCCCGCCACGGCCAGGAACTGCTGGGCGCGGCCCTCTGCGACGACCGGCTGTTCACCCTGCTCGCCGACGACGTGCCCGTCCCCACCTCCCAGGGCGACCTCACCGCGGGTGCGCTGCGCGCCGCCGGCGGCGNNACGGGCAGCTGCGCGGCTGCCGGGTGGTCGAGCTGGGCAGCGAGGACGGCAACCGGGCGCTCTTCCGCGACGCCGGCCGGCCGCTCGCCGCCGACGAGGCCGCCTGGCTCTCCGCGGCCCTCGCCGACGACGGCGAGCAGCTGACCCCGGCCCGCTTCGCCCCCGCGGAACTGCCGCTGGTCCTGGTCCCGGACCGGGAGGCCGAGCTCAAGCAGCGGATCGAGGACGACCGCGCCGACGCCCGGATCCCCGGGGCCGCGCTGCGCCTCGCCCGGGCCTTCACCGCCCGTACCGACGGCTCCGTCAGGGCCAGGCTCTACCTCAACCTGGACAGCCCGGCCGTACGGCATCTGCTGGACGCCTACCGCACCGG
>NZ_LIQR01000125.1 GCF_001418575.1 Peterkaempfera griseoplana
GTCCGGGTGGGGGCGGGGCCGCCCGCGATCACCACCGATCCGGCCAGCGAGGCTGGCATCGGGACCAGTCCGCTGATCACACCCCCGGCGCCCGCCGCCAGCGCGGTGCAGCAGACCGCCAGTACGGCCCGGGCGGGGCCGCTGCCGGCACCCCCGCGCCCGCGGCCCTGGCGGCGGTGCGACACGGGACCGGCGGGACGGGCGGCCACCGGGGCGGCGGGGGACGCGGCGTGCCGCCGGTGGCCCCCCCGGGAACCGGCGGCAGACGGCGGCTGCGGCTTGGACGTACGCGCATGTCGGGACATGGCTGGCTGGAACCCTCCCGATCCCCCCGACCGGTGACAACAACCGTGCTCACCCGTTCGGGTGATGGCAGGACTGTACAGGTATGACGGGTGGGGCCGGAGGGAAAGCGGAGCGCGCGGCGTTCTAGGGTTCGACCCATGCATGAACACGTCCGGCTCACCGCCTGGGTCCGCGGCCGGGTCCAGGAGGTCGGTTTCCGCTGGTGGACGCGGTCGCGCGCACTGGAGATCGGGCTGGTCGGCTATGCCGGCAACCTGGGGGACGGGCGGGTCCAGGTGGTGGCGGAGGGCGCACGGGAGCGGTGCGAGCGCCTGCTGGAGCTGCTGCGGGAGGCCGACACGCCGGGCCGGGTCGACGGTGTGACCGAGATCTGGGCTGCTCCGCGGGCCGGGTACGAGGGCTTCGCGGTGCGTTGAGACCTCGTGCCCGGGGCAACTGCCGGTGGAACGTGGTTGCCAGGTCAGGGGCTTACGTGGTTGACTCCGCAGCGAGCGGTGATCGCCCGGCCACTGGCCGTCGCAACCGACCCTCCGGCGTGTGTTCTCCGCCGGGCAGGGGAGCGGTGGGCGTTGCGCGCTGTGATCGTGTTGACCCGTACAGCGTTTGGTGAGACGCTGGAAACCCGCTCACCCGTACGTGTTTCCCCCGGCAGAGCTGTCCTGCAGACCTGCAAGAGCGCGTGGCGGTGCGCACCTTCCCCCTCGACCAACACCTTACAAAGGTCGGTCACTCAGCGTGGAGGACCACTCATCATGGCAAAGGCGCTTCTCGGTTACGTCGGCGGTCCCGACCCGCGACTGCTCGCCGAGATGCGACGGCTTCAGCAGCGCGTCCAGGACCTGGAATCCGAGCTGACCCGGATGCAGGCCGAGAACGACGCACTGGCCGCTGTCGCGGACGAGCAGAGGCTGCTCAGCAGCATCGACGTACCTCAGCGGGAGCCCGCCCTCACCTGATCGACCCCGATCAGGCGGCGGTGCCGCCGGGAATCTGCAAGGGACGCCCGCAACGGCGTCCCTTCGTCATTCCCCCTCCACAGCACTTGCGACCTCAAAAGTTGTCGTTGTCAACAGCGTGCCCCTCGCTGGGGACGGTGAAACCGCGCGGCGCCTGCCGACACGTGCACTCCGCCCCCCGTTACAGTCCTCACTGGGACGAGAGCGAGGAGAACGGCGCGTGCACCTGAAGAGCCTGACCCTGCGCGGCTTCAAGTCCTTCGCCTCCGCCACCACCCTGCGCTTCGAGCCCGGTATCACCTGTGTGGTCGGCCCCAACGGCTCCGGCAAGTCCAATGTCGTCGACGCCCTGTCCTGGGTGATGGGCGAACAGGGCGCCAAGTCGCTGCGCGGCGGCAAGATGGAGGACGTGATCTTCGCCGGCACCGCCGGCCGTCCGCCGCTCGGCCGGGCCGAGGTCTCCCTCACCATCGACAACACCGACGGCGCCCTGCCCATCGACTACTCCGAGGTCACCATCACGCGGACGATGTTCCGCAACGGCGGCTCCGAGTACGCGCTCAACGGTGACACCTGCCGGCTGCTGGACATCCAGGAACTGCTCTCCGACTCCGGCATCGGCCGTGAGATGCACGTCATCGTCGGCCAGGGCCAGCTGGACTCGGTACTGCACGCCGACCCCACCGGCCGCCGCGCCTTCATCGAGGAGGCCGCCGGAGTCCTCAAGCACCGCAAGCGCAAGGAGAAGGCGCTGCGGAAGCTGGACGCGATGCAGACCAACCTCAACCGGGTGCAGGACCTGGTCGCTGAGCTGCGCCGCCAGCTGAAGCCGCTCGGCCGGCAGGCCCAGATCGCCCGCCGTGCCGCCGTGATCCAGGCCGACCTCCGGGACGCCCGGCTGCGGCTGCTCGCCGACGACCTGGTCACCCTGCGGCACGCCGTCGAGGCGGAGATCGCCGACGAGATGGCCCTGCGGCTGCGCCGCTCCACCGTCGAGCAGGAGCTGTCCAAGGCCCTGCAGCGGGAGGCGGTGCTGGAGGCCCAGGTGCAGCAGCTGGGGCCGCAGGTGCAGCAGGCCCAGGAGACCTGGTACCAGCTCTCCTCGCTCGCCGAGCGGGTACGCGGCACCGTGGGGCTGGCCGACGCCAGGGTCAAGCACGCCGCCGGCCAGCAGGGCGAGGAGCGCCGCGGGCGCGACCCCGAGGACATGGAGCGGGAGGCCGCCCGGATCCGCGAGGAGGAGGCGGCCCTCGCCGAGGCGCTGGCCGAGGCCCAGTACGCGCTGGCGGAGGCCGTGGAGCGGCGGGCCGCGCTGGAACGGGCGCTCGCCGAGGAGGAACGGCGGCTCAAGGACGCCGCCCGGGCCCTCGCCGACCGGCGCGAGGGACTGGCCCGGCTGCAGGGCCGTGTCGCCGCCGCACGCTCCCGGGCCGCCGGCGCCGAGGCGGAGATCGGGCGACTGGCCGAGGCCCGCGACGAGGCGATGGTCCGTGCCGAGGCCGCACAGGCCGAGTACGAGCTGCTCAAGGAGCAGGTCGACGGCCTGGACGCAGGCGACGAGCGGCTGGAGGCCGACTGGGCCGAGGCACGCCGCCGGCTCGCCGAGGCGGAGGAGACCCAGAGCCGGGCCCGTGACGCCGCCACCGCCGCGGAGAAGGAACGCGCCGCGCTCACCGCCCGCCGGGACGCCCTGGCGCTGGGACTGCGCCGCAAGGACGGCAGCGGGGCGCTGCTGACCCCCGACGCCGGCCTCCCCGGAGTGCTGGGCCCGGCCGCGGCGCTGCTCACCGTCGCTCCCGGCGCCGAACAGGCCGTGGCCGCAGCCCTGGGCGCCGCCGCCGACGCGGTGGCCGTGGACGGGGTGGCGGCGGCCGCTGCCGCGCTGAGACTGCTGCGCGGCAGCGACGGTGGACGGGCGGCGCTGCTGCTCGCCGGGGCGCCCGCCGCCCCCGTACCGGCGGGGGAGCTGCCGGCCGGTGCCCGCTGGGCCGCGGACCTGGTCGACGGGCCCGACGCGCTGCTGCCCGCGGTACGGCTGCTGCTGCACGGCACCGCTGTGGTGGACACCCTGGAGGACGCCGAGCAGCTGCTCGCCCGGCGCCCCGAGCTGACCGCGGTCACCGGTGAGGGAGACCTGCTGGGCAGCGGCTTTGCGCACGGCGGGTCCGCCGGGGTGCCCACCCTGCTGGAGACCCAGGCCGCGGTGGACGAGGCCGCCGCCGCCCTGGAGGCGGTCACCGCCCGCGGCGCGGAGCTGGCCGAGGAGGCCGGGCAGGCCGCCGAGCGGCGCCGGGAACTGGCCGGCGAGGTCGAGGAGCTGGGGACCCGCCGCCGCGCCGCGGAGAAGGAGCGGTCCGCGGTGGCGCAGCAGCTCGGCCGGCTGGGCGGGCAGGCACGTGCGGCCGCCGGGGAGGCCGAGCGGCTGGCCGCGTCCGCCGCCAAGGCGGAGGCCGCGGTGGAGCAGACCGCGATCGAGCTGGCCGAGCTGGAGGAGCGGCTCGCCGCGGCCGAGGAGGCACCCGCCGAGGAGGAGCCCGACAGCGCGGAGCGCGACCGGCTGGCGGAGGAGTCGGCCCGCTCCCGGCAGGCCGAGATGGACGCCCGCCTCGCGGTGCGCACCCATGAGGAGCGGGTACGCGGCCTCTCCGGCCGCGCCGACTCACTGGACCGTGGCGCGCGGGCCGAGCGGGAGGCCCGTGCCCGCGCCGCCGCCCGGCGTCGCCGCGCCGAGTACGAGGCGCAGGTGGCGGCGGCTGTGGCGGACGGCACCCGGCAGCTGCTGGCCCTGGTGGAGGTCTCGCTGGAGCAGGCCGCGGGGGAGCGCCGTACGGCCGAGCAGGCGCGCAGCGAGCGCGACGCCGAGCTGGGCCGGGAGCGGGCCCGCGGCCGGGAGCTCAAGGAGGAGCTGGACAAACTCACCGACTCGGTCCACCGCGACGAGGTGCTGCGAGCGGAGAAGCGGCTGCGGATGGAGCAGCTGGAGGCCAGGGCGCTGGAGGAGTTCGGCATCGAGTCCGGCGCGCTGCTCGGGGAGTACGGGCCCGACCAGCTGGTTCCGCCGCCGCCCCCGGTGGAGGGCGAGGAGCAGGCCGCGGAGCCGTCGCCGTATGTCAGGGCTGAGCAGGAGAAGCGGCTGAGGGCCGCGGAGCGGGCGTTCCAGCAGCTGGGCAAGGTCAATCCGCTGGCGCTGGAGGAGTTCGCCGCGCTGGAGGAGCGCCACCAGTTCCTCAGCGAGCAGCTGGACGACCTCAAGAAGACCCGCCGCGACCTGCTGGACATCGTGCGCGATGTGGACGAGCGGGTGGAGCAGCTCTTCACCGCGGCGTACCACGACACGGCGGCGCAGTTCGAGGGGGTCTTCTCGCGGCTCTTCCCGGGCGGCGAGGGACGGCTGCTGCTCACCGACCCGGAGAACATGCTCACCACCGGCGTGGAGGTGGAGGCCCGTCCGCCGGGCAAGAAGGTCAAGCGGCTGTCGCTGCTCTCCGGCGGTGAGCGGTCGCTGACCGCGGTGGCGCTGCTGGTGTCCATCTTCAAGGCGCGCCCGAGCCCGTTCTATGTGATGGACGAGGTGGAGGCGGCGCTGGACGAGACCAACCTGCGGCGGCTGATCGGGATCATGGAGGAGCTGCGGGAGTCCTCCCAGCTCATTGTGATCACCCATCAGAAGCTCACCATGGAGTCCGCCGACGCCCTCTACGGCGTGACCATGAAGGGCGACGGCATCTCCCAGGTGATCAGCCAGCGGCTGCGGGACGAGCACCGCGAGCGCCGCCCGCGGGCCCGGGCGGCGGTGCCGGGGCAGCCCTCCCGCGCCCCCGCCGAGGAGCCCGCCGGCTGACCGGCGGGACCGCGGCTCGCCGGGCGGGACGGTTGCGGCTGCCCGGCAGGGCGGCGCGGACGGCCGGGTGCGGCGGCCCCTGCGGCCGGTTCTGCGGCAGGGACCGCCGTGCGCGCCGTTCCGTGCGGTGCCGTGCCGGGGTGCCGCGGCGCCCCGGCTGCCGATGGAGCGTCAGCCGCGCGGCAGCACCAGGGACTGCACCTCGGGCAGGTGCCGCCAGTCGCTGGAGACGATGCTGGCGTGGGCCGCGGCGAGCTGGGTGGTGCGGTTGCGGGCCTCGTCGGCGGTGGGGTCGGTGGCGCTGATGGCGGGGGAGACGTTCTGGGCGTCGGTCATCACCAGCAGATAGTGGTTGCGGTCGTACCAGCCGGTGTCGATGCCCCCGGTGAAGGCGGAGGCGTCGCCGTCGAAGACCACGAACCAGGGCCGGATGGAGCTGTCGGAGTAGGAGGAGCGGGGGTCGCCGGAGGCGGCGCCGTGCACCACCGGGAAGACCTGGGCCTGGGAGAGCTTGCCGGCGGCGGACAGGTCGCGCAGGTGGTCGGCCTCCTCGACGTCGGTGTGCAGGGTGTCGAAGGGGTTGGCCTCCTCGACGGTGCCGGGGATGACGTCGAGCAGCACCTTGCCGGTGAGCTGGGCGCGGGTGGGCCAGTTGCCCGCCCTGGCGGCCTCGTCCAGGGTGGCGTAGCTGCCGCCGCCGGGCTTGGCCAGCAGGTCGGCGGGGCGGAAGACGGCGCTGCCGAGGTGCTTGGCGATCAGGGCGTCCAGCTGGTCCGCGCCCATGCCGCTGCTGCCCGCGAAGCCGGCCTTGAGTTCCATCTTGACCACCAGCGGGCCGCTGTCGGGGTGGGCGCCGAGCCAGACCCGCAGGTCGTCCAGGCAGTACTCCAGGTTCTTATTGGCGCCGCCGGTGTAGAGCTGCGCCGGGGTGGTCGCGGCGACGCAGTTGTTGCTGTTGCCCAGCGGGTTGGAGTGGCTGACCTTCCACTCCTTGGTGATGGTGTCGGTCCAGACGTCCAGCTCGATCATGCTGGTGCCGGTGTCCAGACCCTGGGCGAGGTAGCCGAAGGCCGCGGGGTCGTAGGTGTTGTGCAGGCCCACCGTGGTGGCCGAGCCGAAGGGGAGGTCGCCGGCCCCGGCGGCGGTGGCCTGCGGGGTGGGCAGCAGGGCGGCGGTGAGGGCGATCAGCGCGGCGGCGGACAGGCGGCGAACGGTCAACGGAGGCCTCCTTGTGAGGGGGTGTGCCGTCGTCAGCATCGACCATCCGGGCGGACTTGAGGTGACATGACAAGAAACTTTGTCAGACCGTCTACAACGCATTGCGAGCAGCCTGGGCAACGCCAACGTACGAGAAATACCGTCAACAGCGTTGTCTCAACGGAGGAGCAGGCATGCAACGACGCATCCGGACGCTCAGAATCCAGGCCGCCATCGCAGCGGCCGGCCTGCTCACGGCAGGCGCGCTCGCCGCCGCGCCCGCGACGGCCGCCACCCCGGCCGCCGCAGCCGACTACTGCGCCGACCGGTGCAACGACATCCTGCCGGCGGGCGAGAACGGCAACGCCACCCTGGCCGACATCCTCGCCAACCGTCTCCTCGGCACCCGCCCCGCCCACACCGACGACCAGCTCGGTCCCTATGCCGCCCTGGCGAGCAACTACCCCGGGCTCACCGACGCGGGGCTGCGCTCCTTCTTCAACGACGCCTCCTTCGGCGTCCCGGCCGCCCAGGTCGCCTCCACCCTGCAGCCGCGCTCCGACGTCACCATCGTGCGTGACAAGGCCACCGGTGTACCGCACATCACCGGCACCACCCGCTACGGCACCGAGTACGGCGCCGGCTACGCCGCCGCCCAGGACCGGCTCTGGGTGATGGACCTCTTCCGGCACGTGGGCCGCGGCGAGCTCAGCAGCTTCGCCGGCGGCGCCGAGGCCAACCGGGCGCTGGAGCAGTCCTTCTGGCAGGCCGCCCCCTACACCGAGGCCGAACTCCAGGCCCAGATCGACCAGCTGGCCACCTCAAGCCCCCGCGCCCAGCAGGCCTTCGCCGACGCGAACGCCTACCTCGACGGCATCAACGCCTACATCGACAAGGCATACAACGCCCGCACCTTCCCCGGCGAGTACGACCTCACCGGACACATCGACCCCCTCACCAATGCCGGCTCCATCGACCACTTCAAGCTCACCGACCTGGTCGCGCTGGCCTCGGTGGTGGGCGCGCTGTTCGGCGCGGGCGGCGGCGGCGAGGTGCAGTCCGCGCAGGTCAAGCAGGCCGCCGAGGCCCGGTACGGCACCGCGGACGGGGACCGGGTCTGGCAGTCCTTCCGCGAGGCCGACGACCCCGAGGCCGTCACCACCCTGCACGACGGCCAGTCCTTCCCGTACGCCCAGCCGCCCGCGGACCCCCGCGGCGCCGCCCTGCCGGACGCCGGCTCGGTGGTCCCGGAGAAGCTGGTGTACGACGCCACCGGCACCGGGGCCTCCACCGCCGCAACCGCCGCCAAGGGTGTGCTCCCGGGCAATCTGCTCACCGCCCGGCACGGCATGTCCAACGCCCTGGTGGTCTCCGGCCGGTACACCGCGGACGGCCACCCCGTAGCCGTCTTCGGCCCGCAGACCGGTTACTTCGCCCCGCAGCTGCTGATGCTGGAGGAGCTCCAGGGACCCGGGATCAGCGCCCGCGGCGCCGCCTTCGCCGGACTCTCCTTCTACGTCCAGCTCGGCCGCGGCCAGGACTACGCCTGGAGCGCCACCTCCGCCGGCCAGGACATCACCGACACCTACGCGGTGCCGCTCTGCACCACCGACGGCTCACCCGCCACCACCGCCTCCGACTCCTACCTCTGGCACGGCCAGTGCACCCCCATGGAGCGCCTGGAGCGCAAGGACTCCTGGAAGCCCACCACCGCCGACTCCACCGCGGCGGGCTCCTACACCCTGGTGATGAAGCGCACCCGCTACGGCCTGGTGACCGCCCGGGGCACCGTCGGCGGCAAGCCGGTGGCCTTCACCTCGCTGCGCTCCACCTACCGCCACGAGGCCGACTCCATCGTCGGCTTCCAGATGCTCAACGACCCCTCGGCGGTGCAGTCCGCGGCGACCTTCCAGGAGGCGGCGCAGCACATCAACTACACCTTCAACTGGTTCTACGCCGACTCCGCCCACACCGCCTACTACAACTCCGGCGACAACCCGGTCCGCGCCGACGGCGTCGACCCCGGCCTCCCGGTGCTCGCCGAGCCCCAGTACGAGTGGCGCGGCTACGACCCGGCCTCCAACACCGCCGACTACACCCCGCCCGCGCAGCACCCCCAGTCGGTCGACCAGGACTACTACGTCTCCTGGAACAACAAGCAGGCCGCCGGCTTCGCCTCCGCGGGCTTCGGCAACGGCTCGGTGCACCGTGCCGACCTGCTGGACGACCGGGTGAAGGCGCTGGTGCACAGCGGTGCCAAGGTCACCCGCAGCGCCCTGGTGCAGGCCATGGAGAGCGCCGCGCTGGCCGACCTCCGCGGTGAGGACGTGCTGCCGGAACTGCTGCGGGTGATCCGCAGCGCCGCCGTCACCGATCCCTCGCTGGAGTCCGTCGTCCGCACCCTGGAGACCTGGCAGCACGACGGCACCCAGCGCCGTGAGACCTCGGCGGGCAGCCACCGCTACGCCGACGCCGACGCGATCCGGATCATGGACGCCTGGTGGCCGCTGCTGGTGCAGAGCGAGTTCCGGGACGGGCTGGGCGACGCGCTGTTCGGCGCGCTCACCGGGGTGCTGCAGATCAACGAGTCCCCGTCCGGGGGCCAGACCGGGCCGGTGGGCGGCAGCGTCAGCGCCAACGAGTCCATCCCGCACAAGGGCTCGTCCTTCCAGTACGGCTGGTGGTCCTATGTGGACAAGGACCTGCGCACCGTGCTCGGGGACCCGGTCGCGGGCGGCCTGACCCGGCCGTACTGCGGCGGCGGGGACCTGACCCGGTGCCGCCAGGCGCTGCTGGACAGCCTGGGGCAGGCCGCCGCCCAGAGCGCGGCGCAGGTCTATCCCGGCGACGACACCTGCTCCGCCGGCGACCAGTGGTGCGCCGACACCATCGTGCAGCGGCCGCTGGGCGGGGTCACCGACGACAAGATCTCCTGGCAGAACCGCCCCACCTACCAGCAGGTGGTCCAGTTCACCGGCCACCGCTGACCCGCTGGGCCGAATGACCGAGCGCGGGGTGCCGGGCCCGCCGCCGCGTCCTACGGTGCGGCTGGGGGGCGACACGAAAGGTGGCATTCCATGGCGGGCAAGTTCGAGATATACACCGACGACTCCGGCTCCCACCGCTTCCGCCTCAAGGCGAGCAACGGGCAGGTCCTGATCGTCGGGGACGCGTACGACACCCGGGACCAGTGCCTCAAGGGCATCGAGACCATTCGCAAGCTGGCCCCGTACGCCGAAGTGAGGGACGTCTCCGCGGTGGAGGCCTGAGACCGCGGGCGGGGACGGGGCAGCGTCGCCCCCTTCCCGCCCGCGTTGCCGCCCTCGTGGTCTCCGTGGAATCTTCACATCCTGCGGTGAGTGTTCCGCTCACCGCGCACGTGAAGAGGGAAGAGGGCGACATCCGGCCCCGACCCGACCAGGAGGCAACGGTGCGCAACCACGCCGCCGTGACCGACGGCCCGTCGAGGAACCGGACCCGCGGCCGGGCGCAGGCCCCCGACGAGGAGCTGATGCGCTCCCTCTACCACGAGCACGCCGCACCCCTGCTCACCTATGTGCTGCGACTGGTCGCCGGGGACCGCCACCGTGCTGAGGACGTCGTCCAGGAGACCCTGGTCCGGGCCTGGCGGAGCGCCGACCGTCTGGACCAGTCCGCGGGCTCGCTGCGCCCCTGGCTGGTGACCGTGGCCCGCCGTATCGTGATCGACGGCCACCGCAGCCGCCGCGCACGGCCGCAGGAGGTGGACCCGGCGCCCCTGGAGCTGCTGCCCGCGGAGGACGAGCTGGATCGGGCCCTGCGCATGATGACCATCTCCGACGCCCTGGACGACCTCACACCGGCGCACCGGGAGATCCTGGTGGAGACCTACTTCAGGAGCCGCACGGTGGACGAGGCCGCGGGACTGCTGGGGATACCGTCCGGAACCGCCAGGTCCCGGCTCTACTACGCACTGCGCTCGCTCCGGCTCGCACTGGAGGAACGGGGGGTGACCTCATGACCTCGACACCTGAGCACCACGTCGATGTGGGTGCGTACCTCCTCGGGCTCCTCGACGACAGGGACCGGGAGGCCTTCGAACGGCATCTGCGCGACTGCCCCCAGTGCACCGCCGACGCGGAGGCGCTGGGCGGCCTGGAGCCGGTGCTGGCCGAGTTCGCCGAGTACGCCGACGTCAGGGGCCTGGCCGCACCGCCTCCCGGCCCGGCCGAGCAGTCCCCGCTGCTGGACCGGCTGCTGGACGACGTCTCGGCGGCCCGCAGCCGCAGCCGCCGGCGCAGACTGCTCGCCGTCGCGGCGGCCGCCGTCCTGGTGGTCGGCGGCCCGGTGGTCGCCGTCACCGTCGCCTCGCGGCCCGGCACCACCTCGGTCGCCACGGCGCTCGGCGAGGAGCAGCACACCGCCACCGACGCCGGTTCGGGCGTCACCGCGACGGTCGGCCTCAGCCCCCGCGCGTGGGGCACCGACGTCGGGCTCCGCCTGAGCGGCGTCCGGGGGCCGCTGAGCTGCACCCTGGTGGCCGTCTCCCGTACGGGCGGACAGCAGGTGGTGCTCACCTGGCTGGTCCCCGACAGCGGCTACGGCGTCACCGGTGCCGCCGGACCGCTGGTCGTGCACGGCGGCGCCGCCATCCTGCGGCCGGACCTCGACCACTTCGAGGTCCGCACCGTGAACGGGGCCGCGCTGGTCACCATCCCGGTCTGAGACCGGCCCGCCGCCCGCGGGCGGCGGGCCGGGGGAGACCCGCCCGGACGCACCACTACGGCCGGAGCCCCCACAGCACGGATACTGGGTGGGTTATGGAATACGTGATCCTTGCCGTAGCCATCGCCGTGATCGCCATCGGCGCGATCGTCGGCTTCGTCGTCAGCGGCAGACGGCGCAAGACCCTGACCCCGTCGTCGCGCGTCCCCCTCGGGGCGCCGCCCGCAGAGCCCCAGGTCGGCGAGGACGCCGAGATCCCTCGGGACACCCCCACCCGGACGATCGAGGAGGTGGACCTCCCCGCGGCCGTGGCCGCGCCCGAGGCGCCGGTCTCCCCGGAGGCGGCCGTCACCGCACCTCCGCTGGAGGTGCCGGAGCCCACCGCCGGCCGGCTGGTGCGGCTGCGCGCCCGGCTGTCCCGCTCCCAGACCTCACTGGGCAAGGGCCTGCTCTCGCTGCTCTCCCGTGAGCACCTGGACGAGGACACCTGGGAGGAGATCGAGGACACCCTGCTCACCGCCGACGTCGGTGTGGCCCCCACCCAGGAGCTGGTGGAGCGGCTGCGCACCCGGGTGAAGGTGCTGGGCACCCGCTCCCCGGAGGAGCTCCGGCAGCTGCTCCGGGAGGAGCTGCTGGCCCTGATCGGCACCGAGGCCGACCGCTCGCTGCACTCCGCCCGGCACAACGCGGCCGAGACCGGCCGGCCCTCCGTGGTCCTGGTGGTCGGCGTCAACGGCGTCGGCAAGACCACCACCACGGGCAAGCTCGCCCGGGTGCTGGTCGCCGACGGCCGGCAGGTCGTGCTCGGCGCCGCCGACACCTTCCGCGCCGCCGCGGCCGACCAGCTGCAGACCTGGGGCGAGCGGGTGGGCGCCCGGACCGTGCGCGGCCCGGAGGGCGGCGACCCGGCCTCGGTGGCCTTCGACGCGGTCAAGGAGGGCATCGCCGAGGGCGCCGACACCGTGCTGGTGGACACCGCCGGCCGGCTCCACACCAAGACCGGCCTGATGGACGAGCTGGGCAAGGTCAAGCGGGTGGTGGAGAAGCAGGGCCCGGTGGACGAGGTGCTGCTGGTGCTGGACGCCACCACGGGCCAGAACGGACTGGTCCAGGCGAGGGTCTTCGCCGAGGTCGTCGACATCACCGGCATCGTCCTCACCAAGCTGGACGGCACCGCCAAGGGCGGCATCGTGATCGCGGTGCAGCGCGACCTCGGTGTGCCGGTGAAGCTGGTGGGCCTGGGCGAGGGCGCCGACGACCTGGCGCCGTTCGAGCCCGGCGCCTTTGTGGACGCCCTGATCGGCGACTGACACGGGAGGGCGGCCAGACCGCCCCTACACACGACGAGGGCCGTCCCCGGATCCGGCAGGGGGACGGCCCTCCTGTGTCGCGGCGGGCCCGGGGAGGGGGAAGCCGGCCCGCCGCAGGGGAGAGGGGACTGGGGGAGAGGGGGTCAGGAGGCGCGCCAGGCGGCGTCGGCGCCGACCGGCTCGCGGCTGCGGTGGCAGGCGTACGCCAGGGTGCCCAGCAGCAGCCGGGCCTCCGGCGGGCGGCCCGCACCCTCGGTGGTGGGCGGCCGCAGCCAGTGCATCGGCCCCAGGCCCGCCAGCACGGTGGGCGGGGCGGCCACATAGGACCCCGCCCCGTGGCAGACGAGGTCCAGCGCGGCATCGTCCCACCCCATGCGGTAGAGCAGGTCCGGCAGCTCCCGGGCCGCGCCCGGGGCCACGAAGAAGAGCGCCCGCCCGGCGGGGGAGGCCAGCACCGGCCCCAGCCGGGTGCCCATCCGCTCCAGCCGCACCAGGGCCCGGCACCCCGCCTGCACCGGGACGTCCAGCACATCGAAGGAGCGGCCGGCCGGGAGCAGCACCGACGCCTGCGGCGCCGCCTCCCACAGGGCCCTGACCTCGGGCCGCTCCGCCCAGGGGCCGGCCTCGGAGACGACCGTCCCCGGCTCCGGGTGCAGCCCGACGGCGGCGCAGTGCGGTGCGCCGCACCCGCAGCGCTCACCGGCGGCGCCGGCGCCGGCCCGGATCCGCCCGGCGGGCCTGCCCGCCACGACCGCCCAGCCCCATCGGCCGGCGTACTCCACCGCCGCCTGCAGAGCGGTGGCGCGGGCACGGCGCCGGGAGCCGAACCTGAGATCGCCGAACTGGATGTCCATGCCTCCCCCAACGGGTAGCCGTCGCCGATGGTTACGGCACTGTGACACTGCGTCGCGAAGTTCTGTCGTGTTCTGCCGCGCCGCAGGGCCGTGCCGCCCCCGTGCGCGGACGTGCGGGGCGGGAGTGCGGCGCACGGCGGCCCTGTGCACACCGCCGGTTCCGGTGCGATTCCGCTGCGCCGTTGCGGTGGCGCGGGTGCATGGAGGATCGTCGGGGGCGGACGGTTCGTGGCTGCACGGCCGGCCCTGCGGGGCCGCCGTGGTCCAGTCAAGCGCGGGTCGGCGGGGAATTGTTCACTCTTAGGGGTGGCGAATGGTGGCGATTGCCCGGCGAAACTCCCCTGGACGGCTCATCGGGCGTTACGTTCAGTCCACGGACCACGGCGCTGCGTCAGTCCGCGGGTATGCCAGTGGCATGGGACAGCCGGAAGTGCGACGGCTGCACCGCCCCCGGCCGATGCCCCTGGCGAAGCGCCTGCGGTGGTCCGGTGCTCCCGGGCCGCGGTCCGGGCGCACGGCAGACGACATGGCCCGCGACCGTCGGGCACGGCAGCGGGGTAATCCCGGGATGGGGGCGTTCCGGTGGGTGAGAAGCAACCGAACGAGCGATTGACGTCCTGGTTCGCGCGCAGCGGCTGGTCCAAGGGCGAGCTGGCGCGGCAGGTCAACCGCCGTGCCCGGCAGACCGGCGCGCACCACGTCAGCACCGACACCTCACGGGTGCGGCGCTGGCTGGACGGGGAGCAACCACGCGAACCCATCCCCAAGATCCTCTCCGAGCTGTTCTCCGAGCGGTTCGGCTCGGTGGTCACCGTGGAGGACCTCGGCCTGCGCACCGCGGTCCCGGTGACCGGTGCGGGCGAGGTGGACCTCCCGTGGAGCGGCGCCCAGACCGTCCAGCTGATCAGTGAGTACTCACGCAGCGACCTGATGCTCAACCGCCGCGGTTTCCTGGGCACCTCCCTGGCGCTGACCGCCGGCTCCGCCCTGATCGAACCCATGCAGCGCTGGCTCGCCCCCGGGCCCGGCGGCGTCCCCACCCCCGTGCTCACCGCCGCGGGCGGCGGGGAGCCGCACACCGGCCGGCTCTCCGAGCCGGAGCTGCGGCTGCTGGAGCAGACCACCATGATGTTCCGCCAGTGGGACGCGCAGAACGGCGGCGGGCTGCGCCGCAAGGCCGTGGTCGGCCAGCTGCACGAGGTCACCGACCTGCTCCAGGAGACCTATCCGCCCGACACCACCCAGCGCCTCTTCCGGCTCACCGCGGAGCTGGCGCACCTGGCCGGCTGGATGTCGTACGACGTGGGGATGCACCCCAGCGCCCAGAAGTACTACGTGCTGGCGCTGCACGCCGCCAAGGAGGCCGGCGACCGCCCCTTCGGTGCGCTGATCCTCTCCGACATGAGCCGGCAGATGATCCACCTCAACCGCAGCGACGATGCCCTGGAACTCATCCACCTGGCCCAGTACGGCAGCCGCGACACCGCCACGCCCCGCACCGGCGCGATGCTGTACGCCATGGAGGCCCGCGCCTACGCCAATCTGGGCGAGGTCAACAAGTGCCACCGGGCCGTCCGGCTCGCCGAGGACACCTTCAGCGACATCCGGACCGGCGAGTCCGAGCCGGACTGGATCTCCTTCTTCTCCGAGGCGGAACTCAACGCGGAGAACGCCCACTCCTACCGCGACCTCGCCTACCACGCCACCCGCAGCCCCATGTACGCCTCGCTGGCCGCCCCGGTGATGGAGCGTGCGGTGGACCTCTTCAGGGAGGACCCCACCCATCGCCGGTCCTATGCCTTCAACCTGATCGGCATGTCCAGCGTCCACCTGATCCAGGGGGAGCCGGAGGCTGCGGCCGCCATGGCGCACCAGGCGGTCGACATCGCGGGCCGGGTCCGCTCGGAGCGGCTGAACACCCGGATCCGCAAGACCACCGACGCGGCGCTGCGGCAGTTCCCCTCGGTGCCCGATGTGCAGCAGCTCTCCGACCGCATCACCAGCGTGCTTCCGGAGTACGCCGCCGCGGTCTGAGACCCGCCGGCGCACCGCACGTTTCCGGGTCTGCGCACCGCACGGTTCCGGCCAGTGCGCGGCCGCGGACCACTGACTCCGGCCGCGGAGGCCACCCCGTCTATCCCGGCTCGGCACCCCCACGCCAAGCATCCGGGTGGTTTCCGCGGCCGGTGGTAGGCATGCCCGTGGTGGGTGGGAAGAGTAGACGAGTGGCGGGTCCGGCAGGGCCGCAGTTCATCACCGCGTAACACCCGAGTGGCGTCCGTCACTCTTGCGAAACAACCGGACGCATCGACGGAAACCGGCCTCCGTCACGCTCCTTGGCATCGCCGACGCCCACGGGCACACGGGACGGCCCTCTCGCCCAGAGGGACGCGTCCGAGGGCGGAGCGGCCTTCACACACAAGGAGACGCCGATGCCGAAAGGCTTCGACGCGGGCGACACCGCATTCGTGCTCATAAGCGCAGCTCTGGTCATGCTGATGACGCCCGGCCTCGCCTTCTTCTACGGAGGTATGGTCCGGGTCAAGAGTGTCCTGAACATGCTCATGATGAGCTTTGTCAGCCTGGGCATCGTCAGCGTCCTCTGGGTCGCCTACGGCTACTCGATCGCGTTCAGCGACGACACCGGCGCCGGCCTGCTGGGCAACCTGGACGCCTTCGGGATGAAGGGCATCACCGGGACCACGCTCACCGGCTCCATCCCGGTCTTCGCCTTCGCGTCCTTCCAGCTGATGTTCGCCATCATCACCCCGGCCCTGATCAGCGGAGCCCTTGCGGACCGGGCCAAGTTCTCCGCCTGGATGCTCTTCATCGCGCTCTGGGTGACCATCGTCTACTTCCCGGTGGCGCACTGGGTCTGGCAGTCGGGCGGCTGGATCTTCAAGCTCGGTGTGAAGGACTTCGCCGGCGGTACCGCCGTGCACATCAACGCCGGCATGGCGGGCCTCGGCGCCCTGCTGGTGCTCGGCAAGCGGGTCGGCTTCAAGAAGGACCCGATGCGCCCGCACAGCCTGCCGCTGGTGATGCTCGGCTCCGGGCTGCTGTGGTTCGGCTGGTTCGGCTTCAACGCGGGCTCCGCCCTGGCCGCCAACGGCACCGCGGGCATCGCCTTCATCAACACCCAGGTCGCCACCGGCGCCGCCATGCTCGGCTGGCTGGCCTACGAGCGCATCAGGCACGGCGCCTTCACGTCGCTGGGTGCCGCCTCCGGCGCCGTCGCCGGCCTGGTCGCCATCACCCCCGCCTGCGCCGCGGTGAACATCTGGGGCGCGGTCGGCATCGGTGTCATCGCCGGCGCGGCCTGCGCCTGGGCGGTGGGGCTGAAGTACAAGCTGGGCTACGACGACTCCCTGGACGTGGTCGGCGTGCACGCCGTCGGCGGCCTGATCGGCACCCTGCTGATCGGCGTCTTCGACACCACCGACGGCCTCACCGCGGGTGCCGGCTTCGGCCAGCTGGGCAAGCAGGCGGTCGGTGCCTTCGCGGTCGCCGCCTACTCCCTGGTGATCTCCTGGATCATCGCCAAGGGCATCGACCTCACCATCGGCTTCCGCGCCACCGAGGACGAGGAGGTCAGCGGCATCGACCAGGCGTTCCACGCCGAGACCGCCTACGACTTCGCCTCGGTCGGCAGCTCCGTGGCCCGTGCCGCGGCGCCCGCAGCCGCCCCCTCCTCCCCCGTCGCGCACAAGAGCGAGGTCGACGCCTGATGAAGCTCATCACCGCAGTCATCAAGCCGCACCGGCTCGACGACGTGAAGGAGGCGCTGCAGTCCTTCGGAGTCCACGGACTCACCGTCACGGAGGCGAGCGGCTACGGCAGACAGCGCGGCCACACCGAGGTCTACCGGGGCGCGGAGTACACCGTCGACCTGGTGCCCAAGGTCCGCATCGAGGTTCTGGTGGAGGACGACGACACCGAGGGACTGCTGGACGTGATCGTCAAGGCGGCCCGCACCGGCAAGATCGGGGACGGCAAGGTGTGGGCCGTACCCGTCGAGACAGCCATCCGGGTCCGCACCGGCGAGCGGGGCCCCGACGCCCTGTGAGCCGAACCCAGTGAATCATGGGACCCGGTGATCCGATCACCCGCACCGACAGGGGAGGCGGACCCGCAGCCGGCACGGACCGGCAGCGGGTCCGCCGCCTGCGTATCAGCCGAGACCGCCGTGGACCTCCTGGCCGCGGCACGACGGACGGGGACAGCACCGTGACCACGCCGGAGACAGCACCTCGCACGCCCCCCACCCCGGCAGAGCGGCCGGGACCCACCGACTACGCCTCCGCGCGGCAACGGCTGCTCACCACGGACGGCCTCACCGGCGCCCGCCGCCGTATCGCCCTCGCCGGACTCACCGACCGCTGGCTCGCCGGGCTGCTGGCCGACGCCGCAGCCGCCGTACGGTCCCCCTCCGCGGGCGGCGGCGGACCCGCGGCCGTCGGTGTCGCCCTGGTCGCCGTCGGCGGCTACGGCCGCGGCGAGCTCTCCCCGCGCAGCGACCTGGACGTCCTGCTGCTGCACGACGGCACCACCTGGGGCAGCGGTGTCACCGCTCTCGCCGAACAGCTCTGGTACCCGGTGTGGGACAGCGGCGCCGCCCTGGACCACTCCGTGCGCGACCTCACCACCGCCCGCGAGGTCGCCGCCGAGGACCTCAAGGCCCAGCTGGGCCTGCTGGACGCCCGCCACATCGCCGGGGACCCCTCGCTCACCGCCGCCCTGCGCTCCGCCGTCCTCGCCGACTGGCGGGCCACCGCGCCGGTGCGCCTCCCCGAACTCCAGGAGATGGGCCAGGAACGGGCCCGCCGCCACGGAGAGCTCTCCTTCCTGCTGGAGCCCGACCTCAAGGAGGCCCGCGGCGGACTCCGCGACCTGGCCTCCCTGGGCGCGGTCGCCGCCTCCTGGCTCGCCGACGCCCCCCGCGAGGGCCTGGACGAGGCCGCGCTGCGCCTCACCGACGTCCGGGACGCACTCCACCTGGTCACCGGACGGGCCACCGAGCGGCTCAGCCTCCAGGAGCAGGACCAGGTCGCCGATGAGCTCGGTGTGCTGGACGCCGACACCCTGCTGCGCCAGGTCTACCAGGCGGCCCGCACCATCGCCTATGCCTCCGACGTCACCTGGCGCGAGGTCGGCAGGGTGCTGCGGGCCCGCTCCCAGCGCGGCCGCCGGGCCTCGCGGCTGGCCTTCCCGTTCAGCGGCCCCGGCCGTACCTCCGGCGCCGTCGCCCGCGGCGCGGTGGAGCGCAGCCCGCTGGCCGAGGGCGTGGTGGAGCAGGACGGCGAGGCCGTCCTCGCCCAGGGCTCCCGCCCCGCCCAGGACCCCGCGCTGCCGCTGCGCGCCGCTGCCGCCGCGGCCCAGGCAGGCCTCACCGTGGCCCATGCCACCGTCCGCCGTCTCGCGGCCGAGTCCCGTCCGCTGCCGGTGCCCTGGCCGGACGAGGCCCGTGAGCAGCTGATCACCCTGCTGGGGGCGGGCAGCGCCTGCCTGCCGGTGTGGGAGGCCCTGGAGGCCGAGGGGCTGATCACCCGGCTGCTGCCGGACTGGGAGCGGGTGCGCTGCCGTCCCCAGCGCAACGCCGTGCACCGCTGGACCGTGGACCGGCACCTGGTGCAGACCGCGGTACGGGCCGCCGCGCTCACCCGCCGGGTGGCCCGCCCCGACCTGCTGCTGGTCGCCGCGCTGCTGCACGACATCGGCAAGGGCTGGCCCGGTGACCACTCGGAGGCGGGGGAGGTCATCGCCCGTGACGTCGCCCTGCGGATGGGCTTCGGCAGGGAGGACGTCGAGACGCTGGCCCTGCTGGTCAGGCACCATCTGCTGCTGATCGACACCGCGACCCGCCGCGACCCGGAGGACCCGGCGACCGTGGAGGCCGTCACCAAGGTGGTCGGCACCACCGGGAACCTGGAGCTGCTGCACGCCCTCACCGAGGCCGACGCGCTGGCCACCGGCCCCGCCGCCTGGTCGGCCTGGCGGGCCTCCCTGGTGGGCGACCTGGTCGCCCGGGCAGAGGCGCTGCTGGTCGGCGGCCCGGCCCCCGGGCAGCCCGCCGCGGAGATCAGCGCGGAGGAGGAGCGGCTGGCGGTGGAGGCCGCCCGCACCGGCGGCCCGGTGCTCTCCGTCCGGGCCCAGCTGCAGCGCGGTGAGGAGGAGCAGGAGGAGCCCGCGGCCGAGCCCATGGGAGTGGAGCTCACCCTGGCCGTCCCGGACCGGCCGGCGCTGCTGGCCACCGTCGCCGGGGTGCTGGCGCTGCATCGTCTCACCGTCCGCGCGGCCGCCATCAGGGAGGCCGACCCGGTGGGCGCGGGACCGGTGCTGCTGCTCTCCTGGACGGTGGCCGCCGAGTACGGCGACCTCCCGGAGGCGGCACGGCTGCGCGCCGACATCCGGCGCGCCCTGGACGGCGGCCTGGACGTCTCCCGCCGGCTTGCCGAGCGGGACGCGGCCGCCCCCCGGCGGCGCGGCGCCGCGGCCCCCCCGCCCCGGGTCACCGTGGCGCCCGGCGACTCCTCGGTCTCCGCAACCGTGCTGGAGGTCCGCGCCCATGACGCCCCCGGGCTGCTCCACCGCATCGGCCGTGCCCTGGAGGACACCGGGGTGCGGGTCCGTACCGCGCACATCAGCACCCTCGGAGCCGACGCCGTCGACGCCTTCTACGTCACCGGCACCGACGGCCGTCCGCTGGCCCCCGGCCGGGCCGCGGAGGTGGCGGCGGCGGTGCAGGCGGCGCTGCACTGAGGGGCTGGAGACGTGCAGGCGGCGCTGCACTGAGGGGCTGAGCCGAGCGGGCTGTACGGAGCGGGCTGAGCCGAGGGGCCCGTGAACGACGGAGCGCCCGCCGCGGGGAGTCCCCGCGGCGGGCGCGTCCACAATGGTGCGGTGGGCGTCAGCCCTGGATGGTGAGCGAGTTCCAGCTCCCGGCGGCGACGGTCTTGGAGCCGAAGGTGCCGTTGCCCTTGCCCGGGTAGATGTACAGCTGGCCGGTCTTCATCCGGATCAGCAGGTCGGCCTTGCCGTCACCGGTGACGTCGCCGACCGTGGCCATGCCGTTGGCGGAGGCGAAGCCGGTGGCCACCGTCTTGCGGGCGCCGAACTTGCCGGTGCCGGTGCCCGGCCACAGGTAGAGTCCACCGGCCGTCGTACGGGCCATCAGGTCGGCCTTGCCGTCGCCGGTGAAGTCGCCGTGGCCGACGACCTGGGCGTAGGACTGCAGGCCGGAGCCGACCTGGGTCCGGGCGCCGAAGGTGCCGTTGCCCTTGCCCGGGTAGACCCAGACCTTGCCCGCGCTGTCCACGATCAGCAGGTCGGTCTTCTTGTCACCGGTGAGGTCGCCCGGCACCACGATCTGCCTGACGGAGCCCCATCCGGTGGCGAGCTGGCTGTTGACCCAGGCCGTACCGCTGATGTGCCGCCAGTACAGGGTGCCGGAGGTGTTGCGCACCACCAGGTCGGCCAGGCCGTCCTGGTCGAGGTCGGTCTGCAGCGCCACGTTGTAGGCCTGCCAGCCGGAGCCGGTGGAGCCGTGGGTGCTCAGCGTGGCGCCGTAGTAGACGGAGCCGGCGCCGGTGGAGCTGCGGACCAGCAGGTCGGCCTTGCCGTCGTGCGACCAGTCGGTGTCCTTGCCCGGGGTCGCGGCGACCACGGTGGCGTTCGCCGAGACACTGGTGGTCTTGGCGATGTGCACGGCCCGGACGGCCACGGTGTGCTTGCCGGCGGTCAGGGTGACCGCCGCGGAGCGGGCGGTGTTGGCGACGGTGGCGGCGACGTTGCCGTCCACCAGCACCTCGAAGTGGTCGATCAGGCTGGAGTACCAGCTCTCCGTCCAGGTGACGGTGGGCTTGCCCGAGGTGTACCAGACCCCCCCGGACTGCG
Source organism: Peterkaempfera griseoplana (assembly GCF_001418575.1). Lineage (GTDB taxonomy): Bacteria > Actinomycetota > Actinomycetes > Streptomycetales > Streptomycetaceae > Peterkaempfera > Peterkaempfera griseoplana. The sequence goes on from NZ_LIQR01000125.1 coordinate 21,062, forward strand.
CCCCCGCGCCGGTGACGACCGGCGCCGGGGCCGGACCCGCGGCGAACTTGCGGATGGAGGGGAGCTGGGCGTAGAGGTCGTTCCCGGGGCACTCGGTCTTGTAGCCGTCGCGGTGCCCGGAGATGTTGTTGAAGGAGACCGAGGTGCCGGTCGGGAACTTGGTGCCGCTGTCCGCCGCCGGATCACCCGCCTCCACCAGGGTCACGGAGGCGCCGGGCTTGTGCCCGTACATCCCGAGCTTCCAGTCGGCCAGGGTCGCGAGCGCGCCCAGCACCGCGTTGCTGGCGTTGACGCTGGTGTAGGTGCCGAGCACCGCCACACCCATCGTCCCGGCGTTGAACCCGTAGGTGTGCGCCCCGAACACCGGCAGCGCCTCGCCGCCGCCGTTGTTCAGGCCGCCCCAGCGGCCCTCGAAGATGTTGCCGCACTTGTCGACCATGAAGTTGTAGCCGAGGTCACGCCAGCCGTTGCTCTTGACGTGGTACGTGTACTCGGCCTGGACCCAGGCGGCAGAGCTCTTGGGGTTCGTCGGGTCGCTGCTGCACACGTAGTCGCTGTGGTCGTCGGCGGTGTGGTGGACGAACACGGCCTGGACGCCCGCCGTCGAGTAGCACGGCAGGGTCTGGTCCCGGATCGACTCGTCGGCGCCCCACTGCTCCCGGCTGAAGATGACGGGCTTGCGCACCGTCGAGGTCGGGGTGGCGGGCATGGTCGCCGTGCTGCCGGACGAGGTGCAGTCGGAGGGGCTGGGTGACGTGCTGGGCGTGCTGCTCGCGGCGGCCAGCTCGGCGTCCGGCAGGGTCGCCGCCCGCGCCTGGGCGGCGGGGGAGGCGGTGGTGCTGGAGCTGCCCAGGTTTCCGGAGGCGATGTAGTCCAGCCGCAGGCCGGCGGGCAGCTTGGTGGATCCGCTGCCGGGGGTGATGCGCAGCTCGACCCCGTTGGAGGGGCCCGTCCACAGCGGCTCGGTGGCTCCGCGGGTGCCGATGGCGTCGGTGCTCCTGGGATCGGCGGCGCCGTCGGCGGCGGCCAGCTCGGTCCAGGGGGTCCAGGTGCCGCTGTCGATGGAGCGGGTGCGGACCTGGATGGTGCCGGAGACCTTGGCGGTCGGGTCGTCCCAGCTGACGCCCAGCATGTTGAAGGGCTCGGTGGAACGCTGGCTGAGCGTGCGGGTGGGGCGGGTGCTCTGGGACAGCGGAAGCGCCCCGAGCGAGTTGTGGAAGAGCCTCGGGGTCACCGGGCGGTGAGCTGTCGCCTTCGGTGAGGCGCTGTGGGGTGCCTGGGTGTCGGCGAAGGCCACAGCGGAGACGCCCGCACCCCCCAGCAGCACCGAACCCAGTCCCAGCCAGACCCTCCCCTTGAGTCCCAGAGGTCTGTGCGCGTGCGATATTCGCGGTGCCATGCCCGTCCTTGTGTCGATTCGGCAAGTGGTCGCGGCGCTTCCGCCGTTTCGCGCAGGCGGATGTGCGGGATCCTAGGGGTACTCGAACCAAGTACCGAAAGCGGGTCCCCTGATATCGGACGGAAGCAGGGTGGGCCCGGTCCGCGCGGCGGCCGGATACCCTGGGGGCGACGACCGTACCCGTAACCGATGCCACGAGGGATCCGCGACCGACGTGTTCGACACCCTTTCCGACCGCCTCGCAGCGACGTTCAAGAACCTCCGTGGCAAGGGCCGCCTGACCGAGGCGGACATCGACGCCACGGCCCGTGAGATCCGTATCGCCCTGCTCGAAGCCGATGTGGCGCTCCCGGTGGTCCGGGCGTTCATCAAGCAGGTCAAGGACCGTGCGCTGGGCGCCGAGGTCTCCCAGGCGCTCAACCCGGCCCAGCAGATCATCAAGATCGTCAACGAGGAGCTCATCGCCATCCTCGGCGGCGAGACCCGCCGGGTGCGCTTCGCCAAGCAGCCCCCGACCGTGATCATGCTGGCGGGTCTGCAGGGCGCCGGTAAGACCACCCTGGCGGGCAAGCTCGGCCACTGGCTGAAGCAGCAGAAGCACACCCCGCTGCTGGTGGCCTGCGACCTCCAGCGGCCCAACGCCGTCAACCAGCTCAAGGTGGTCGGCGAGCGGGCGGGCGTGCACGTCTTCGCCCCGGAGCCGGGCAACGGCGTGGGCGACCCGGTGCAGGTGGCCCGCGACTCCATCGACTTCGCCCGGAACAAGCAGTACGACGTCGTCATCGTCGACACCGCCGGCCGCCTCGGCATCGACGCCGAGCTGATGCAGCAGGCCGCGGACATCCGCGCCGCGGTGCAGCCGGACGAGGTCCTCTTCGTCGTGGACGCCATGATCGGCCAGGACGCGGTCACCACCGCGCAGGCCTTCCTCGAAGGCGTCGACTTCACCGGTGTGGTGCTGTCCAAGCTGGACGGCGACGCCCGCGGTGGTGCGGCGCTGTCGGTGGCTCATGTGACGGGCCGTCAGATCATGTTCGCCTCCAACGGCGAGAAGGTCGACGACTTCGACGCCTTCCACCCCGACCGGATGGCCTCCCGCATCCTCGGCATGGGCGACATGCTCACCCTGATCGAGCAGGCGGAGCGGACGTTCTCGCAGGCCGAGGCCGAGAAGATGGCCTCCAAGCTGCGCGGCGGCGGCAAGGAGTTCACCCTCGACGACTTCCTCAGCCAGCTGGAGCAGGTCCGCAAGATGGGCTCCATCTCCAAGCTGCTGGGGATGCTGCCGGGCATGGGCCAGATCCGCGAGCAGATCAACAACATCGACGACCGGGACGTCGACCGGGTCGGCGCCATCATCAAGTCGATGACGCCGATCGAGCGCGAGGACCCGAAGATCATCAACGGCTCGCGGCGGGCCCGTATCGCCAAGGGCTCCGGCGTCACCGTCAGCGAGGTCAACAACCTGGTGGAGCGCTTCTTCGAGGCGCGCAAGATGATGTCCCGGATGGCCAGCGGCCAGGGCATGCCGGGGATGCCCGGCATCCCCGGCATGGGTGGCGGCCCCAAGCGCCAGGCCAAGAAGCAGGGCAAGGGCAAGGGCAAGCAGCGCTCCGGCAACCCGCTGAAGCGCGCCGCGGACGAGAGGGCCGCAGCCGAGCGCCGGGCCGCGGGCCCGGGCGCAGCCGCCCAGCCGGGCGGCGCCTTCGGCCTGGGTGCGGGCCAGGGCCCCGCCGACTTCGAACTGCCCAAGGAGTTCAAGGACCTGCTGCCCCCGCAGTGAGCCACGGCGCGGCGGCCCGCCGTCCCCCGAAGCGGGGGTGGCGGGCCGCCGCCGTGTCCGATGATGGTCCCGTGCGAGTAACCATCCGAGCCCCCAAGCCCTCCGACACCGACGCCTACACCGAGGCGGTGCTCCGCTCCGCCGACCACATCGGGCCCTGGAACCCGGTGGAGGCCGATCTCCCCGGCCTGCTCCAGAAGCAGGGCCCGGGGCTGCGCACCTTCCTGATCGTCGACACCGGCGACGGCGGCCTGGTGGGCAAGTGCAATGTGGCCAACATCGTGCTCGGCCGCTTCTGCAACGCCTCCCTCGGCTATGACTCCTACCTGCCCTACGCCGGCACCGGCCGGATGACCGAGGGCCTGCGCCTGGTGGTGGACCGCTGCTTCGCCGCCCAGCGCGACGGCGGCCTGGGACTGCACCGGCTGGAGATCAACGTCCAGCCGGACAACCAGCGGTCGTCCGCCATGGCCAAGCGCCTCGGCTTCCGGCTGGAGGGCTACTCCCCGCGGATGCTGTACATCAACGACGCCTGGCGGGACCACGAGCGCTACGCCCTCACCGCCGAGGAGTGGCCCGGGATCCCCGGCGACGCCTCCCGTTGAGCCGACGGCCCCGGTGGCGCGCCCGGGGCCCGGGACGGGCCGCGTCGGGGCCGCCCGCCCCGGACGCGGCGCTCAGAGGGCCTGGGCGACCACGTAGCGGAAGACATTGGCCATGCGCACCCCGCCGCCCTCGCGCAGATACGGGTGGAGCGCCTCGGTGAGCTCCTTCACCACCAGCGCCTCGCCGGAGTACTCCGCCGCCGGGTCGTAGACGCCGGTCGACAGCAGGCCCCGTACCGCGCTGTCCAGGTCCGCGTAGGCGAACGGGCAGGACACCCGACCGCTGCCGTCCGGCCGCAGCCCGGCACCCACCACCAGCGACTCCAACTTCCCCGGGGCGCTTAGCCCGAACGGGTCATAGCGGGCCCCCGCCGCGGGCCGCACGGGCTCCCGCGGGGCCAGCCGGCGGGCGACCTCCAGCACCCCCGCGCTCTGGCAGCGCTCGGGCGGCCCCCAGGTCGCCAGCACCACATGCCCGCCGCGCAGGGTGAGCCGGGCGGCGCTGCGCACCAGCTCCTGCGGATCGGCCGCGCAGTAGAGGTTCTCGAAGGCGGTGACCAGCGAATGCGTGGCCGGCGGGGGCGCTCCGGAGGAGGCGTCGCGGTACACATCGGCGAGCACCCGCAGCCGCCGGTCGTGCGCCAGCGAGCGCAGCTCGCCCGCCGGCTCCATGCCCGCCACCTCGGCACCACGGGCGGCGGCCAGCAGCAGGGCCAGTCCCGAGCGGCAGCCCAGACCGAGGACGGAGGTCGCAGGCCCGACCTCCAGCCGCTGGTAGACCGCCTCGTAGAGCGGCACCAGCATGCGCTCCTGGATCTCGGCCCAGTCGCGCGCGCGCCGCTGCGCCCGAGTGAGCTCCGTGGCTGTGCTCCTCACCTGAGCAGATGCCATCATGCGGCCTCCCATCCGGTCCGTCGGCTGCGATGCCGCGCCGAGGCACTGAGGGCGACCCTGCGGGTACGCCCACGTACTCTCCGAACCCCCCGCATACAGACAACCCCCGCTGCGGCCCGGCGTCCAGAGGAGTGGGGGAGGCGCGCGGCCCGGATGGTCGTGCGCCCCTGCGCCGTGCGCGTGCCGGACTCAGGGGGCATCGATTCACGGTCGGGCGCACCGGCCCCGTACCATTCGCCCCATGGCAAAGGCTCCCGTGCTCACTCCCCAGGCGGACGACTTCCCGCGCTGGTACCAGGACCTGATCAACAAGGCCGAACTGGCCGACAACGGCCCGGTGCGCGGCACCATGGTCATCCGACCGTACGGCTACGGCCTGTGGGAGCGGATGCAGCAGGAGATGGACGCGCGGATCAAGCGCGCGGGAGCGCAGAACGCATACTTCCCGATGTTCATCCCGCAGTCCTACCTGACCCGTGAGGCCGAGCACGTCGAGGGCTTCGCGCCCGAGCTCGCGGTGGTCACCCACGGCGGCGGCAAGGAGCTGGATGAGCCGGTGGTCGTCAGGCCCACCTCCGAGACGATCATCAACGAGTACTTCTCCAAGTGGGTGCAGAGCTACCGCGACCTGCCCCTGTTGATCAACCAGTGGGCCAACGTGGTCCGCTGGGAGCTGCGGCCCCGGGTCTTCCTGCGCACCACCGAGTTCCTCTGGCAGGAGGGCCACACCGCCCACGCCACCTACGAGGACGCACGCGCCTACGCCTCGATGATCCACACGGACGTCTACGGCGACTTCATGGTGAACGTCCTGGGCATCGACGTGGTGCTGGGCCGCAAGACCGCCCGGGAGCGCTTCGCCGGCGCCATCAACACCCTCACGCTGGAGGGCATGATGGGCGACGGCAAGGCGCTGCAGATGGGCACCAGCCATGAGCTGGGGCAGAACTTCGCCAAGGCCTTCCACACCCAGTACCTGTCCGGTGAGGGCAAGCAGGAGCACGTCTGGCAGACCTCCTGGGGATCCTCCACCCGGATGGTGGGCGGCCTGATCATGTCCCACGGCGACGACAGCGGTCTGCGGGTGCCGCCCCGGCTGGCCCCCGTGCAGGCCGTGGTGCTGGCCATCAAGGGCGACGACGCGGTGATCGCCAAGGTGCGGGAGATCGGTGCGGCCCTGGAGGCAGCCGGGGTGCGGGTGACCGTAGACGACCGTACGGACACCCCGTTCGGCCGCCGTGCGGTGGACTGGGAGCTCAAGGGCGTCCCGGTGCGCATCGAGGTCGGCCCGCGCGACCTGGAGAACGGTACGGCCATGCTGGCCCGACGTATCCCGGGCGGCAAGGAGCCGGTCTCCATCGACGCGCTGGCGCAGCTGGTGCCCTCCGTGCTGGAGGAGGACCAGGCGCTGCTGCTGCGGCAGTCCAGGGAGCGCCGTGAGGCCCGCACCGTGGACGTCAGGACCATCGACGAGGCGGTGGAGGCGGCCGCCACCGGCTGGGGCCGGATCTCCTGGGCGGACCTCGGTCCGGAGGGCGAGGCCAAGCTGGCCGAGCAGGGCGTCAGCGTCCGCTGCCTGGTCGCGGCCGACGGATCGGTGCCGGCGGCCGACGATCAGCCGGGCAACATCGCGATCGTCGCACGCGCGTACTGATCCGGCGGATATCGTGTGCGATCCGCGGCCTGCCCGTGCGGGCCGCGGCATCGTATGTTCACCCTCCGTGCGCGCTCAATGAGGCGCTGAGGACAGGAGTTTGACATTGCATCAGGTGCACGGCGGGTGCCTCGGCGCAGCTCGGGGCCTACCCGGCGGTAGGGGCGGATCGGGTTCCTGCCCCGACACACGGAACATCGGACCGCTCTCCCTCGTTGGCATAGCGTGAGCACGACACAGCCTCTCGTCCTCGCGGCCGAACTGGCCGCCGCCTGGAGTGACATCCAGCGCCATCACCCGGACCTGCCCGATCTTGCGGCCCCCGAGTCGCTGATCGGCGAATCATCCTCCGCCTGCGGCACCGAGCTCAGCTTCGAGCGGCTGCTGCACGAGGCGGCGCACGGCCTGGCCGCTGCCCGTGGCATCCGCGACACCTCGCGGGCCGGGCGGTACCACAACCGTCGCTTCCTCGGCATCGCCGACGAGCTGGGCCTGGCCCACCCGGTGGAACCCCACCCCAGCAGCGGCTTCTCGCTGGTGACCATGCTGCCGGAGACCCGTTCCCGGTACTCGGACACCATCGAGCGCCTGGACCGGGCCCTCGGGGCGCATTCCGAGGCGGTCAGCGGCGAGGGCCGCGGGCGCGCCTTCCGCGGCCCGGCCACCCGGCACGGCTCCTCCGGCGGCGGCGTCCGCGTCAAGGCCGTCTGCGGCTGCGGCCGCAACGTCCGGGTGGTGCCCTCGGTGCTGGCCCAGGCCTCCATCGTGTGCGGCGCCTGCCAGCAGCCGTTCCGGATCGCGGAGCCGGCTCAGGAGGCCTGATCCGGACAGGCCCCGGCCGGTGGCCGCCGTACCCGCGGTGGTCCATCGGACGACAGGCCGAACCGGGGGTGGCCTCACGGCACCGCGAGGGGGTGACTCGCGGCGCCGCGATGCCCCCTGCCCTGTGCCGCCCGAACGGTGCCCGCCCAGGCGGGAGGGGGCGGGGCACGGGCCGTGCTGTGGCACAATGGGCAGCTGAGTACTCGGCAGCCGAGCAGGACCCCTCTCTCCTCCGGCTGGCGTGTCAGTCGAGCAGCCGACGCCCGCAACCCCACGTGGTGCGCGCGGCCGCTCACCCACGTCAAGACCAGGAGACCCCACTCCAGTGGCAGTCAAGATCAAGCTGAAGCGTCTGGGCAAGATCCGCGCCCCGCACTACCGCATCGTCGTCGCCGACTCGCGCACCAAGCGTGACGGCCGCGCCATCGAGGAGATCGGCGTCTACCAGCCGACCTACAACCCCTCGAAGATCGAGGTCGACTCGGAGCGCGCCCAGTACTGGCTGGGTGTCGGCGCGCAGCCGACCGAGCCCGTGCTCGCCATCCTCAAGCTCACCGGCGACTGGCAGAAGTTCAAGGGCGAGCCGGCCCCGGCTCCGCTCAAGGTGGCCGAGCCCAAGGTCGAGGACTACAGCCACCTCTTCGCCAAGGCCGTCCAGGGCTTCGAGGACAGCACCACCGGTGCCGCCATCACCCCCAAGGCCAAGAAGTCGGACAAGAAGGACGAGGCCGCCGAGTCCGAGTCCGAGACCGCTTCCACCGAGGCCTGATCATGCTCGAGGAAGCCCTCGAGCACCTTGTGAAGGGCATCGTCGAGAACCCCGACGAGGTTCAGGTGCGCTCGCGCAACCTGCGTCGGGGCAACACCCTTGAGGTGCGGGTGCACCCCGAGGACCTCGGCAAGGTCATCGGCCGAGGCGGCCGCACCGCGCGCGCCCTGCGCACCGTGGTGGCGGCACTCGGCGGACGGAACGTCCGGGTCGACCTGGTCGACGTCGACAACATCCGCTGAGCCGTACGGCTTCTCCAGGGCCGGCCGGGACGCACCTCGTCCCGGTCGGCCCTGCCGCATTCACCAGCCGCAGCCCGTCAGGAAGAACACAGGAGCGCGATCACCGTGCAGCTCGTCGTCGGCAGGATCGGCCGTGCCCACGGCATCCGAGGTGACGTCACCGTAGAGGTCCGCACCGACGAGCCCGAACTCCGGCTCGGGCCCGGCGCGGTACTGCTCACCGACCCGCCCGCCGCCGGACCGCTCACCGTGGCGTCCGGCCGGGTGCACAGCGGCCGGCTGCTGCTGCGCTTCGAGGGCGTACAGGACCGCAACGCCGCCGAGGCGCTGCGCAACACCCTGCTGATCGCCGACGTCGACCCCGCCGAGGCCCCCGAGGACCCGGACGAGTACTACGACCACCAGCTGGTCGGCCTGGACGTGGTCCTCCGCGACGGCACCGCGGTCGGAGAGGTCTCCGAGGTGGTCCATCTGCCGTACCAGGACCTGCTGTCGCTGCGCACCACGGACGGCCGCGAGGTGCTGGTGCCCTTCGTGGAGCGCATCGTCCCGGAGATCGACCTCGCCGCCCAGCGGGCCGTCATCGACCCCCCGCCGGGCCTGCTCGACCCGGAGCGCGCCGAGGTCGCGGGCAGCCGCGGCGACGAGCCGGCCGACGGTGCCGACGGCGGCTCCGGCGACGGCGGGCAAGGCGGCTCCGACGCCGCCGCCGACGGGCAGGGGTGACCCCCAGCCCATGCGCATCGACGTCGTCACCATCTTCCCCGAGTACCTCGAACCGCTGAACGTCTCACTGGTCGGCAAGGCCCGGGCCCGCGGACAGCTCGACATCCACCTGCACCACCTGCGCGACTGGACCACCGACGTTCACCGCACGGTGGACGACACCCCGTACGGGGGCGGCCCCGGCATGGTGATGAAGCCGGAGCCCTGGGGCGCCGCCCTGGACAGCGTGGTGGAGCGCGGCGCCGAGGAGATCGGCGAGGGCGCGGTGCCCACCCTGGTGGTGCCCACCCCCAGCGGCCGGCCCTTCACCCAGGCCCTCGCCGAGCAGCTGGCCGCCGAGCCGTGGCTGGCCTTCGCGCCCGCACGCTACGAGGGCATCGACCGCCGGGTCATCGAGGAGGCCGCCGACCGGATGCCGGTGGTGGAGGCGTCCATCGGCGACTATGTGCTGGCCGGCGGCGAGGTCGCGGTACTGGTCATGGTGGAGGCGGTGGCGCGGCTGCTGCCCGGGGTGCTCGGCAACGCCGAGTCGCACCGTGACGACTCCTTCGCCCCCGGGGCCATGGCCGACCTGCTGGAGGGCCCCGTCTACACCAAGCCCGCCGAGTGGCGCGGCCGCGCGGTCCCCGAGGTGCTGCTCAGCGGCAACCACGGCCTGATCGCCCGCTGGCGCCGCGCGGAGGCCTTCCGCCGGACCCTGGAGATGCGGCCCGACCTGCTGGACCGCTGGCAGCGGGACGCCTTCGACAAGCACGACCGCAAGGCGCTGGACGCCCTCGGTGTGACCTGGGACGAGGCGGGCGGCCGATTTCGGCCGGACGCCCCCGGTGTGGAAGAATAGGCCGCTGCTGCCTGCCGCCGCCCCTGCCACGGGGGGAACGGCGGCCGCCGGGGTCCACCCGGCGCGCAGCGACCTTCCGATCCTTACGAATTCCGTGGGTGGCCCGTGGCGCCCATGAGGAGAGCTCCGATGAGCAACCTGCTCGATGTCATCGACTCCGCGTCGCTGCGCGACGACATCCCGGCCTTCCGCCCCGGCGACACCCTGAAGGTGCACGTCCGGGTCATCGAGGGCAACCGCTCCCGTGTCCAGCTCTTCCAGGGCGTCGTGATCCGCCGCCAGGGCGCTGGCGTGCGCGAGACCTTCACCGTCCGCAAGGTCTCCTTCGGCGTGGGCGTCGAGCGCACCTTCCCGGTGCACACCCCGATCGTGGAGAAGATCGAGGTCGTGACCCGCGGTGCCGTCCGCCGTGCCAAGCTGTACTACCTGCGCGACCTGCGCGGCAAGGCTGCCAAGATCAAGGAGAAGCGCGACCGCTGAGGTCGGCTGCTCGGTTCCCCGGCTTCGACCGGGGAGGGGACCACTCGTTCGAGGCCGGATAGGCTTCGCCCGATGAGCACCCACGAACCACTCGCGGACCGCGACGGAACCTCCACCCCCGACACGGGGGCAGGAGGGCCGTCGCGGTCCGCGGCCGTTCCGGCGACGACCGCCCCGGGGCGGTCCTGGCTGCCCCGGAGCACCGCCGGCCAGCTGTTCGTGGCCGCTCTCTGCCTGCTGCTGCTGGCCCTGGTGAACACCTGGGTGGCGCAGCCCTTCGCCATCCCCTCGCAGTCCATGGAGAACACCCTGCGCGTCGGCGACCGGGTGGTGGTGAACAAGCTCGCCTACCGCTTCGGCGGCCATGTCCGGCGCGGTGACGTGGTGGTCTTCGACGGCCGCGGCTCCTTCCTGTCGGACGACGCGGCCGGGCCCACCGGGGTCGGCGGGGCCCTGCGACAGCTCGGCTCCTACCTCGGCCTGGCCGCCCCCACCGAGAACGACTACGTCAAGCGGGTCATCGGCGTCGGGGGAGACCGGGTGGTCTGCTGCGACACCGAGGGCAGGATCACCGTCGACGGGGTGCCGCTGGAGGAGTCCGCGTACCTCTTTCCCGGCGACGACGCCTCCTCGGTGCCCTTCGATGTGCAGGTCCCGGCGGGGAAGCTCTTCATGATGGGCGACCACCGCAGCGACTCCCGGGACTCCCGGGCCCACCTCGGCGAGCCCGGGGGCGGATTCGTCCCCGAGGAGAAAGTGATCGGTCGGGCCGACTGGGTCGTATATCCGATCGGGCACTGGCGGCATCTCCGGCGCCCCGGGACGTTCGGCGCGGTGGACGCGGCAGGGAGGAGCGGGCGGCATGGGGACCAGAGGTAGGCCGAGGGTCGCCGAGCCGCAGCCGGACGGCGGGTCGGACCCCGCCGACGACTCCGGACCCGGCGGATCCGCCCGGCCCGCGGACGGGCGGCGGCGTACCGCCATGGGCCGGGCCGAGCGCCGCCGGATCGCACGCCGGGCCGCGCGCCGCCGCAAGCGCTCCTTCCTGCGCGAGCTGCCGGTGATCGCCGGTGTGGCCCTGCTGATCGCCCTGCTGCTGAAGACCTTCCTGCTCCAGGTGTTCGTGATCCCCTCCGGCTCCATGGAGGACACCATCAAGGTCGGCGACCGGGTGCTGGTGGACAAGCTCACCCCCTGGTTCGGCAAGCAGTACAAGCGTGGCGACGTGGTGGTCTTCAAGGACCCCGGCAACTGGCTGCCGGCCTCCGAGCGCACGTCCTCCGCCGACGGGCCGGTGATGCGGGGTGTGAAGAACGTCTTCACCTTCGTCGGGCTCCTGCCGTCCGACAACGAGGGCGACCTGATCAAACGGGTGATCGGTGTCGGCGGGGACACCGTGGCCTGCTGCGACAGCAGCGGCCGCCTCACCGTCAACGGCCGAGCGGTGGACGAGCCCTACATCGCCCCCGGCAACCCGCCGTCCAGGATCGACTTCAAGGTCACCGTGCCCCAGGGCAGGCTCTGGGTGATGGGCGACCACCGGGACATCTCGGCCGACTCGCGCTTCCACATGACCGACTTCGGCAACGGCACCATCCCGCTGTCCAACGTCATCGGCCGGGCCGTCCTGGTCGCCTGGCCCGTCGACCGCGTCCACCGGCTGCCGGAACCGCCCTCCCTCTCGGCGCTTCCCCCGCCACCCGGCAGCGCCCAGGGAACGGCCGCGGCGCGCGCCGGGAGTCAAAATCTTGGCCAACCTTCCCCCGGTGCTGCCGTCTGGCCGGATCCCGGGGAACCCTCGCTCGTTATGGGTGCGGTGGGTGCGCTTCCCTTCGCCGTCCGCCGACGGCGGGGAGGTGTCGTCCGCCGCGGCTGAATGGCGGGGGTCGCCGTGTGTGAGCGCGGCGGCGGACCCTTCTGGTGATAGAGAGATGCAGGTGTGCGGCGCGTTGCGCCGGGCATCTGGAGGACGCCGGGCCGCTGTGTGAGCCGCGCAGCCCCCCGGAAACCGCGGTGCCGCCGGAAGGCACCGCATCGTCGTGGGCACAGCCGTGCCCGCAGTGCAGGGAGGAGACGTCGTGGGGGATCTGGTGATCGGCACCCGCTCGGGAGCCGGTGAGCCCGAGGACCCCGGCAGCCGTACCGCGGAATCCGTGGGCGACGCGGGAGCCGGCGGGCGGCAGGCAGACCGGACCGGTGGACATACGGCGGCCGGAGCCGCCGCGGAGTCGGACGCCTCCGAGGAGGGCGAGGCGGCGGACAACCGGGAGCCGGAGACGGCAGCGGAGCGCCCGGCGGAGGGCGCCGACGAGCAGAAGCAGCGCTCGTTCTGGAAGGAACTGCCGATCCTCATCGGCATCGCGCTGATCCTTGCACTTCTGATCAAGACCTTCTTCGTGCAGGCGTTCTCCATCCCCTCGGAGTCCATGCAGGACACCCTGCAGAAGGGCGACCGGGTGCTGGTGGACAAGTTCACCCCCTGGTTCGGTTCCAAGCCGGAGCGCGGTGACGTGGTGGTCTTCCACGACCCGGGCGGCTGGCTGAACGAGGCGCCGGAGCAGAGCAGCAACAGCGTGGTCCGCGGTGTGCAGAATGTGCTCAGCTTCATCGGCCTGATGCCGTCCGCCGACGAGAAGGACCTGATCAAGCGGGTCATCGCGGTCGGTGGGGACACCGTGGAGTGCCAGGGCAGCGGACCGGTGAAGGTCAACGGCAAGGCCCTCGACGAGCCCTATGTCTACCCCGGCGCCACCCCCTGCGGCGACAAGCCCTTCGGCCCGGTGAAGGTGCCGGACGGCCGGCTCTGGGTGATGGGCGACCACCGCAACGACTCGTGGGACTCCCGCTTCCACATGGACCAGCCCGGCGGCGGCACCGTCCCCGTCGGGAACGTCGTGGGCCGTGCCTTCGTGGTGGCCTGGCCGGTCAACCGCTGGGCGACCCTCCCGGTGCCCTCCACCTTCGACCAGCCGGGGCTGTCGGCCGCGGGCGCCGCGGTGCCCCCGGCAGCCGGGTTCGCCGCGGCCGTCCCGCTGACCCTGCTGGTGCGCCGCAGCCGGCGCAGGGCCGGGGCCGCCGGCTGACCCAGGGTGACCGGACGGCTCCGTCCGGGGCATTGCGCGGGCCGTGGTACTGCCGAGTAGTCTGCTCGGACGTGCCGCGGCCCGCCCGCTTCTCCGCCCGACGGTCCCGGTACGGCTGTCGAGGGCCGGCGGCCCCGCGAGGCCGCCGGCGACGTACGCCGGCGACATCGAGGCCGGCCGGAGTGGGACGGTGCCGATGAGCAGGACCGCCGGTGGAACCACAGGTCAGGCCCAGGGCCGGACCGGGCCTCAGCCCGCACCCCCGGGGGCCGCCCGGTCGAGCCGAACCCTCGGCGGGGTGCTGCAGGGGGTCGCCATCGCATTGGGGCTGGTGCTGCTGGTCGGCGGCTTCGCCCTGATAGCCGTCGACTACCGGCCGTACAACGTCCCCACCGACTCCATGGAGCCCACGGTGCACCCGGGGGACACCGTGCTGGCCCGCAGGAGCAACGGCAGCGATGTGGGACGTGGGGACGTGGTGGTCTTCAAGGACTCCACCTGGGGAAGCGCACTGCTGGTCAAGCGGATCGTCGGCGTCGGCGGGGACACCCTGGTCTGCTGCGACGCCAAGCACCGGCTCGTGGTCAACGGCGTCGCCGTGGACGAGCCGTACCTGGCCGGTGGCTACAACAGCGGCAAGTTCTCGGTGACGGTGCCGCGGGGCCGGATCTTCCTGATGGGCGACAACCGGCTGGGATCGCTGGACTCCCGGGTCCACCTGGACCAGGCGTCGGGCACCGTTCCGGCCGGCGATGTGCTCGGCCGGGTCGAGGGCACCGCCTGGCCCTTCGGGAGGATGGGCGGCATCGACCGGACGGCCGCCTTCGACCCGGTCGGCGGCGCGGTGGCCGCCCAGCACGGTCCGCTGGTGCCGGCCTCCTGGGCGGCGGTGGCCGGGGCGGTGCTGGTGCTGGTGACCGCGGCTGTCAGCCCGGTCGCCGGATTCCTGCGGCGGTTGCGCCGCGGCGGCCGATAGGCCCCGCCGCGGGCCCGCCGCGGCTCTCCCTCGTCCTCCGGTGGTCCACAATGGGAGGAAGCACGACAGCTAAGGGGACGTGGGGATGAGTGCCGAGGACCTCGAGAAGTACGAGACCGAGATGGAGCTCAAGCTCTACCGGGAGTACCGCGATGTCGTCGGCCTGTTCAAATTCGTGATCGAGACCGAGCGGCGCTTCTACCTCACCAACGACTACGAGCTGCAGGTCCACTCGGTGCAGGGCGAGGTGTTCTTTGAGGTGTCCATGGCCGACGCCTGGGTCTGGGACATGTACCGGCCCGCCCGCTTCGTCCGCAAGGTGCGCGTGCTCACCTTCAAGGACGTCAACGTCGAGGAGCTCGCCAAGACGGATCTGGAGCTGCCCTCGGACGAGGCCGGCTTCGGCCGCTGATCCCCACCTCGTCACCCTCCCGACAGCGCTCTCACCCGTGTGGGGGAACGCGGTTTTCCACACCCCCGGGTTGTCCACAGGATTCCGGTTGCCCCGCGCGGTGCGGTGACACCTCCGACACGCTCCGTGTCGGAGGTGATCGCCGTGAACAACCCACGATCCGCCCTCGGCCGCTACGGCGAGGAGGTGGCAGCCCGCCGCCTCACCGAGGCGGGCCTGACCGTCCTGGAGCGCAACTGGCGCTGCCGTGAGGGCGAGTTGGACATCATCGCCCTGGAGGGGGACGTCCTCGCGGTGTGCGAGGTGAAGACCCGTCATGAAACCGGCTTCCAGCACCCTTCGGAGGCGGTCTCCCAGGCCAAGGCGGAGCGGCTGCGCCGGCTCGCCGAGCGCTGGCTGGACGAGCGCTGGCCGGTCCACCGCGCCGGACTCCACGGAGCGCCGGCCCAGCCGCCGGGACCCGACCCGGGCGGGGGCCCCGCCTCCGGCCGGGCTCAGGGCGGACCGTCCCCTCGCGGCCCGGTGCCGCTGCCGGCCGGTGGTGTCCGTATCGACCTGATCGCCGTGATCGGCCGTCGCCGGGGCGCCGCCCTGGTCGAGCATCTGCGCGGGGTGGTGTAGGTGGCCTTCGCCCGCACCTGTTCCGTGGCGCTGCTGGGAGTTGACGGTGTGGTGGTGGAGGTCCAGGCCGACCTGGAGCCGGGGGTCGCCGCCTTCACCCTGGTCGGCTTGCCGGACAAGGCGCTCAGCGAGGCCCGCGACCGCGTCCGGGCCGCCGTGGTCAACAGCGGGGAGAGCTGGCCGCAGCGCAAGCTCACCGTCGGCCTCAGCCCCGCCTCGGTGCCCAAGAGCGGCAGCGGCTTCGATCTGGCCGTGGCGTGTGCGGTGCTCGCCGCGGCCGAACGGCTCGACCCCGGCTCCATCGCCGACCTGCTGATCGTGGGCGAACTCGGTCTGGACGGCAGGGTGCGCCCGGTCCGCGGCGTGCTGCCCGCCGTTCTCGCCGCCGCCGATGCCGGCTACAGACACGTGGTCGTCCCCGAGCAGACCGCGTCCGAGGCCTCCCTGGTGCCCGGTGTCTCCGTTCTCGGGGTGCGCAGCCTGCGCCAGCTGGTCGCCGTCCTCACCGATGCGCCGGTACCCGACGAACCCCCGGACCGGTCCGTTCCCGGACGTCCGGACCCCATGATGGCCGGCCTCGCCCTCCCCGGTGCGGGCGCTCGCGGACTCTCCGGCGAACGGGCGCACCGCCTGGACATGGCGGATGTCGCGGGCCAGTGGGAGGCCCGGCGGGCCCTGGAGATCGCCGCGGCAGGCGGCCACCACCTCTACCTCAAGGGGCCGCCGGGCGCAGGCAAGACCATGCTCGCCGAACGACTGCCCGGACTGCTTCCACCCCTCGCGGCGGAGGAGGCGCTGGAGGTCACCGCCGTCCACTCGGTGGCCGGACTGCTGCCTCCCGGACGGCCGCTGATCGACACCGCCCCCTACTGCGCACCGCACCACTCCACCACAATGCCGGCGATCATCGGCGGCGGCAGCGGACTGCCCCGCCCCGGCGCGGTCTCCCTCGCCCACCGCGGGGTGCTCTTCCTGGACGAGGCACCCGAGTTCCCGGTACGGGTGCTGGACGCACTGCGCCAGCCGCTGGAGTCCGGTGAGGTCATCGTGGCCCGCGCGGCCGGGTCGCTGCGGCTCCCCGCCCGGTTTCTGCTGCTCCTTGCCGCCAATCCCTGCCCCTGCGGGCGCTGGTCGCGACGCGGAGCGGGATGCGAGTGCACTCCCGCGATGGTCAGCCGCTACCAGGCCCGGCTCTCCGGGCCGCTGCTGGACCGTGTCGACCTGCAGGTCGAGGTGGAGCCGGTGACCCGGGTGCAGCTGCTGGAGCGCGACGCCACCGCAGAGACCACCGCCACCGTCGCCGCCCGGGTCCTGGCGGCCCGCGAGCGGGCAGCCGTCCGGCTGTCGGGCACCCCCTGGCGAGGAAACGCCGAGGTGCCCGGACATGAGCTGCGCACCCGCTGGCGGCTGGCCCCGGGCGCGCTGGACGACGCCGAGCACCAGATGCAGCACGGCCTGCTCACCGCCCGCGGCCTGGACCGGGTACTCCGTGTCGCCTGGACCGTCGCCGACCTCGCGGGTCGGG
>NZ_LIQR01000126.1 GCF_001418575.1 Peterkaempfera griseoplana
CTTCACCGAGAACTTCAACCCGTTCTCGCCGAACTGCCTGCAGGCCACCCACGGCATGATCTACGAGCCGCTGTTCCTCTACAACCAGTCCAAGGCCGGCGACGTCCAGCCCTGGCTCGGCAAGTCCTACTCGTGGGCGGACGACGGCAGGACCCTGCACATCAAGATCCGCACCGACGCCACCTGGAACGACGGCAAGCCCTTCACCAACAAGGACGTCGCCTTCACCTTCCAGCTGCAGCAGAAGGCGGACTTCAACAGCTACGCACTGCCGCTGACCTCCGTCACCACCGACGGCGACGACGGTGTGACCTTGAAGTTCTCCCAGTCGGCCTACACCAAGGAGTACTTCATCCTCGGCAAGACCGACCAGATCCCCGAGCACGTCTGGTCGTCCATCCCCGACGCCCAGAAGAAGACCGTCCTCAACAAGAACCCGGTGGGCACCGGCGCCTGGAAGGTCAAGCAGGTCGCGGGCATGTCCATGGACCTCTCGGCCCGGACGGACTACTACTTCAAGGGCCTGCCCAAGGTCAAGACGCTCCGTTACCTCTCCTTCTCGGGCAACAACGGCGCCAACGCGGCCATCACCGCCGGCAAGACCGACTGGGCCGGCGGCTTCATCCCGGACATCGAGAAGAACTACCTGGCCAAGAACCCCAAGTTCGACCTGGTCAACGTGCCGCTGGCAGTCACCTTCTTCGTCCCCAACACCCGCAAGGGCCCCACGGCCGACGTCAACGTCCGCAAGGCCGTCAGCGCCGCCCTGGACCGCGACTTCATGTCCAAGACGGTCTACAACGGCCAGGCGGGCCCCACCAACCCGATGGCGCTGCTGACGCCCAACTACCAGTCCGTGATGGACCCGTCGCTGGCGAGCACGACCTTCGAGACCGGTACGGACAAGGTCGACAGCTACCTCAAGGCGTCCGGCTACGCCAAGGGCGGCGACGGCATCTACGCCAAGGGCGGCAAGAAGCTCAGCATCACCCTGGAGACGGTCTCCGGCTGGACCGACTACATCTCCATCGCCCAGATGGCCAAGCAGCAGCTGGCCAAGGCCGGCATCAACCTCGACGTCCGGGCCGAGGCCTACGCGCAGTGGGCGGCCAACCAGTCGTCCGGCAAGTTCGACATGCTGCTCAGCAACTACGGCTACACGCCGGTGCCGTACGCCTACTACGACCAGCTGCTCGACAGCCGGATCGCCCCCAGGGACGGCAAGTCCAGCACGGTCGGCAACTACGGCGGCTACAGCAACCCCCAGGTCGACGCGGCGCTGGACGCCATCGCCACCACCCCCGACCTGGAGAAGCAGAAGCCGGAGTTCTACAAGATCGAGCAGGCGTTCGTCCAGGACATGCCGCTGATCCCGCTCTTCAACGCGCAGAACGAGGCGGAGTTCAACGGCAACAACGTCTCGGGCTACCCGACGGAGAAGAACCCCTACGCCGGTACGGCGATCTGGCTCGCGCCGGACAGCGGCTGGGTGGCGGCCCGCATCGAACCCGCGGCCGGAAACAAC
This sequence comes from Peterkaempfera griseoplana, assembly GCF_001418575.1. Classification (GTDB taxonomy): domain Bacteria; phylum Actinomycetota; class Actinomycetes; order Streptomycetales; family Streptomycetaceae; genus Peterkaempfera; species Peterkaempfera griseoplana. The sequence continues at coordinate 1,526 of NZ_LIQR01000126.1, forward strand.
GCCGAGTAGCAGCCATGGTGCCGCCGGGCGGGGCAGCACCCGCCCGGCGGCGTCCGGCAGCCGACCCAGGGCAAGGAGCACCATGGCATGCGGTACATACTGAGAAAACTAGGGTTCTACCTGGTCGCCGCGTGGATCGCGGTCACCCTCAACTTCGCGCTGCCCCGGCTGATCCCGGGTGACCCGGTGCAGCTGATCATGACGCGGCAGTCGCAGCTCGGACCGGTGCCACCGGGGGAGGAGGAGGTACTGCGCAGGATGCTGGGCCTCGGCCACGGCAACATCCTCGGCCAGTACTGGGACTACCTGGTCTCCATCGTCCAGCTGAAGTTCGGGCTCTCGGTGACCTACTTCCCGACCCCGGTCACCACCATCCTGCGGTCCTCGGTGCTCTGGACCCTCGTCCTGGTCGGCATGGCCACCCTCATCAGTGTGCTGATCGGCATCAGCCTCGGCACCCTGGCGGGCTGGAAGCGCGGCACCTGGCTGGACTCCCTGGTGCCCTCCACCACCTTCCTCGCGGCCGTCCCCTACTTCTGGGTGGCGCTGCTGCTGATCTACCTCTTCACCCAGGTCTGGACGGTCTTCCCAGACCAGTTCAGCTACGACCCCGGCCTGACGATCGGCTGGAGCGGAGAGTTCGTCAGCTCCGCCGTACGGCACGCCGTCCTGCCCGCCATCACCATCGTGGTCAGCTCGGTGGGCGGCTGGATGCTCGGTATGCGCAACATGATGGTCTCCACCCTCTCCGAGGACTACGTCTCCGCCGCCGAGGCCAAGGGCCTGCGCTCCCGCACGGTCATGCTCGGCTACGCCGCCCGCAACGCGGTGCTGCCCTCGGTCGCCGGCTTCGCCATCTCCCTGGGCTTCGTCATCAGCGGCTCGCTGGTGATGGAGATGGTCTTCTCCTACCAGGGCATCGGCTTCCAGCTGCTCCAGGCCGTCAGCAACAACGACTACCCGCTGATGCAGGCGATCTTCCTCGTCATCACCTTCGCCGTGCTCTCCGCCAACTTCCTGGTGGACGTCCTGTACGGCTTCGTCGACCCGCGAACGAGGCTGGCCCGATGACCACCGCTGACATCACCTCCGCCGCCGGCCCGGCCGAGCTGCCGCCCGGCCCCTCCGGCGGGCCGGCCGTCCGCCTCGCCTCGGCCTGGCGCACCGTCCGCCGCTCCCGCCGGCTCTCCATCGGCCTGGCGCTGATCGCCCTCTTCGTCCTGCTGGGGGTCGTCGGCCCGTTCTTCGCCGGCGACCCCAACGGCTTCAGCATGGACCTCGCCCAGCCCCCGTCCGGCTCGCACTGGCTGGGCACCACCCAGACCGGCCAGGACGTCTTCGACCAGCTGATGGTCTCCACCCGGCTGTCCCTGGTCATCGGTGTCGCCGCGGCCCTGCTGGCCACCGCGATCTCGGTGGTCATCGGCATCGGCGGCGGCTTCCTCGGCGGCTGGTCGGACGAGACGCTCTCCCTGCTCAGCAATGTCTTCCTGGTGATCCCCGGTCTGCCGCTGGTGATCGTCATCTCCTCGTACTCCAGGGGCGGCAGCCTCACCGCGACCATCCTGGTGATCGCCATCACCAGCTGGGCCGCCTCCGCCCGGGTGCTGCGCGCCCAGACCCTCTCGCTGCGCACCCGCGACTATGTGCTGGCGGCCCGCCTCTACGGGGAGAAACGCTGGCGGATCGTGCTGGTGGAGATCCTGCCCAACGAGGCGGCGATCATCGTCTCCCAGTTCATCTTCGCGGTCATCTTCGCCATCCTCACCCAGGCCGGCCTCGCCTTCCTCGGGCTGCAGAACCCTTCCGACCTGACCTGGGGCAACATGCTGTACTTCGCCCAGAACGCGGAGGCGCTCTCCAGCGGCTCCTGGTGGTGGTTCGTCCCGCCGGGCCTGTGCATCGCCGTCTTCGGCGCGGCCATGTCGCTGATCAGCTTCGGCCTGGACGAGGTCCTCGACCCCAAGCTCCGGGTGTACCGCCCCGGCAGGCAGAAGCGCAGCAGGCGGCAGCCCGACCGGCAGCACCCCGACCGGCAGCACCCCGACCAGCAACAGCCCATCCAGGGAGAGGAGGCGGCCAGGTGAACGCCCCCGCCACCGGCCTGACCGGTCCAGCCGAACCTGCCGCCGGCCCCCGTGACGTGGTGCTGCGGGCCCGGGACATCCGCGTCGAGTACGACGGCGAACGCCCCACCCGCGCGGTGCGCGGCGTCAGCTTCGAGCTCCGCCGCGGCGAGGTGCTGGGCATCGCCGGCGAGAGCGGCTGCGGCAAGTCCACCCTCGCCTACGCCCTGACCCGGATGCTGAAGGCCCCCGCCCGGATGACCGGCGGCAGCCTCACCTTCCGCACCCGCGAGGGCGAGGAGCTCGACCTGCTCTCCCTGGACGACGAGGAGCTGCGGACCTTCCGCTGGACCCGGCTCTCCATGGTCTTCCAGAGCGCCATGAACGCCCTCAACCCGGTCACCACCATCGGCAGGCAGTTCGGCGACATCTTCCGGGCCCACCGCCCGGACATGGGGAAGGACGAGCGGCTCAGCCGCACCCGCGCCCTGCTGGAGATGGTCGGCATCGACGCCGGGCGGACCAGCAGCTACCCCCACGAGCTCTCCGGCGGCATGCGGCAGCGCGTGGTCATCGCCATGGCCCTCGCCCTGGAGCCCGAGGTCGTCATCATGGACGAGCCCACCACGGCGCTGGACGTGGTGGTGCAGCGGGAGATCCTCGACGAGGTCGAGCGGCTCCGCGAGGAGCTGGGCTTCAGCGTCATCTTCATCACCCACGACCTGGGCCTGCTGCTGGAGATCAGCGACCGGCTGGCGGTGATGTACGCCGGCGAGATCATCGAGTACGCCCCGGCCGAGGAGCTGGCCACCCGGGCCGCGCACCCCTACACCCAGGGCCTGCTGCGCTCCTTCCCCGACCTCACCGGCGTCCGCCGGGAGCTGCGCGGCATCCCGGGATCTCCGCCCGACCTGCGGGCCGAGCCGCCCGGCTGCGCCTTCGCCGACCGCTGCGAGCACGCCTTCGACCCCTGCCGCAGCAGCGCCCCCCGGCTGCTGGACCTGGGCCGTCCGGGCGGGCCGTGGACGGCCGCCTGCCACCTCAACGACCCCGGCCACCGCTCCGCGGCCGGTGCACCCACGACCGAAGGACGGCAGTCGTGACCGCTCTCGAAGTCCAGAACCTCAGCGTGGACTACGCCCAGGCCCACGGCCGTCCCTTCCGCGCCGTGCACAACCTCTCCTTCTCCCTGGAGGCGGGCCGGACCCTGGCCCTGGTCGGGGAGAGCGGCAGCGGCAAGTCCAGTGTGCTCAAGGCGCTCTCCCGGCTGGTCAGGCCCGCCGAGGGGCGCATCCTGCTGGGCGGCCGGGACGACGTCCGGGGCCGGGAGTACCGCAGGGCCGTGCAGATGGTCTTCCAGGACCCCTTCGCCTCCCTCAACCCTTCCCACACCATCGACCACCATCTGCGCCGCCCGCTGCTGGCCACCGGCCGGGCCCGCCGCGGCGCACCGGCCGACCAGGCCGTCACCGAGCTGCTGGGGCAGGTCAACCTGACCCCGGCGGCCGACGTCGCCCGCAAGCGCCCCCATGAGCTCTCCGGCGGCCAGCGGCAGCGGGTCGCCATCGCCCGGGCGCTCGCCCCCCAGCCCGATGTGCTGCTCGCCGACGAGCCGGTCTCCATGCTGGACGTCTCCATCCGGCTGGAGATCCTCAATCTGCTGGACCGCCTCAAGCGGGAACGCGATCTCGCCCTGCTCTATGTCACCCACGACCTGGCGACCGCCCGGCACTTCTCCTCCGAGATCATGGTGATGTACCGCGGCGAGGTGGTGGAGCGCGGCCCCAGCGACGAGGTCATCCTCGCTCCGAAGCACCCCTACACCCAGCTGCTCGCGGCCGCGGCCCCCAGCACCGGGGCGACCCGGGAGCAGGTCCGCGAGGGCCGCCGGGTGCGGCAGGCCGCCCGTGCGCAGCGCGACGCGGAGCGCCGCGAGATCGTGGTCGGCGACGGCTGCCGCTTCCGGCCCCGCTGCCCGTTCGCCATGGACAGCTGTGTCCGGCGGCCACCGGAGGCGCAGGTCGGACCGGCGGCGGGCGGCGGCAGCGGGCATGGCGCGCTGTGCTGGCTGTACGCCGAGGGCGCCGGGAAGGCCCCGGCGGCCACCGTCCCGCAGCAGAAGCCGGCTCCCTGACCGGTCGCCTCCCCGGGGCGGCCGCCGCCGTACCGTCCGCCGTCATACCGCCCGCCCCGTCCGCAGGTTGCTCCGCCCGCCTCCGCGGTCCCCGCCGCTCCGCCGGCCGGGGGCGGCCGTGTCCCCGGCGGTGGACGCCCCGGTGCACGCTGCCCGCGCAGGGTCTGGAGGGGAGTCCCCGATTGTTGAGACAATGGGGGACCGGCATGGCCGCCAACGGGCGAGAGCGTCGGCCGGGCGGAGGGAGTGCGGATGAAGCGTCCGACCATGGCGGACATCGCCCGGCGTGCCGGGGTGACCAAGGGCGCGGTCTCCTTCGCGCTCAACGGCAAGCCCGGTGTGTCCGAGGCGACCCGCCGCCGCATCCTGGCGATCGCCGAGGAGGTGGGCTGGCAGCCCAACAGTGCCGCCAGAGCCCTCTCCGACGGCCGCGCCGGGGCGTTCGGCCTGGTCATCGACCGGCCTGCGCCGTCGCTCGGGGTCGAACCCTTCTTCATGCAGCTGATCTCCGGCATCCAGGAGGAACTCTCCCGGCAGAACGTCGCCCTGCTGTTCACCCTCGCCGAGGACGTCCGGGCGCAGGTCGCCGTCTACCGCGAGTGGTGGGCCAGCCGCCGGGTCGACGGGGTCTTCCTGGTGGACGTCCACGTCGGCGACCCGCGGATCGGGGCGCTGGAGGAGCTGCAGCTGCCCGCCGTGGTGATCGGTTCGCCGGCCGCGTCGGGGAGTCTGCCCGCGGTGTGGAACGACGAGCTGGACGGTGTCCGGCTGGTGGTGGACCATCTGGCGGGTCTGGGCCACCGCTCCATCGCCCGGGTGAGCGGCCCCGCCGAACTGCTGCACACCCGGCAGCGCTCCGCCGCCTTCGACGCCGTCACCGCGGAGCTGGGACTGCACGCCGTCACCGTCGAGGGCGACTACACCGGGGACCGGGGCGCCGCAGCCACCCTGGAGCTGCTGGACCGCCCCGACCGCCC
>NZ_LIQR01000127.1 GCF_001418575.1 Peterkaempfera griseoplana
CCCCAGCCGTCCTCGACCTCCTCGGTTTGAACATCGAACTGGCAGAAACGGGCGAGGGCCCGGCCAGGTTCGACCTCGCCATCGACCTGACCGAGACCTTCGACGCAGACGGTGCCGCGGCCGGTATGAGCGGCACACTCACCTACGCCACCGACCTCTTCGAAGAGACGACCGCCGCAGCGCTGAGCGCGCGTCTCGTGCGGGTACTGCAGACGGTCGCCGCCGACCCGGCCATCCACGTGCACCACATCGACGTCATGGACCCCGCCGAACGGCAGCAAGTCCTGACCGGCTGGAACGACACCACGCACGAAGTGCCCACCGGCACCGTCGTCGACCTCTTCGAGGCCCAGGTCACCGGCACCCCCGACGCCATCGCCGTGATCGACCCCGAGGGCGCCGAGATCTCGTACGCCGAGTTGAACCGGCGGGTGAACCGTCTGGCGCGACTGCTGGCCGAGTACGGCGCCGGACCCGAGGACCGCGTGGGCGTACTCATGCCCCGCTCGGCCGGGATGGTCGAAGCCCTGCTCGCCGTCCTGAAGTGTGGCGCGGCCTACTTGCCGCTCGACCCGGAGCTGCCGGCGGAGCGCATCGCCTACATGCTGGACGACGCCCGGCCTGCAGTGCTCCTGAGCACTGCAGGGCTGGTGGAGCAGGCGCGGAGGCAGGATGCGCGGTTCGGGAGCGATTCGGACTACGCGTTGGTCGTCACCGACGATCCGGAGACGGCCGCCCGCGTGGACGCACTCGACGCGGACGATGTCACCGACGCGGATCGGACGGCGTCACTGTCTCCCTCCCACCCCGCCTACGTGATCTACACGTCCGGTTCCACGGGTCGGCCGAAGGGCGTGGTGGTCCCGCACGCGGGTGTGGTGAACCGGCTCGCGTGGATGCAGGCCGAGTACGGGCTGGGCACGGGTGACCGGGTGCTGCAGAAGACCCCGTTCGGCTTCGACGTCTCGGTGTGGGAGGTCTTCTGGCCCATCACGCACGGCGCGACCCTGGTGGTGGCCACCCCCGGCGGACACCGCGACCCCTCGTACCTGGTCGATGTGATCACCCGTCACCGCGTGTCGGTCGCTCACTTCGTCCCGTCCATGCTCCAGGTGTTCCTACGCGAAGCAGGCGCGGCACAGTGCACCTCGCTGCGGGCCGTGATCTGCAGTGGCGAAGCACTCCCCGGCGAGCTCGCCGACCAGTTCCGGCAGGTCCTGGGCGAGCGACTGCACAACCTCTACGGACCGACCGAAGCATCGATCGACGTGACCGCCTGGCCTGCCGTCGCCGGCGCCGTGAGCACCTCAGGCTCGGTGCCCATCGGACAACCGATCTGGAACACCCGGACCTACATCCTGGACGCCGCGCTCCAGCCCTGCCCGCCCGGCGTCCCCGGCGAGCTCTACCTCTCCGGCGTACAGCTCGCGCGCGGTTATCTGAACCGACCGGGCCTGTCGGCGGAACGGTTCGTGGCCGACCCGTACGGTCCGGCCGGCTCCCGCATGTACCGCACGGGCGACCTCGCCCGCTGGAACACCAACGGCGTCCTGGAATACCTCGGCCGCACCGACGACCAGGTGAAGCTGCGCGGCTTCCGCATCGAACTCGGCGAAGTCCACTCCGCCGTCACCCGATGCCCCGGCATCGCACAAGCCGCCGTGCTCGTGCGCGAGGACCGCCCCGGCGACCAACGCCTCGTCGCCTACGTCGTACCAACCGACAGCACCACCGGAACCTTGGACGACGCGGAACTGTCGGCGCGCGTGCGTGCCCACGTCGGCACGCTTCTGCCGGACTACATGGTCCCCTCCGCCGTCGTCGTCATCGACGCCATGCCGGTCACCACCAACGGCAAACTCGACCGCCGCGCCCTCCCCGCACCCGAACTCCCCACCCCAGGCACAGGCCGCAAACCCGCCAACGAACGCGA
>NZ_LIQR01000128.1:0-14033 GCF_001418575.1 Peterkaempfera griseoplana
TCCCGGGCGCCGGCTGCGACTCCGGCCTCTGCCTCGCTGAGGGGCGGTGCCGGCCGGCTGGCGGGGTGGGACGGCGGGCGGGGCGCCGCACCCGACGGTTCACGAGCTGCTTGGTCTTCCATCGCCATCCATGATCCGGTAGGGCCGGCGCTGACCGGCACGGAGCCCGGAACCGTGGCCGCGACCCGCGGCCCGCCCGTCCATCCGGTACGGCGGCTCGGCGTCCGCGCCTGTTCGCACCGAGGCCCGTAGCGTATCCAGGCATCGCGGGACAGGGCGAACAGGCCGCCGCCGATCGAGGCGGGGCGCCAACTCGCGGCCCAGACCGGGCCCGTGGCGCATGGGTGCGTCGAACACTGTGCGGCCGCCGCGAGCCGTCTGCCTGCGCATGCCTTCGCGGGGTCGGTGAAGACAGGCCCGGCGCAGGGCGGCGTCCCAGCCGCGGAGATCGGCCGGGGTAGCTCGCTCGGGGGACACACGCACGCGGAAGATGCCCACCCTGCGGTGACGATTTGCGGTGCCCACGGCCCGTAGTTTCTCGGTGTCGGAAGCCGGAACCCCTCGCCGTGAGCGGGTCCTTGAGGAGGAAGCCATGTCGTCCAACCAGCACCAGTCGCCGGGAGAGGTCGCCGAACGTGATGTGCCGCCGGAGCGCGCGGCCGGCAACGGCTCCGGGCGCCCCCCACGGTGGGCCGCGTCGACGTGGGTGCGCCTGCCGCTGCTGTTCGTGCTGATGCTCGCTGCGGACGGAGTGGCCAGCGCGATCAACAGCGCCGCCGACGCCACCGCGCTCACCGCCCTGATCGCCGGGGTGGCCACCGGCGGGCTGGTGCTGGGCGCCTATGTCGCACTGGTGCGGTATCTGGAGGGCCGCAGGCCCGAGGAGTTGGCGCCGACGCGGGCCCGACGCGAGCTGGGCCGCGGTGCCCTCCTCGGCGTGCTGCTGTTCGCCGTCACCATCTCGCTGGTCGCACTGACCGGCGGCTACCACGTGCACGGCTGGGGCTCGATCGGGGCCGCGCTGACCGCTCTGGGTCTGATGAGCTGCGTGGCGGTCACCGAGGAGCTGGCGTTCCGCGGCGCGCTGTTCCGGATACTGGAGGAGAAGACCGGCACATGGGGGGCGCTGGCTGTCTCCGGGCTTGCCTTCGGGTGCCTGCACCTGGTCAACAAGGACGCGACGCTCTGGGGTGCGCTGGCCATCGCCATCGAGGCCGGGCTGATGTTCGGCGCGGTCTATGCCGCAACCCGCTCCCTCTGGCTGCCGATCGGCCTGCACCTGGGCTGGAACATGGCCGAGCAGGGCATCTTCGACACCGGTGTCTCGGGTGCCGGGAGCGGCTCGGGCGGTCTGCTACGCGCCTCCGTAAGTGGCCCCCATGCCCTGACCGGCGGCGCCTTCGGCCCCGAGGCCAGCATCTTCGCCATCCTGGTGTGCCTTGTCCCCACTGCGCTGTTCCTGCTGGCGGCCAAGCGACGCAACCGGATCTACACCCGTGCGGACCTCGCGCAGATCCGGCGGAACGCGGCCGAGGCACCGGTTGAGGCACTCTGAAGCGGTCCGGTTCCGACGGAGTCCCGACCCCCTGCGCGCATCGAGTGGGGCACCGTGGTCGCCGCCGGGTCGGGACCACGGAGCCACGGGGCCGCCCGGCCCGCTCGGAGACCGAGACCGTCGGGCGGTGACCGGGTCGGGGTCGGCGCGGAGGCGTCCGCGCCATGAGGTCGTCCTCGACGGCCGGGGTGGCCCGCGCCAACCAGTGCTCGACCTCCGCGGGTCCCAGCCGGCGGTTCAGGGTGAGTGTGGGCCGCATCGCGGCGAAGACGCGGCCGCTACCCATGCCGAAGCTGCCGTTCGGCGAGTGGACGAGCACGACCCGCATCCCGTCCAGTGGTCGGATGTCAGCGGGCCGCCCTCCGGGGCGAGGGAGCGGCCGTGACCGTCGAAGAGGCGGAAGGCGCGGATCGCCGCCGGCAGTGACCTTCGATTGCAACCCCTCCGCCAGGCAAGGGGGCCGTTCAGACGCTGACAGCCGTCGGTGAAGGTGGGCCGGGCCCCTGACTTCAGAGTGCCGCCCGAACTCAAGGCGCCGTCCTGTGCCGCAGCCACGGCAGGGCCACCCCCACCTGGGCCGAGCAGATCACTGAGAAGCGGAGGCGCCCCAGCCACCCGCGGACTCTGCTGCGTGATTCCGGGGCTCTGCGGGTGGGTGGACCCCGGTTGCGCGATGATCGTCTGTGCGGCCGTTGACCTGTCGTGCGGTCCGCGGGGGTGGTACGGATGTCGCTGCAGCCAGACGGGTTGCCGAAGAGCCCGGAACAGACCGTGGTGATGGTCCGCTCCGCGTTCCCATACGGCAGCCTGCCGATACAGCTCAGGAACCGTCTCTGCGAGGTCTTCGCCGACGAGCCGTTCGCCACACCATTCGGGGTGCGCGGTACCCCAGGTATGTCGTCGGCTGTGTTGTCACTGGTCACGGTGCTGCAGTTCGCCGAGTACCTGACTGACCGGCAGGTCTCTGCAAGTGCGCTGTCCCACCGGAGCCACCAGCGCGCCACCGTCCCCCAGCACGACCAGGATGCGATCGTCGTCAAGTTCCACGTGCGCACCTGCCGTCCCTGCCCAGTCTGGAGCAAGTGCACCACCGCCCAGCCGAACCGCTGCTCGCTTACCCTGTGGCCCAAGGAACTCCATGACACGCTCGCACAAGCGCGCGCCAGGCAGAAGACCGACACCTGGAAGGACAAGTACGCCCTCCGGGCAGCAGGCATCAAGGGCACCATCAACCGAGTGCTCGACACCACCGGGATACGCCGGGCCCGTTACCGCGGCCTGCCGAAAGTCCGTCTCCAGCACGCCTTCTCCGCCATCGCGATCAACATGGTCCGCCTCGACGCCCATGGGGTCGGCAGCCCGCTCGGTCGCACCCGCACCAGCAATCTCGAACGGCTCAGCCACCGGCTCACCGCCTGAACATCAGACATCGAGCAGCAGAGCCGGGCCGCGCGCCAGAAAAGCAAAGCCACAACAGACGAGGAGGCCACCAAGTGACCCGCATCCGACACGTGCTCTTCGATGCTGACGGCGTGCTCCAGTACGTCCCCGGCGGCTGGTACGCAGCCATGGAGCCCTACCTCGGCGACCGCGCCCGCGACTTCCTTCACAAGACGTGGAAGGACGAACTTCCCACCCTCGCTGGGCAGGGCGACTACATGCCCCTCCTCGCGGCAGCCCTCCTCGAGTACGGCGTCACCACACCGGTCGAAGCCGTCTACAAGAACGTCTGGCACAACATCGCCATCGCCGAGGAGACCTTCGAGATCGTCGACGCACTCCGCCACCGAGGCTATGGCGTCCACCTCGGCACCAACCAGGAGCAACACCGCGCCACGCACATGCGCACCACCCTCGGGTACGACGACCTCTTCGACGTCAGTTGCTACTCCTGCGAACTCGGTGTCGCAAAACCCGAACCAGCCTTCTTCACCGAAGCCGCCCGACGTATCGGAGCCCCGCCCCAGACCATCCTGTTCATCGACGACAGCGCCAAGAACATCGACGGCGCCCGTGCTGCCGGGCTCGCCGCCGAGCAGTGGGACCACGAGCAGGGCCACCCCAGCCTCCTCGACCTCCTCGCTGAGCACGACATCGAAATACCGTCCATGCCCGCACCCATTGCTGCTTCACCAGCCTCAGCTGACCGCTGACCGCTGACCGCTGACCGCTGACCGCTGACCGCTGACCGCTGACCTGCACGGCACGTGCTGAAGCCGATCTCCGACCCAGTCGATCCCACCCTCGTTAGTCTCGTTATTCCGAAGCAATCTCCGTTGGTTGAGGGGCAACTATCCTTCCACTGTGTCAACATCCTTGTAAGTCGACGGTAAACGACATCAAGGGGGGAGTACCTCGTGAGCGAGGCGCTTCAGCAGTTCGTTTCGATTCCGGTGCCGAGCCAGTTCGCCCCGCAGATCTACGCCTATCTCGCCGAACTCACCGGTGCGGCCGGGCCGCAGCGGGCTCAGGACGACAGGCAGGACGGGCCCATGAGCGAGCGCTGGACCGTGGAGGACTTCCGACGCCTCATCGCCGACCAGCGCGACTCCGTTCAGGTCACCGTCGCTGTGCTCGACATCCTGGCCGAGCAGCCGCGCGAGCGCGTGAGCTACACGCACCTGGCTGAAAAGCTGGGTCTGGAGCGCTCGCGGCTCCAGGGCGCTCTGTCGGGCTTCAGTCGCGTCCTGCGCAGCGGCTACGACGGCCTCGTGTGGCCAATGACCTGGGTGGAAACCCTGACCGGCGAGCCGGGTCTCAAGAAGGAGTACTTCTACACCGTCACTGAGACGGTGGCCGAGCGGTGGCGCGAGGCCCGCTCCAAGTAGACCAACTTTGGTGGCGACTGCTGCCAAGCGCCTGGGTGGGGTGAGGTTGCGGCCGCCACCACCCAGGCGCGGCAAGCGCTCACGGCAGACTGCCTCTGACGGGACGGGGAGATGCCGACCCTGGGATGTGCGGCCTTTCCCGCGCGAGGCACCCGATCCCCGCGCCGCACAGTCTGCCGGTCATCAGCCCAGTGACAGGGTGCCCTGATCGTCCTTGATCTTCACCTTGACCCAGGCACGGCCGCTGCTGTTGCTGTCGCCGATGCCGGCGACGGTGCACTCGAACTCCCGGCCCGCCTCGACGGGGACGGAGGCGGGGCAGCTGACATCGTCGATGGTCGGGGGCTTGGCGAAGTCGTCGTCGGACTCGACGTTGTTGAGTACGGCTCGTGCCAGCGCGTCCGCGTCCAGAACGCGCTGCGGCTGAACGGCTGGACTCCCGGCCAGCAGCAGGATGGTGAAAGTGAGCGCACAACAGGCGATCACGGCCAGGGAGAACGCGATGACGGTACGGGCGAAACTGCGTTGATCAGTCACGGAGACAGTCCTATCCGGCTGTCCGTGTTCGTACAACCCGTATGGTGACATGAAGTCGTCTCTCTCCCCGCGGAGTGCTCCCGTACCACCGCCTGCGCGGTCGGAGAGGGGGATTGCGCACTTCCGGCGGGGGCGCCGGCGGGGTGAGGGCATCGCTTCCCGGAGCCCGCGCGCATGGGCGGTGTGGGACCTCGACCACAGGGCGGGCACAGGTGTCCGTGATCGTGGAGCTGCAAAGCTCTGTGACCACCGGGGAGACCTGTGCCCGTCCTTCCGTCAGCGCCGGTCGCTCCGCTCGGGGACCGCTGCGCGGTACCCGAGCGTGCTGACGGGGGTCATCGGCCAATCCTGTCGAGCTCGGCGAGGTCCACGTCGGAGAGCGGGAGGCCTGCGCCCGCGACGTTCTCGCGCAGGTGCGCCACCGACGAGGTGCCGGGGATCAGCAGGATGTTCGGTGACCGCTGCAGCAGCCAGGCCAGGGCGACCGACATCGGCGTCGCGTTCAGTCGGGCCGCCACGGCCGTCAGCACCGAGGACTGCAGCGGTGTGAAGCCGCCGAGCGGGAAGAAGGGCACGTAGGCGATGCCCTGCTCGGCGAGTTCGTCGATGAGGTCGTCGTCGTGGCGGTGGGCGAGGTTGTACATGTTCTGCACGGAGACGATCGGTGCGATCGAGCGCGCCTCCGCGACCTGCTCCGGCGTCGCGTTGCTGACGCCGAGGTGGCGGATGAGGCCCTGCTTCTGGAGGTCGACGAGCGTCTCGAACGCCTCCGCGAGCGAGCCGGGCACCGGGCCCTGGGCGTCGCCGAGCCGGAGGTTGACCAGGTCCAGCACGTCGAGGCCGAGGTTCTCCAGGTTCTCCCGGACGGCGCGGCGCAGGTCGTCGGGCTTGCGGGCCGGGGGCCAGCCGCCCTGCTCGTCGCGGGTCGCGCCGACCTTGGTGACGATGTGCAGCGAGTCGGAGTACGGGTGCAGGGCCTCGCGGATCAGCCGGTTGGTGATGTGCGGGCCGTAGGCGTCGGCGGTGTCGATGTGGGTGATACCGAGGTCGACGGCCTCGCGCAGGACGGCGAGGGCGCCGTCGTGGTCGGCGGGCGGTCCCATGACCCAGGGGCCGGCGAGCTGCATGGCGCCGTAGCCGAACCGGGTGACCGTCAGATCGCCCAGGGTCCAGGTGCCGCCGGGAAGTGAAGCGGGGAGCGTGCTCATGCTGCTGCTCTGCCTTTCGCGTCGAGCCAGGTACTGGTTCCTGATGTCCTCCTGCAGCATGATTGGCGAGTAACTCTCCGAGGGGAAGTAGGCACCTCGGAGTGCGTAAGGAACCTGCGGGTGAGAGGAGTGGCCTCCATGGCGACGACGACGGCGGCCCAGCAGAGGGCGCAGGCCAAGGTGCAGTACGACGCGTTCCTGGCCGCATGCCCGAGTCGGCAGTTGCTCGACCGGATCTCCGACAAGTGGGTCACGCTGGTCCTGGCCGCGCTCGGCAACGGCAGCCCGCACCAGCCGGGCACCGACTGCGCAGGCGAGCCCCGGGCGATGCGCTACTCGGAGCTCGCCCGCCTCCTGGCCGGGGTCAGTCAGAAGATGCTCACCCAGACGCTGCGCTCCCTGGAGCGCGACGGCCTGGTGACCCGTACGGTGACGCCGACCGTGCCCGTCACGGTCTCCTACGAGCTGACCGATCTCGGCCTCTCGCTGTACGCCATGGTGCGTGGCCTCAAGTCCTGGGCCGAGACGCACATGGACGACGTGTTCGCCAACCGCGAGACCTACGACGCCCGCGTCGTCTGAAGCCGGAAGACACGGCCGGGCGCCCGTTTCGGACATCGGCTCGGATCGGGGTCGCTGATCGAGTGCGCAGAGGGCCGGAGGGGTGTCGCGGCGGTGGATGGTCAGGGCCCGGCGCCCGGAGTAGCTCGCTCGGGGGACAGGGCGGCGCGGCGAATGCCCACCCTGTGGTGACGCTTCACAGTCCCTGCGGCGCGTAGTTTCTGGGCATCGGGAAGCGGAACCGTCGCCGCGAGAGGCTCCTTGGGGAGGAAGCCATGTGCCTGCCTCTCCGCCCGGACTGCCTTCCGCGAGGCGGGAGGGCCGGGGCGGCAGGGGCCGATAATCGATCATTTTTTGACGGGATACCGACACTTAACCGCAACAGTCCGTCAATTCGGCCCCGGTATCCTGCTGTCTCGTCACTGCATCTCGTGCGCACGTCCGCTCCTGCGGAAGCCCCCGACCCGGCCTTGTGGAGTCTGCTTTGTCCGTCCACCGACACTGCGACGGCTCCGCCGGCTCAAGGGCGGGACGCGCCGGGTCGGACTTCCGCCCGTTCGCGTCGTCGGTGACCGTGCAGACGCCGGCCGAGGGCCGCCTGATGCCCGGGCGTCCGGTCGCCGAGGACGCCGGCCCGCGTGTCGCGGGCAGCGGCGACGCCTGGGTGCGGGGCTTTGAGCAGGCGGTCCTTCGGTATCGGGACCGGGCGTCTGCGAAGCGGTGGACCACCGAACGGGCGCCCTGGCTTGGGGAATCGGACCGCTCGCTAGACTTCCCCCCGGCCCGCCCGGGCGGGGACGCCGTCGGTTGCGCGGAGCCGGTGGACTTCCGCCCCGGGGAGGCCGCGGCCAAGGCCTCCGTCCGGCTGCTTCTCCACGAGCGGCGGACGCGGACGGCCACCGCGGGCCCACGGCCGGTGCGCCGGGTCCGCTGCGAGGCGCTGCGCCTGCGTCGCATCGACGCCCGCGCGGCCGCCGACGACATGCCCGTCGACATGCCCGTCGACGTGGTAGGCGCCGCCGTCGGCCTCCGCAGCAGAGCGGGGTTGCGGCTGGGCCTGCTCCGCCGTTCCCGCGCCCACGGGCTGCATGGCGCGGTGCACCCCACCCTGGTTCCCCCGGACCTCTGCTGAAGCACGACCGCGACACCTTTCGAGAAGAGGACCCGCATGCCCGACATCGACAGCCTCACCGCCGGAGGGAGCCGCGCCCAACTGCGCGGCGTACGGCTCAGCCTCCGCGCGGCGGACCGCCCCGGCGACCGGACCGAGCTGTTCATCGCGCCCGACGGCGCCCTGTGGGGGCAGCGGACCACCGCCGGAGTGGCGGAGGAGCGGACCGGCGGCGTCGACGGCGCGGTACTCGGGCGTCTGGTGTCCCTGTTGCAGACCGCCCCGGACGGCCACGCGGCACCCGGCCTGGTCCGGCTGTCCGTCAACGGGCTGCTGCCCTCGGGCGACGCGACGTGGGGTGAGGGTACGGACGCACCGCCGGCCCCGGCCCTGGCCCTGCTGGAGCAGGTGGTCGCCCAGCTGTTCGGAGACTTCGCAGGCGGCGGGCTGCCGGGCGCAGCGGTGCAGGTGGACGACCCGCAGGAGGATCCCTCGGCGGAGCCCGCTGCCGCGTACGGCGACTCGGCCGAGACGAAGCCGTCCAGCTCCCGTGTGGCGGCCGCGTTCGGCCGGGTGGGGGACCAGGCCGCCTACGTACTGGCCGAGGAGGGCAAGGGCTTCGGCCTGTACGCGGTGCGGGACCAGGAACTGCTCGGGTCCTCGTCCGCCGAGGCGTCCGCGGGCGCGCTGATCCCGGAGACCGTCGCGCTGGGCTCCTTCGAGGGGCGCGGACTGCTCGCGGCCGGCGATCGCAGGGGCGCACTCAAGGTCTGGGACACCACGACCGGCGCCGCGTTGCACGGCACCGCCGCAGCCGGGGGCGCGCAGGCCGTGGCCGCGGGCACGGTGCGGGGCGTGCCCCTGGCGTTCGCCGCCGGCCGCACCGGTGACGTACGCGCCTGGCGGGCCTCGGACGCGCGGCCGCTGGGTGCGCTGTCCACCGCGCTGCGCGGCGCGGCGGCGCTGTGCCACGCCCGCTGCGCGGACCTGGACCTGCTGGCCGCCGCGGGGGAGGACGGCGTGGTCCGGGTCTGGAACATCGCCGACGGGGAGCGCCTGCACCTGCTGGTGGGGCACTCCGAGCGGGTCGCGGCGCTGGCCGTGCTCAGCCTGGGCAACCAGGCCGTGCTGGCCTCCGGCGGAGCGGACCACGACATCCGGCTCTGGGACCTGGCCACCGGCCGCCCGCTGGCGGTGCTCTCCGGCCACGCGGCCACCGTGACCGGCCTCGCGTTCCTCGACCTCGCCGGCCGGCCGGTGCTCGCCTCCTGCTCCCTGGACGGCACGGTGCGCACCTGGGACGTCCGCGAGGGCAGGGCGCTGCACGGCTGGTCGGCCCGGTCCGGTTGGCTCACCTCGCTCGTCGCGGTGACCCTGAACGGCACACCGGTGCTCGCGGTGGGCGACGAGCACGGCTCGGTGGGGTTCTGGGAGGCCGGGTCCGGTACCGCGGCCGGCGCGCTGGCTGCCGCCCCGGAGAGCCCCTCCGGCGGTCTCCAGGAGGCCGCCACCCCGGTGAACTCCCTTGCCGCGGCCGACCTGGAGGGCACTCCGGTGCTCGTCGCCGGGCACGGTGACGGCACGGTGCGGGTCTGGGACCTGGCGAAGGGCGTCCTGCTCCGCCGCCTGGACGCGGACGGCGGCCCGGTCACCTCGGTGGCCGTCACCGCCGGTGCGGTGGACGCCGCCGCGGCGGCCGGCGGCGCCGCGAACGGAACCACGAACGGCACCACGGCAGGCGGCAACGAGGGGGACGGCGGCGAGGCCGCCGGTCCGGTGCTGGTCTGCGGCACGGCCTCCGGGACCGTGCGGTGCCACCGCCTGACCGACGGTGAACTGCTGTCGGCGCCCGGTGCGCACACCGACCGGGTCACGGCGCTCACCTTCGCCCCGTCCGGGGTCCTGGTGTCGGGCAGCGCGGACGGCACGGTGCGCACCTGGGACCCGCTGGACGGCACGCCCCTGCTGCGTTTCGCGGCCCATCCCGGCGGCGTCACCGCGGTCGCGGCCGGAGAGGACGGCGGGCACGCGCTGCTGGCCACCGCGGGGGAGGACCGCACCGTGCGGCTGTGGCACGGACTGCGGGGCATCGCCGGACCGGTGCTGACGGGTGCGTCCGCGCCGGCCAGTGCACTGGTCTTCGGCGCCCTCCAGGGGCGTGCGGTGGTCGTCGCGGGCACCTCGGACGGTTCGGTGGCGGTCTGGGACGTCGCCACGGGCACCTCCGTGTCGGTCCTGCCGGGGGACGGGCCCGCCGTCCGCAGCCTGGTCCACCAGGAGCTCGAAGGCGAGTCACTGGTCGCGTTCGGTGACCAGGGCGGCACCCTGCGGCTGCTGCACCTCGCCAGCGGCACCGTTCTCAACGAGGTGGGAACCGGAGACGTGCCGCTCGCCGTGTCCTTCGACGACACGGGTCTGCACGTGGTGGGGGCGGGCGGTCTGTCCAGCTTCTGACGAGCCATCACATATCGTACGAGGGACGGCCGTGACGACCGGCCGTCCCTGCGGATCGGGAAGGACCCGCCTCGTGCAGATGCACGGGGGGAGG
This sequence comes from Peterkaempfera griseoplana, assembly GCF_001418575.1. GTDB lineage: Bacteria > Actinomycetota > Actinomycetes > Streptomycetales > Streptomycetaceae > Peterkaempfera > Peterkaempfera griseoplana. The sequence continues at coordinate 10,349 of NZ_LIQR01000128.1, forward strand.
ATGCCCAGGGGGGGGCAGTGAGCAGCGAATCGTTCCAGATCGACCTCAACGAGGTCGCGAACTCCGCCGACGTCATCCGCCGCGCCGTGGAGGAACTGGCCCAGGCCACGAGCACCCTCCAGGCCGCCGTGCAGCGGGTCACCGAGGCGCACCTCGGCCACGACGCGCTGGGCCGGGCCTTCAAGGGGGAGAGTTCGGGGGTCGGCGGGATCACGCACCACCAGGACCGGGCGCTCAAGGGCATCCACGAGTACCTGGAGAACTCCGCCAAGGTGTCGGACAACCTGATGCTGATGTGCCGGCGGTACGCGGAGAGCGACGACGAGGTCGCCACCTCGCTCAAGCAGATCCACTCGGGTTCCGATACCGCGGTCGCCTCGCCCGAACTCGCGCTCAGAAGGCCGCTGCCGGCGTCCCCCGAGCAGCCGCTCCGGCCCCGCATCGGCACTGTCGCCCCGGCGGCCTACCAGACCGGCACCGAGGTGTCCGGTCCGGAGGAGCCGAGCGGCATCGACGATCCCGGGCTGGCGGACTACAGCGACCCGGACAGCCCCGTCCTCGACTACAACCCCTTCCCGTTCGGGAGACCGATCCTCTGACCCGACCCCCTCCCGCACCCGCGCAGCCGTCGAGAAAGAGCCCCACTGTGATCGAGCTTCCGCCCGACCTGGCCGAAGTCCTCAGCATCGTCCAGCACAACGAGCACGGCGCCGACATCCGCTGGCCGGACGGCGACGAGGACGCCATCTCGGACCTTGCCGCTGCGTGGCGGAGATGGAACCTGACCGCGGCCGAGCAGACCCGGACCATCCTCGACAGTGCGGTACGGGCCCGGCAGAACATGTCGGGCGACGCTGCCGACCAGTACGAGGAGTACCTGCGCAAGTACGGAATGCGCGACGACTCCCACCTCACCACCACGCTGACGGCCGGGCTCACGGTCGAGAAGTCCCTCACCAACGCCTCCCGCACGGCCACCCGGACCAAGACCGAGATGGTCCGTGAGCTGCAGTACGCCAAGGACTACATCGCCACCCACCCGCAGGGGAAGCACGACGACGTCGCCCAGTCCAGGGGGATCAAGCAGGCCGCCGACACGTACCACACCTACGTCGGCGAGGTGGCGGACAACGTCGACACCATGCTGCGTCAGGCGTCCACCCACCTGGACCGGATGAGCCAGTCGTCCCAGGCAGCCACCCTTCACAGCCACGGCGACAGCACCTCGGCCGGCGCCACCTCGTACCTGACGCCCTCGACGAGGGTGGACGGGGTGGCGTCCCCCATGCTGCAGGGCACCCCCATGGACGCGGACGGCTACGGGACGGCCGAGCCGTTCCAGACGCCGGAGGACCCGGACGCCTACGATCCGGCGGCCGCCGGCTACTCCGCCTTCGGCTCCGGCGATTCCTCGGCCTTCGGTTCCGGGGGCTACGCGCCGGACGGCTACAGCGCCGACGGTTCCGGCGCGGGCTACGAGGCGGCCGGCGCCGGCGGCTCGTACTCCGGGGCCGCCGACGGAGGTGAGTACTCCGGTTCCGGTTACGGCGGTTCGGGCTACGGCGGTTCGGGCGGTTCGGGATACGACGCCTCCGGCTACAACGTCCCCAGCCCGGGATCGGTCGGCGGGCTCCAGCCGTTCGAGACGCCCACGGGCACCTACTCCGGGACGGGCACGGGCTACGGCGGGGGCCCGTACGACTCCTCCGGCGGCGGGTCGCCCTTCGACCTCTCCTCCACCTCCCCGAGGCTCCAGATCGCAGGCCTGGGTGACGTCGGCTCAACGACCACGGGCTACCCCTCCGCCGGCGGCTCCGGCCTGGTCCCCTGGAGCCCGTCCACGGGATCCGGCGGCACGCCGTTCGACCTGACCGGTTCCACGGGCGGAGGGAGCGGACTGGGCGCACTGGGCTCGTCCCTGGGCGGGTTCGGCGGCGGAGCCGGGTCGGCCTTCGGAGGCGGCTCGGGTGGCTTCGGCGGGGGCGGCGGCTTCTCGGGCAGCGGTCTGCGCACCGGCGGATCGGTGGGCTCGCCCGGGCTCGCCAGTGCGCGGGCCGGGGCGGGCATGGCCGGCATGGCCCAGGAAGGGGCCGCGGCCGGTCGCGGGACGGGCTCGCTGGGGGGACGCACCGCAACCTCGGCCACGGGTTCGGCTGCGGGCCGGTCCGGGACGGCGGCGGCCGGGGCCGGCGCCACCGGCACCCGGCCCGGCGGCCTCGGCGGCGGTGGCGGCGGAAAGGGCGAGAAGCGCGGCGCGCGCAAGTACATCCGTCCCACCACACTGGGCGAGGACGTCCTGGACGACGACGAGCAGCTGCTCACCGACCGGGGTGTCACCGGCACCGCGACCCGGGTTCCCGCCGGGGACCGGGAACTCCACCGCATGCGCCGCCGCTGGCTGGACGCGGCCCGTACGGACGCGGCGGAGCACGACACGGGCGGCCCCCACGCCCCGGGCCACGAGGCCCCCGCCGGGGCGTCGGATCCGGCGACCGAGGAGGGATCGGGCGAGGACCTGCTGATGCGGCAGCTGCGTACGGCGGTCCTCGGGCCCGACCCCGAGAGCGGCGCCGACGGCGAAGCCCGCACCGAAGGTGCCGCCCCGGCGGCGGCGCACCGCGAGCACGCAGCCGGGGCCCAGGCCTCGGCCGAGGCCGGAACCGGGGCACCTGAGGACGACCATCTCGCCCGGTCACGGTCGGTCGCCGCCCGCCGGGGACACCCCGACGACCCGGGCGGCGGCGCGTCCGCGGAGCAGCGGCCGGAGCCGGGTGCACCACGGCAGCTGCGGCAGGAGGGCGGTTACACGGTGCCCAGCCCGTTCCTGCGCACGGCGCTGTCCCGGATGGCGGCGAGCGGCGCCCTCGACAACGCGGGCGCCCCTGCCCCTGCCCCTGCCCCTGCCGGACAGGGCACCGGATCCCAGCAGCGATGATGTACCACGGCGGACACACGGCCACGGGCCGACGGACGGCAGCAGTAAGGAACACGCAGGAGATGAGGGAGCGCCATGGCTGAGGAATACCTGCGGACGGCCAGGTCGGAGACCATCGAGCCGGCGACGCGGGCGGCCGCCGCGCAGCGGATCGGCACGGTGGTCCCCACCCTCCCCGACACTCCCGTCGCGCCCACCGCGACCGGTGACGGTTCGGCAGGCAGCGGCTTCCAGGTGGTCCCGGAGCAGTACACGGCGGCCGTCAACCCGCTGCACTCCATGGCCGACCAGCTCTCGGAGATGTACACGTCGCTCAACAGCTTCCTGTCCCAGTTCGACAAGCCCTGGGGCGACGACCACGCGGGCAAGCAGTTCGCCGAGGGCGACAAGGGATACATCAAGTACTCGACCGACATACTCACCGTCCTGAAGAACCTGCCGAAGGAACTGCGCGACACCGCCGACGGCATCAAGTTCATGGCCGACAACTACGAGGCCACCGAGCAGGCCGTCGTCTCCGGCCTCACCGGCCAGGACCAGGACCTCGAGTCGACGCAGGGCAACTACTGGTCCCCGTCCGGGTACTCGTACGGGACGGAGATCTCCAGCACGGCGGTGTCCGGCCCCGGCTACAGCATGACGAGCCCCGACTCCCTCTACGACCCGGTTGTCGCTGACAGTCCGGTGACTCCGCGGTACGAGTCTGCCGGGGTGCCGATGGAGACGGCTCAGATTCCGGTGGAGCCCCGG
>NZ_LIQR01000128.1:14086-17726 GCF_001418575.1 Peterkaempfera griseoplana
GGCCGCACGGTTGGAGCCTGCCGAGGTGGCGGCGATGCCGGTGGAAACGCCCCAGATCCCGGTCGAACCTCGGCTGATGGCCGAGCACCCCGTCGCTGAACCCGGCCCGACCCACGAAGGACGCTGAACGACATGGCGGTCGAGATTCCTGAGCCCCTGCAGTGGGTTCTGCTGCTCCTGGCCGGCACCCGGTGGCCGGAGGGCGACGAGGACCAGCTGCGCCAGATGGCTGACCAGTGGCGGCAGGTCAGCCAGCAGCTCGACGAGGTCGGACGCGCCGCCGGCTCCACCGTCCAGCGTGCTCTGGACGGGCAGCAGGGCGTCGCGTCGGAAGCGCTCGGCAAGTACTGGGACACGCAGTTCACCGCGACGTCCGAAAGCGCGCCGGGCTACTTCCCCGGAGGCGTCCAGGGCTGCGAGGGCATGGCCGAGATGCTGGAGTCGATGGCCAACTCCATCGAGACGGCGAAGATCCAGATCATCGCGCAGATAGCCATCCTGGCGGTCGAGATCGCGACGGCAGAGGCCGAGGCACCGTTCACGTTCGGCGCGTCCCTGGCGCAGATCCCGATCGAGATCGGCATCAGCCGGACGGTGGTGCAGCAGCTTCTCAAGCAGCTCCTCAAGGAGGCTCTGAAGCACGCCGCCAAGCAGGCCGCCATCATGGGCGGCATCAACCTGCTGGCGCAGACGATCGAGATCGCCGAGGGTCACCGCAAGAGCCTGGACTTCAAGGAGCTGGGCCAGGCCGTCGAGGGCGGCGCCGTCGCCGGTGCCGTCGGCGTCGGCCTCGGGCGGGGAGTCGGTGCCGTAGGCAACAAGGTCGGTCTGGGCGGGGCCATGGGCACCCTGCCCGGCAAGGTTGCCACCGGTGCGGCGGTGGGCGTGGGTACCGACGTCGGCACCCAGCTGATCACCACCGGTACGGTCGACAGCGACAGCCTGCTGGGCTCCGGCCTGAGCGGCGGAGCCGGGGCGGGCCTGCACGCGGGCGCGTCCGCCTTCAAGGGCAACTTCCACACCCCCGACCACATGAACGCGCCCCACACCGAGGGGATGAGCACCACCGTGCCCGGCGAGACCCCGGGCACCGGGACGACGTCCGGTACGGGCGGCGGCAGGCCGGTCTTCTCCGCCGACGCCGACGCGGGCTCGCAGTCGACCTTCCGGGGACTGGGTACCGGCCCGGCCACCTCGTCCATCGACAGTACGGGTTCTTCCTCGGGCCCCACCGGTCTGGTGCCCTTCGGCTCCGAGACGGCCGACCACTCGGGACGCACGTCGGCAACCACGGGCAACGGCTCGGTGTCCTCGTCCTTCGGCGCCGGATCCGACGGCCTCAACGGCGGTCGTGGCTTCACCACCTCGACCAGCGCCGACGTTCCTACGACCACCACCGCGGACGTCCTGCAGGGGACCGCCCAGGGCGGCGCGCGGGGCTTCACCCCCGACTCCCTCGCCGGTACCGCACCCGACGCCACGACCGTCCGCGCGGACGACACCCCGGCCCGAAGCGACGACATCCCCGCCCGGACCGATGACACCCCAGCGCAGACGGACCACGTCGCGCCCCACTCCGACCCTGTGTACGCCCGCGCCGATGACACCGTGGTCCGGACGAACGACGGCCCGTCCGAGACGGGTCACACTGCGCCCCACTCGGAGTCTGTCTCCGCTCGTGCGGACGACACCGTGGTCCGGACGAACGACGCCCCGTCCGAGACGGATCACACTGCGCCGCACTCGGAGTCTGTCTCCGCCCGCGCCGATGACACCACGGCCCGGACCAACGACACCCCCGTACGGACCGACCCCGACCCCTCGCAGACGGTCCACGGGAGCCACCCCGATCCCGCACCGGCCCGCACCGTGGCGGACAGCCGTGTCACGGGCGAGTCGGCGCCCGCACCCACCTTTGTCCGGTCCACCCGCCCGGAGGGCTTCGCCCCGGCCGCGGACAGCGGGCCAGGGGTGTCCTCGTCCGCCCACGGGGGCACGGCCTCCAGGCCGCACGTCTCGGACCCGGGTGCACTGGAGCTGAACACGTCCGGGGTCAGCACCGCGCCCTCCGACGCGAGTTCGTCGCCGTCCGCGACACCGTCCCCCTCGGCATCGTCGCCCTCGCCGTCGTCACCGTCGTTCGACGCCCCGGCCGGTTCCGGGGCCGGGGCGCACGACGCGTCGGGCACCTCGGTTCCGAACACCTCCGGGTTCCCGCCCGCCGCCGGTGGGGCTCCCATGGCCTCGCCGGCGCCGAGCGGGGCGGCACCGGCTCCGGGTTCGGCGCGGCCCGTGGCCCCGGCCGCGCCCCCGGCGCCGCCGGTGTCGGCGTCCCCGACCTCGATGACCGGTGGGGGCTCCGGTCTGGGCCGGTCGTCCACCGCGCCGTCCACCTCGCCGTCCGCACCGCCGCCCTCGGGGGCGCCGGTCGGCGGGAGCGGGGCTCCGGCGCCGCACGGTCCTACGGGTTCGACCCCGTCGGCGCCGTCCTCCTCGACGGGTACCCCGTCCGGCGCCGCGGCCTCGGCCACCGCGCACCCGGCGCCTGCGGAGGGCGGTGTCGCCGGGATCGGCGTGGTCGGCCTGCGAGGTCCGGGCGCGTCGTCCGGCGGCGCACCGCGTTCCGGCGGCGGTTCCCGCTCCGATGGCGGTTCGCGCTCCGACGGTGGTTCGCGGCCGGGCCTGGAGGAGCAGCGGCGTCAGGAGCGGCAGGCGGAGCTGAACCGGCTCGCCGGCAGCGGCCAGGTCCGCGGCGCCGTCCGGGACCTCGGCGGTGAGCAGCGGCACGTGGCGACGAAGCCGCCGAAGGCCGAGGAACTGGTCCGGGACCTGCCGTCCATGTCGGCGCAGGACCGGGCGCAGTCGCTGGAGAACCTGTCGCCGGAGAACCGGCGCTGGCTGGCCAAGGACCCGGCGTTCGTGGACGCGCTCCACGACGGCCTCCCCCCGCGGGAGTTCGCCCGTACCGCGGCCCAGCTGCTGGTGGACGTGCACGAGGGCTCCGAGCGCCCCGCCTCCGCACGCCAGGAGGCCCAGGCCCAGATCTCCCGCATGCTGCAGGACCCTGACACCACGGCCCGCCTGCTCAAGAACGGCTCACGGGTGGTCGTCGTCCCCAAGGACACCCCCATGCCCGACGTCAGGCCGTTCCACGACCTGCGCGGCACCACCGCCGCCGGCGAGGCCGGCGGCGGTGGTGCCGCGCAGGTCGTNNCTCCTCGGTGAGGACACCAGCGTCGGCTCCAGCAAGCACTACACCGACGGCTACTCCACCACCACCCACGAGTTCGCCCACACCCTGCACCGCTACGGCCTCAGCCAGGGCCACCAGGACGCCATCACCGACAGCTACAACAACCGCCGCGCCCAGGGCGACGCCGCCCCCTGGCCCGACGGGCGCTTCACCACCACCGGGCCCGACGGCAAGCCCGTGGAGAACTACTCCGCCCGCAACGAGGACGAGTACTTCGCCCAGGTCACCAACGCCTACCTCGGCACCAACCACGGCAACGACCCCCACACCGGCGAGCCTCGCAACAACGGCCCCGAGTGGGTCCGCAACAACGTCCCCGAACTCCTCCCCGTCCTCGAACGCCTCTACGGCCCCGACCCCACGGCCGTCCACGACGCCCCCGCCAAC
>NZ_LIQR01000129.1 GCF_001418575.1 Peterkaempfera griseoplana
GCGACGCCGAGCGGATCCGGGCCGAGATCGAGATCCTCGGCCTGGACTGGAGCAGCCACATCATCGCCCTCTACGAGCCGCTGCTCGCCGAACTCGGCGTCACCCGCGCCCGCGACCTGCTGCGCACCCGCAACCGCACCGAGATCCTGGTCGCCGGGGTGAAGGTCGCCACCCAGACCCCGCCCGTGCGCACCGGCACCCGGGTCGTCTTCGCCACCCTCGACGACGCGACCGGCCCGGTCGACCTGGCCTTCTTCGAACGCGCCCAGCAGTCGTACGCCACCACCGTCTTCCACTCCTGGCTGCTGCTGGCCCGCGGCACCGTCCGCCGCACCGGCCCGCGCGGGGTCTCCCTCACCGCAGGCGCCGCCTGGGATCTCACCGTCCTCCAGCAGCTGTGGGAGCAGCGCGGCATCGACGCCGTGCGGGAGCTGCTCGCCACCCCGCCCGAGCCCGTCGCCGCGGCCCCCGGGCACCGGGTGCTGGTCCACCCCAGCGGCTTCCGCCAGTCCCCGTACGCGGACCTGCGGCCTGCGGGGGAGCCCGCCGGCGACGCCCCGCGCAAGCTCTGGCACTCCAGTCCGGGGAGTCCGGGATGAGTCGCCGCGCCAGTGCTCTGCCGGACGTTCTAAGGTGGTTCCGTCCTGACCCGTCCTGCCGAGGAGTCCCCCCGTGTACCCGACGCGCCCCCGCAGCTCCCTGCGTACCGCTGTGGTCTGGGAGGTGCTGCGGGAGGCCCTCGACCGCAGGGCCGAGGAGTCGGACCGCCCGGTGCTCGACGTCCTGGACACCGGAGGCGGCACCGGCAACTTCGCGGTGCCCGTGGCCCGCCTCGGCCACCGGGTCACCGTGGTCGACCCCAGCCCCGACGCACTGTTCGCCCTGGAGCGCCGCGCCGCCGAGGCCGGTGTCACCGACCTGGTCCGCGCGGTGCAGGGCGACACCCAGACCCTGGCCGACCTGGTGGAGCCCGGCAGCACCGACGTGGTGCTCTGCCACGGTGTCCTGGAGGTCGTGGACGACCCCGCCGAGGCCCTCGGCAGCATCACCGCGGTGCTGCGCAAGAGCGGCCTGGTCAGTCTGCTCGCCGCCAACCGGCACGGCGCCGTGCTGGCCCGGGCCCTGGCCGGGCACTTCGTCGAGGCCCGCCACGCGCTGGAGGGCGAGTCGGGCCGCTGGGGCGCCGGTGATCCCATGCCGCGCCGCTTCACCGTCGACGAGCTCACCGACCTCGCCGGCGCCGCCGGTCTGCATGTGGCCTCCGTCCACGGCATCCGGGTCTTCGCCGACCTGGTCCCCGGGGTGCTGGTCGACTCCGAGCCCGGTGCGCTGGAGGCGCTGCTCAAACTGGAGGAGGCCGCTGCCCAGCAGCCCGCCTTCCACGCCGCGGCCACCCAGCTGCATCTGCTGGCCGAGCTCAAGTAGGGCCGGCCGGACCGGATCTGAGCAGGCGTCGTACGGGCGGCCCGGCTCCGCCGCGCCGAGTGCCCGGCCGTCCTGGGGCGTCCCCCGCGGCCCGGTCCCCGGCGGTTCGGGCGGCTCCCCCCGGCCCCGGCCGGAGGGGACACCTCCGGCTTCGGCCCCGCGCGGGCGGCGGTGGGGCTCATGACCTCCGCCGTGCTGCTGGTCGACCTGGACGCCTTCTACGCCTCGGTCGAGCTGCGCCGCCGTCCCGAACTGCAGGATCGCCCGGTCGTGGTGGGCTCCGCCGGCCCGCGCGGTGTGGTGATGTCCGCGACCTACGACGCCCGTGCCCGCGGTGTGCACGCGGGCCAGCCGGTGGGCCGGGCCCGCCGGCTCTGCCCGCAGGCCGTCTTCCTGCCGCCGGACCCGGACGAGTACGCCCTCGCCTCCACCGGGGTGATGGAGCTGCTGCACTCCCTGGCCCGCAGGGTGGAGCCGGTCTCGCTGGACGAGGCCTATCTCGACCTGGCCGGAGTACCGGGGGACCCGCTCGGCCTGGCCCGGCACATCAGGGCCGCCATCGCCGCCGAGCAGTCGCTCACGGCGTCCGTCGGCATCGGCCCCAGCAAGCTGGTGGCCAAGTTGGCCGCCACCGCTTCCAAGCCCGACGGGCTGCGGGAGGTGGCCCCGGAGCAGGTGGCGGACTTCCTGCGGCCGCTGCCGGCCGCCGGGCTGCCGGGGGTGGGGGAGCGCACCGCCGAGCTGCTGGGCCGCTTCGGGCTGCACACCGTCGCGGACCTCGCCGACACGCCGAGAGCCACCCTGCGGCGGATGCTGGGGGCCGCCGCCGGGGACCAACTGCACCGTCTCGCCCAGGGGGTGGACGACCGGCCGGTGGTTCCGTACCGGGCCGAGCGGAGCCTGGGCGCCGAGCACACCTATCCCGCCGACACCGACGACCCGGAGGTGGTGGAGCGCACCCTGCTGGCCCTGTCCGGGGCCACCGCCGCCCGGCTGCGCGCCGCCCGGCTGGCCGCCCGTACCGTCACCCTGAAGATCCGCTTCCACGACTTCACCACAATCACCCGCTCCCGCACCCTGCCCGAGCCCGTCGACCTGGCCCGTGATCTCCATGCGGCGGCCGCCGCGCTGCACCGTGCGCTGCATCTCCAGCGGGCCCGCATCCGGCTGGTCGGGCTGCGCGCCGAGGGGCTGGTGTCCGCCGCGGGCCGTGCCGTGCAGCCCGCGCTGGGCGAGCGGGAGCACGGCTGGCGGGAGGTGGAGCGCACGGTGGACGCGGTGAGCCGCCGGTTCGGGGACGGCGCCGTCCGTCCCGCCAGCCTCATCGACCACCGGCCCACCGGCGGCCCCGGGCACCACGCGGGCCCCTCGTCCGTTGGGGGGACGACGGCACGCACCTCGGCGGAGTGGTCCATCGCACCTTCGGTTGACCCCTCCACAACAGGCCGGCGGACCGTATGATCTGGGTAAAGCAACGAAGCATGACAGCCAGGTGCATGGGGCATATGGACCACATCAGGGCCCGGATGGCATGGCGGAGTCGCGACCGTCCGGAACCGCGCTGTGGCTGTCTGCAATGGGGTGGGTTCCACGGGAGTGACTCCCTGCCTATCCTGAAGGGACTCGCCATCCCGCCAGGGGTGGCGGCGGTCGCCCCCGCGACCGACGAGTAGGAGGACTCCGTGCCGCTCTCGGAGCACGAGCAGCGACTGCTCGAGCAGATGGAGCGAGCGCTGTACGCCGAAGATCCCAAGTTCGCGACAGCGCTTGAGGGAACCGGGCTGCGCACCTACACCCGCCGGCGCGTCTACCTCGCCGCCGCAGGGTTCGTGGTGGGCATCGGCCTCCTGATGGGGGGCATGGTCGCGCAGATCGTGCCGGTGAGTGTGGTCGGCTTCCTGGTCATGCTGGGCTGCGCCGTCCTCGCCGTCACCGGATGGAAGCGCGCGCCACGCGGTGCCGCGGGGGGCGGCCCCAGATCCGCCCCCGTCCAGCGCCGCGCCGGGATGATGGACCGTATCGAGCAGCGCTGGCAGCGGCGCAGGGACGAGCAGCAGGGTCCCTGACCGCGGCGGCCCCGACGACAGGCGACACAGGGCCCACGTCGAAGGCGGTGGGCGGACAGTCCTCGGACTGTCCGCCCACCGCCTTCGCGTTGCCCGGGCCCGCCTTCGCGTCACCCCGGCCGGAACCCCCGGGCCCGCACCGCCGCCGGTGCGCCGCTCAGCTCCGCCGGTGCGCCGCTCAGCTCCGCCGGTGCGCCGCTCACCGGTGCCGTCGGCGGACCACCACGCCGGCGATCCGCCGCCGCACCGCCCACACCCCGCTCTGCACCGCGTCCCGTACGGCGCCCAGCCGGTCGGCGATCCGCCAGGCCAGCCGCATCGACGACGGCGGCAGCAGCACCGCCCGCACCCGGGTCCGCCGGCCGGCGGCGGCCCGCAGGCCGTCGCTGGCCGTACGGACGTCCCGGTCCAGCCCCGGAGCCGGCTGCGCGGTGCGCGCATAGAGCACCCGCTCCGTCGCCAGCGCCACCCGGCCGGCGGCCTCCCTGGACTCGCCCTCCAGCGGCGCGGCCGCAGCGATCCGGCCGACGGTGCGCCGCGGGGTCTCGGCGCCGTCCGGGGCGATCCCCACGTCCCAGGCCGAGTCCACCAGTTCCTGCCAGGCGGCCAGCACCTGCTGGTCGGTCAGCTCCGGCTGTACGGCGGCCCCGTCCGGCGGTCCGCCCCCCGGACCCAGCCGCGCCCGGCGCAGCCGCATCCGCCAGAGCATCGGGGTGAGCAGCAGCATCAGCAGCAGCGCCCCGACGCCGATCCCCACCAGGACGCCCACCGTGGGCCACGGGGACTGCTCCACGGTGACCGCCGGGGTGGCGGTGTCGTGGTTGCCGCAGTCGCCCGTCTGCCGCAGCCGTCCGGTGCAGCTGCTGCCGGCGGTGGGGCCGGCCGAGGGGTGCGCCGTGGGCTTGGGAGCGGGCTCCTGGTGGTCGCCGCCCGGGGTGGTGGACGCCTGCTGCTGGGTGTAGTCGGGGGCGATGCCCCGGCTGGGGGTGGGCTCGAAGCGCAGCCAGCCGGCGCCCTCGAAGTACAGCTCCGGCCAGGCGTGGGCGTCCTTGCTGCCCACCAGCCAGCTGTTGTCGGACTGCAGGGTGCCCGAGGTGTAGCCGACCGCCACCCGGGCGGGGATGCCCAGGGTCCTGGCCATCGCGGCCATGGTGGCGGAGAAATGCACGCAGAAGCCGCGCTTGTCCTGGAGGAACTTGGCGATGGCGTTGGTACCGGTGCCGGCCTCCACCTCGGTGTCGTAGGTGAACAGCCCGGAGCCCGCGAACCACTCCTGCAGCGCCACCGCCTTGTCGTACGGGGTGGCGGCGTTGCGGGTCACCGCCAGCGCGGTGGTCCGCACCACGGGCGGCAGATTGCCGGGCAGCTTGAGGTAGCGCTGCGCGATGTCGTCCGGCGGTGCGGGCGCGTTGCGCAACTGCTCCGCGGTGGGCTGCAGTTCCAGGCTCTTCACGGAGTACGACAGCCCGAGGGTCTTCTGCCCGTTGTCGCCCACCAGGGTCCGGCTGTTGGGCTCGAACCGCCAGTCGCCCGGCACGTCGATCTGCGACGCCGGGTAGGGCATGGGCAGCCACTCCTGCCGCAGGTGGTCGCCGATCTGGATCCTGGTGTCCACCTCGGTGCGGGCCACCGAGTCGGCGAGCCCGGTGGGGTTGGGCAGGACCGGGGGTACGTCCTCCACCTTCTGCTGGGAGGGCTTCCAGTCGACGCCGTTGAAGTCGTCGGAGACCGCCACCCGGATGTACATGTTCCCGGCGTTCTGCGAGGTGGTGGTGTAGCGCAGCTGCTCGACGTTGACCGGGCGGTTGAGGTCGGCCTGCAGGGAGACCACCGGGTTGATGGCGGTGATGGTGCCGCCGCCCTTGCCGCCGCCGTGGCCGAGACCGCCGGCGACCAGGCCGTCGCCCAGCCGCGGCAGGAAGGCCGGCACCACCAGGGCGACGGCCAGGGCCACGACGCCGATCCGGTGCCCGCTGCGGGTGAGCGGCGCCGGGCCGGTACCGCCGCGGCCGGAGCCGTGGAAGACCCGTCCCCACCGGGTCAGCCGGTCCTGGCCGTCGGAGAACAGCATCATCAGATAGCCGCCCGCGGCCAGCAGGAACCACAGCCATTCCGCCCCGCCGTCGCCGAGCCCGGTGCCCACCGAGTAGAGCGCCAGCAGCGGCAGCCCGGCCAGCGCCGCGCGCCGGTAGGTGACGGCCAGGGTGTCCACGGCCAGCCCGATCAGCGCGACCGAGCCCACCAGGATCAGCCGCAGCCCGGGGGTGCCCGGGGCGGGTGTGCCATAGGCACTGATGTCGTCGAAGCCGTTCTGCAGCACCTGACCCAGCCGGTCCACGCTCCCCGGGCCGGGCAGCAGCCCGTACACCAGGGCGCCGCGGGCGAAGCCCAGCAGCAGCAGGTAGAACAGCACCAGCAGCTGCACGGCCGTCATCAGCGGGCGGGGTACCGGCAGCCGCCGTACCGCCGCGCCGACCCCCGCCGTGACCGCGATCAGGAAGGCGGCGTGCACCAGCCAGCCCGCACCGCTGAGCAGCGGGGTCAGGCAGAACGACACCAGCAGTACGGCCGCCGCCGAGACCAGCGTCAGCCGGGTACGGCCCGTCATGCCGGACCCCCCTCTCCCTCGGCGCTCCGGGACGGCGCCGCGCCCCCGGTGAAGCTCGGCTCCCCGCCGCCCTGGGCGCTGCGGTCGGCCAGCCGCCACAGTGCGGCGGCCGAGTCCCCGGCGGCGGCCCGCAGCACGGTCCAGCCTGCCTCGCGCAGCAGCCGCTCCTGGGTGGCGGTGTCGTCCCCGCCCACCCCGGGCAGCACATGGCGCAGCCCGGTCCAGGTACCGGTGTCCAGCAGGAACGCCACCGCTGCGCCGGCCCGCCGGCGCAGCCGCCCCAGGCCGGCCACCTGCTCCTCGTCCAGGGCGCCGAGCACCGCCACCACCAGGCCCTCGCCGCCGAGCCGCAGCACCTGCTCGGCGCGGGACAGGCCGGTGCCGTCGGAGAGCTGCACCACGGCCAGGGTGTCCAGCATCAGCCCGGAGGCGTCGGACACCGAGCCGCCGGTCTCGGAGGTGCCGGTCTCGGGCACCGAGAGGCCGGTGTCGGTGAGCAGCCGGACCGCATAGCCGCGCTCCAGCAGGTGCACGGCCACCGAGGCGGCCGTGGCGACCGCCCACTCGAAGGAGGAACCCGGTCCGGTGCCGCGATGGGCGGTCTCGCGGGTGTCCAGCAGCACCGTCGCCCGGGAGCGCAGCGGCTGCTCCTCGCGGCGCACCATCAGTTCGCCGTAGCGGGCGGTGGACTTCCAGTGGACCCGCCGCAGGTCGTCGCCGTGCCGGTAGCCGCGCGGCACCACGTCGTCCTCGCCGGCCAGCGCCACCGCCCGTGACCGGTTGTCGCCGTAGCCGGTCCACTCCCCGGCCAGCCTGATCGGCGGCAGCGGCTGCACCTGCGGCACCACGGTGAGGATGTCCGCCGTGGTGAAGGCGCGGGTGAGCTCGCACATCCCGAACGGGTCGGACAGCCGCAGCTGCAGCGGCCCCAGCGGATAGCGGCCGCGCAGATCGGAGCGGACCCGGTAGGAGACCTCCCGGTGCCCGCGCGGCTCCACCCGGTCCAGCACGAAGCGCGGACGCGGGCCGAGCACATACGGCACCCGGTCCTCCAGCATCAGCAGCCCGGTGGGGACCCGGGAGACGTTGTCCACCCGCAGGTGCACCCGGGCCTCCTGCCCGGCCGGGGCCCGCTGCGGCGTCAGCCGGCGGCCGCTCGCCACCCGGTAACGGGTGCGCAGCAGCAGCACGACGGAGGCCAGCGGCAGCGCGGCCAGCAGCACCCCCACCCGCAGCAGGGCGTCCTGGCCCAGCAGATAGGAGCAGAGGACCGCGGTGAGCCCGGCGGCCAGGAAGGAGCGGCCGCGGGTGGTCATCCCCCGCAGGCCGGTACGCAGGCTCGACGGTTGCTCGGTGCCCTTCGAGGCCACCTCAGCCCCTCCGCAGCGGCGCGCTCTGGTCGCCGAAGGGACGCGGGATCGGCAGCCGCTGCACCAGGTCCCGGACGACCTGCTCGGTGGAGCGCCGGCTCAGCTGGGTCTCGGCGGTCGGCAGCAGGCGGTGCGCGAGCACCGGTACGGCCAGCGCCTGCACGTCGTCCGGCAGCACGTAGTCGCGGCCTTCCAGCGCGGCGGCGGCCCGGGCGGCGCGCAGCAGGTGGAGGGTGGCGCGGGGCGAGGCGCCCAGCCGCAGCTCGGGGGAGGTACGGGTGGCGCCGACCAGCTCGACGGCGTACCGGCGCACCGTGTCCGCGACATGCACCGTCCGTACGGCGTCGATCAGCTTCAGGATGTCGTGGGCGTGCGCCACGGGCTGCAGGTCGTCCAGCGGGGAGGCGCCGCCGTGGGTGTCCAGCATGGCCAGCTCGGCCTCGGGGCCGGGGTAGCCGATGGAGATGCGGGCCATGAAGCGGTCGCGCTGGGCCTCGGGCAGCGGGTAGGTGCCCTCCATCTCCACCGGGTTCTGGGTGGCGATCACCATGAACGGCGACGGCAGCTCGTAGCTGGTGCCGTCGATGGTCACCTGGCGCTCCTCCATGGACTCCAGCAGCGCCGACTGGGTCTTGGGCGAGGCGCGGTTGATCTCGTCGCCCACCACGATCTGGGCGAAGATGGCGCCGGGCCGGAACTCGAAGTCCCGCCGGTTCTGGTCGAAGACGTTGGTGCCCGTGACGTCGGAGGGCAGCAGGTCGGGGGTGAACTGGATCCGGCGGACCGTGCAGTCCACCGACCGGGCCAGCGCCTTGGCCAGCATGGTCTTGCCCACCCCGGGCACGTCCTCGATCAGCAGGTGCCCCTCGGCCAGCATCACCGTCAGGGCGACCCGCACCGCCTCCGGCTTGCCCTCGATCACGCTCTCCACGGACGACCGCACCCGCTCCACCACGGCGCCGAGTTCGTGCAGGCCCACGGGAGCCCGCCGGAACTCGGGCATCGCGGCCCCCGCCCCGGCCCCCGCGAAGGCGGGGCCGG
>NZ_LIQR01000013.1 GCF_001418575.1 Peterkaempfera griseoplana
GGCGGCCACCCCGCCCGCGCCCCCCACGACGGGGTGCACCGGCACCCGGCCCCGGCGGAGCTGGCCGGGGCCAACCCCGCCCTGCGCACCCTCGGCATCGACCTCGCCATGGCGGACGCCGTGGCGGGACGGGACCTGGTGCACTCCCACACCTGGTACGCCAACCTCGCCGGGCACCTCGCCAAACTGCTGCACGGCGTACCGCATGTGATGACGGCTCACTCCCTGGAACCGCTGCGGCCGTGGAAGGCCGAGCAGCTCGGCGGCGGCTACGCGGTCTCCTCCTGGGCGGAGCGCACCGCCATCGAGGCCGCCGACGCCGTCGTCGCGGTCTCCCACGGCATGCGGCAGGACATCCTGTCCTGCTACCCCGCGGTGGACCCGGCCAGGGTGCACGTCATCCACAACGGCATCGACACCGACCTGTACCGCCCGGACCCCGGGACCGCCGTGCTGGAACACCACGGGATCGACCCCGGCCGGCCCATGGTGGTCTTCGTCGGACGGATCACCCGGCAGAAGGGCGTACCGCATCTGCTGCGCGCCGCCCTGGACTTCGACCCCGGTATCCAGCTGGTGCTGTGCGCGGGCGCACCCGACACCGAGGAGATCGGCCAGGAGTTCCGGCATCTGGTGGGGACACTGCGGCGGCAGCGCGAGGGAGTGTTCTGGATCCCGGAGATGCTGCCACGCGGGGATGTCGTCCAACTGCTCACCCATGCCACGCTGTTCGCCTGCCCCTCGGTCTACGAACCGCTGGGCATCGTCAACCTGGAGGCGATGGCCTGCGGTACCCCGGTGGTCGCCTCCAACGTCGGGGGAATCCCCGAGGTGGTGGCGGAGGGCAGCACCGGGCTGCTCGTCCCCTACCGGGAGGACGACCCGGCGGCCTTCGAGGCGGGGCTGGCGACCGCGGTCAACACCCTGGTCGCCGACCCCGGGACGGCTGAGGAGATGGGCCGCGCGGGCAGGCGGCGTGCGGTGGCGGAGTTCGGCTGGGCGGCGGTGGCACGGCGCACGGTGGGCCTCTACGAGCAGCTCGCCGGGAGACGCTGAGGGACCGGCCCCCGCGGTGCGGGGGACGAGCAGTGGCGGGAAGGAGCGGGACGTGCGCGGTGGACCTTCGGTGCTGGGAATGGTGCTCGCCGGCGGGGAGGGCAAGCGGCTGATGCCGCTGACGGCCTCCCGGGCCAAACCCGCGGTGCCCTTCGGCGGCGGCTACCGGCTGATCGACTTCGTCCTCTCCAACCTGGTCAACGGCGGCATCACCCGGATCTGCGTCCTCACCCAGTACAAGTCGTCGTCGCTGGACCGCCATCTGGCCACCACCTGGCGGCTGGCCGGGCTGACCGGCGACTACGTCACCCCCGTACCGGCCCAGCAGCGGCTGGGGCCGCGCTGGTACCTGGGCAGCGCCGACGCTGTCTACCAGTCGCTCAACCTGGTCCGCGACGAGCAGCCCGACCACATCGTGGTCTTCGGCGCCGACCATGTGTACCGGATGGACCCCCAGCAGATGCTGCAGGCCCACATCGAGTCCGGCGCCGGCGTCACCGTGGCGGGGATCAGGGTGCCGCGCGAGCAGGCCGCCGGGTTCGGGGTGATCACCACCGCCTCCGACGGGCGGCGGGTCGCCGACTTCCTGGAGAAGCCCGCCGACCCGCCCGGCCTGCCCGGCGACCCCACCAGGGTCTTCGCCTCCATGGGCAACTACGTCTTCTCCACCAAGGTGCTGGTCGACGCCCTGCAGCGGGACGCAGACAACCCGTCGTCGCGGCACGACATGGGCGGCGACATCATGCCGATGCTGGCCGGCGCCGGGCAGGCGATGGTGTACGACTTCGACGACAACCGGGTCCCCGGGGAGACCGAACGCGACCACGGCTACTGGCGGGACGTCGGGACCCTGGACTCCTACTACGAGGCCCACCAGGACCTGATCTCGGTCCACCCCGTCTTCAACCTCTACAACCGCCAGTGGCCGATCTTCACCCACCCGGCGCAGCTGCCGCCCGCGAAGTTCGTGGCCGGTGGCATCGCGAGCGAGTCCATGGTGAGCGCCGGCTGCATCGTCACCGGGCAGGTCACCCAGTCGGTGCTGTCGCCCGGGGTGGTCGTCGAGGAGGGCGCGGTGGTGCAGGGCTCGGTACTGCTGGACGGGGTGCGGGTGGGCCGCGGCGCGGTGGTCCGCCGGGCCATCCTGGACAAGAACGTGGTCGTGCCGCCCGGCGCCACCATCGGGGTCAACCCCCAGCGGGACCGGGAGCTGTACACCGTCTCCGCCGAGGGTGTCGTCGCCCTGGCCAAGGGGCAGAGAGTGGACTGACGGCCGCCCCGACCGCCGCGGCGCCGTACCGGGAACCCGGGAGATGTCCGCATGCTGCTCCACCGACTGGCCACCGCCTCGCACGCCGTCGGCGCCGAACCGGCGCGCAACGCCAAGATCGCCCTGCTCGCCGACTGCCTCCGGGAGCTGGGGCCCGAGGAGTCGCCCTCGGCGGTCGCCCTGCTCTCCGGGGAGTCGCGGCGGCTGCGCGTCGGCGTCGGCCCCGCGGCGCTGCGGGACCTGCCGGCCCCGGCCGCGGTGCCCACGCTGGGGGTCCGGGAGACCGAGGAGGCGCTGGCCGGGATCGCCGCGGTGCACGGCCCCGGCGCCCAGGGCGGGCGGCGGCAGCTGCTGCACGGGCTCTTCGCCCGCGCCACGGAGGAGGAGCAGCGCTTCCTCAGCGGGGTGCTGGTGGGCGAACTCCGGCAGGGCGCGCTGGACGCGCTGATCGGCGACGCGGTGGCCCAGGCCGCCCAGGTCCCGGCGGCCGCGGTGCGCAGAGCGCTGATGTTCCGCGGGTCGGCGCGGGCCGTGGCGGCCGCGGCACTGGCCGGCGGTGCGCCGGCGCTCCGGGCCTTCGGACTGGAGGTGGGGCGGCCGGTGCGCCCGATGCTGGCCGCCTCGGCCCCCGACGTGGCGTCGGCCCTGGAGCGGGTCAGCCCCGCCGCGCTGGAGTGGAAGCTCGACGGCATCCGGGTGCAGGTGCACCGCGACGGCTCCGACATCGCGGTCTTCACCCGCAGCCTGGACGACATCACCGCGCGGGTCCCCGAACTGGTGGAGGCGGTGGCGGCGCTGCCGGTCCGCAGCGCGGTGCTGGACGGAGAGGCCCTCGCGCTGGGCCCGGACGGCCGGCCGCGCCCCTTCCAGGTCACCGCCGCCCGCACCGCCTCCCGCCAGGACCCGCTGCGGCTCCGTGAGGAGGTGCCGCTGCAGGCCTTCTTCTTCGACCTGCTGCACCGCGACGGCGAGGACCTGCTGGACCTGCCGGGGGAGCGGCGCTGGGAGGCCCTGGAGCAGACCCTGCCCCCGGCGCTGCGGGTGCCCCGTACGGTGACCGCCGACGGTGACCTGGCGCATGCCTTCTTCCGCAACGCGCTGGCACACGGCCACGAGGGCGTGGTGGTGAAGGACCCCGCCGCGCCCTATGCCGCAGGCCGGCGCGGCGCGGGCTGGATCAAGGTCAAGCCCCGGCACACCCTGGACCTGGTGGTTGTGGCCGCCGAGTGGGGGCACGGGCGGCGGCGCGGATGGCTGAGCAATCTGCACCTGGCGGCCCGCGGCGACGGCAGCGCGGAGCTGGGGGAGTGGGTGATGCTGGGCAAGACCTTCAAGGGGCTGACCGACGAGCTGCTGACCTGGCAGACGGCGGCGCTCCTGGAAAGGGAGGTGGGCCGCAGCAGCCATGTGGTCCAGGTCCGGCCGGAACTGGTGGTGGAGGTGGCGTTCGACGGGCTGCAGCGCAGTCCCCGCTATCCGGCGGGGCTGGCGCTGCGCTTCGCCAGGGTGCTGCGCTACCGCGACGACAAGACGGCGGCGGAGGCGGACACCGTCGCCACCGTGCGGGAGCTGGCGGCCGAGGGGTTGTGAGCGGGGTAGGAGCGGGAGCAGGAGGTGGTGGGAATGGGGCGGTGCGAGGAGCCGGACCCTGCGGGTAGCGGGCGGCGTGAGGGAGCGGAGGCGGTGGACGCGGGGCACCGCCGTCCGGCCCGGACGCCCGACCTGGCGGTGGTGGCGGCCGGGCGCTTCTCCGAGGCGCTGGAGCGGCTGGAGCGGGCCCGCGGCGCCCTGTACGAGTTCCACCAGCTGGTGGGGCGGGCCGATGCGCTGCTGGACGAGGTGGTGGAGGCACTCGACCGCCTCGGGCAGGACCGGCTGGCGGCAGAGGTGCGGGACGAGCTGATCGGCCGCAATGTGCTGCGCGGCCGCTGGACCTACCAGATCGTGGAGGAGTTCGACGACGGCTACTACACGGTGTTCCGCGCGCTGGAGGGCAGAGCCCGTGAGGAACTGGTCGCGGGGCGGCGGCATGTGTACGAGGCGGAGATGAAGGAGCGCCGGCGCAGTCCCGGGCTGCCGGGGCACGAGGCGCTGCCGCTCGACGGCGGGGAGGACCGCGGGAGTGGGGAGGACGCCGGCAGCGGGCAGGGCGGCACCCGGGAGGACGACACCGGGCAGGGCGGCGGCTGAGAGGTGAGGGAGCATGGGGTCATGGCAGAGACCTTTCTCACCCGCACCTTTGACCTGACCACCGGCTCGGCGGAGGCGGCGGTGGACATCACCGACCGCTGCGCCGCCTTCCTGGACGAGGCCGCGGCCGGGCGTGACGGCCTGTTGAGCGTCTTCGTCCCGCATGCCACCGCGGGGATCGCGGTCATCGAGACCGGCGCCGGCAGCGACGACGATCTGCTGACCCTGCTGCGCGACCTGCTGCCCGCCGACGACCGGTGGCGCCACCGCCACGGCAGCCCCGGGCACGGCCGCGACCATGTGCTGCCGGCCCTGGTACCGCCCCATGCGACGCTGCCCGTGGTGGACGGGCGGCTGGCCCTGGGCACCTGGCAGTCCGTGGTGCTGGTGGACACCAACCGGGACAACCCGCGCCGGACGGTACGGCTCTCCTTCCTCGGCTGAGTGGCCGAGCGGCCGGGTGGCCGGGTGGCCGGGTGGCTGAGACCGCCGGGCCCGCCGGGCCGGGCCGGGTGCGTGCCCGCCCGGCCCGCGGTCTCAGCCCGAGCAGGCGCCGCGCTGGGCCTGCTGCCAGGCGCAGACGGGGCAGAGCGGGGTCCCGGGGAGGTCGGCCGGATGCTCGGTCGGTTCGCCGCAGAGCACACAGTCGGCGACCGGCCCGTCCACCCGGCCGCCCGGCACCTCCGGCGCCGGCGCGCTCACGGCGGACTCGGTGTAGCAGTGCGGTGCCGGATCTGCCATGGGGGCCTCCTCGCTGTGGCTGCTGCGCAGTGGCTGCTGCCCGCCAAGCCTATGCCCGGCGGGTTTCGGGCGGTCCGTGCCGCAGGCCCGTACCGGGGCTCCGGGCCCGCCTGCTCAGGGGGAGTCCGGGCCGCTGAGGCGGAGGGTGGAGCCCCGGGGCGTCTTGTGGACCAGGAGCTGCGCCGGGATGCGCTGGCGCAGGTCCGCGACATGGCTGACGATGCCGACCGCGCGGTCGCGCTCCCGCAGTCCGTCCAGCACGTCCAGCACCTCCTCCAGGGCCTGCTCGTCCAGGGTGCCGAAGCCCTCGTCGATGAAGAGGGTGTCCAGCGGCATGCCGCCGGCCTCGTCGGTGACCACGTCGGCCAGGCCCAGCGCGAGGGCGAGGGAGGCGAAGAAGCTCTCGCCGCCGGAGAGGGTGGCGGTGTCCCGCTCGGTGCCGGTCCAGGCGTCCACCACATGCAGGGAGAGCCCGGCGCGCTTGTTGCCGGACGCCTTGCTGTCGCTGTGCACCAGGGTGTAGCGGCCGCCGGACATCCGTACCAGCCGGCTGCTGGCGGCCGCGGCGACCTGCTCCAGCCTGGCGGCCAGCACATAGGACTCCAGCCGCATCCGCAGCCGGTTCTCGCTGCTGGTACCGGCGGCCAGCTGGGAGAGGCGGCTGATCCGGGCCTGCTCGGCGAGGGCGGGGGCCAGCGCGGCCGCGTGGCGGGTCAATCGCACGCCGAGGCTGCGGAGTTCGGCGAGGCGCTGCCGGGCGGCGTCCTCGGCGGCCGCGGCGCTGCGCAGCCGGGCGGTGGCCGCCGCCAGCTGTGCGGCCGCGGCGGCGGGGTCGGCGGGCGGCTGGGCGGCGGCCCGGGCGAGGGCCGGGTCGTCCAGCAGTGTCCGTACGGCGGCCCGCTCGCTGTCCCAGGCGGCGAGGCGGGCCTCCAGCTCCTGCTGCCGGGAGGGGGACAGCAGCGCCTCCGAGGCGGCCTCGGGGGTGGCGAAGCCGGCGGCGGTGGCCGCCGCGGCCGCCTCGGCGCGGGCGTCCTCCAGCCGGGCGGCGGCGTCGGCGGCCTCCCGGGCGGCGGTGGCCGCGTCCGCGAGCCGGGCGATGCGGGCGGTGAGACGGGTCGCACGGTCGGCGACGGAGGGGGCGTCACCGCGGGCCTCGGCGACCTGCGCGGTGAGGGCGTCGTGCTCCAGGAGGAGGCTCTCCAGGCGGTCGCTGTGCACGGCCGCCCGTGCCCCGGCGGTGCGCTGCTGCTCCAGGTGGTCCTGACGCTGCCGGGCGAGCCGGGCGAGGCCCTGCTCCGCGGCCACCAGTCCGTCGGCCGCGCGCAGGGCGGCGGCGAGCTCGGCGGCGAGCCCGGCGACCTCGGCGGCGACGCCGTCCGTGGGGGCGTCCCCGGCGGCGGCCGCCTCGGTACGCAGTGCGGCCAGCCGGTCGGACGCATCCCGGTGGGCCAGCTCGGCCCGGCGGAACTCGGCCTCCGCGGCCTGCTCCACCTCGCGGGTGACCGGCTCGCCCGACGGCCGGGCGGGGGCGGGGTGTTCGGCCGCGCCGCAGACCGGGCAGGGTGCGCCGGGCTGCAGCTGCCGGGCGAGCTCGGCAGCCATGCCGTCCAGCCGCCGCTCCCGCAGGTCCAGCCAGCTCTGGCGGGCCTTGGCCGCCGTCTCCCGGTGGGCGTCCGCCTCCGCCTCCACCCGGCGGGCCCGGACCAGCAGCTGGTCACGGTGCCGGGCTGCGGCGAGCCGCTGCTCGGCGTCCTGGTGACGGCTGGTGAGCTGTTCGGCCAGAGCGGCTCCCTGGCGGGCCTCGGCGAGCCGTCGGTTGAGCTGCTCCTCCTGGGCGGGGAGGCCGTCCAGCTGGCGCTCCGCCTCGTCGCGCAGCTCCTCGGCGGCCTGCTGCTCGGCCTCCACCCGGCGCAGCTCGGCCGCCGTACCGGCCAGCCGCCGCTCGGCCTGACCGGCCGCCTCCAGCCGCACCAGATCGTCGCGCAGCCGCTGCTCGATGACGCTGAGCTGCGCGGCGGGGGCGTCCCGGTCGGTGCCGCAGGCCGCGCGGGCGTCCCGCTCCCGGCGTACGGCGGCCTCATGGGCGTCGGCCGCGCTCCGGCGCAGCCGCAGGGCGGACTCCACCACGGCTGCGGCCCTGGCCGCGGCCAGCCGGGCCCGGTCGGCCTCACGCTCGGGGGCCTGGGCGGCCAGCTCGGCGTCGCGCAGCAGGGCCCTGCGGTGGCTCTCCTGACGGTCCGCCAGCGCCTCGGCGGCCGAGCTGCGCTGCTGGTGGTCGTGGTGTGCCTCTTCGGCGATGCGCAGCGCGGACTCGGCGGCGGCCAGCTGCTCGGCCGCGTCGCCCCGCAGGACCGCGGCCCAGGCGGGGGCCTGCCGGGAGAGGTCGGCGGGGGAGCCCTCGGAGGGGATCCACTCGGCGGCGGGCTCCGCTCCCGGGCCGGCCTCCTGGTCCAGCCGGGCGACGAGATGGCGCAGCTCGTCCTGGGCGGAGCGCAGCCGCTCCTCGCCGGTGCGGCGGCGCGCCGCCAGCCACTCCTCGACCCGGCTGAAACGCCGGGTGTCGAAGAGCCTGCCCAGCAGATCGGCGCGCTCGGCCGCGTCGGCGCGCAGAAAACGCGCGAAGTCGCCCTGGGGGAGCAGGACCACCTGGCAGAACTGGTCACGGCTCATGCCCAGCAGCCGGCCGATCTCCTCCCCGGCCTCCTGGTGGGAGCGGCTCAGCGGCTGCCAGCCGTCGGCGGTGTACTCACGCAGCAGGGTCTGCGCCTTCTCTAGGGTGTAGCCCTCGCCGCGCCGCTTGGGGCGCAGCTGCTCGGGGAGGCGGGTGATCTCCAGACGGCGGCCGCCCAGGGTCACCTCCAGGACCACCCTGGTCAGCAGCTGGGGGTCGGCGTGGTCGCTGCGGAGCCGGCTGCGGGTACGGGTGCCGGGCACCTCGCCGTAGAGGGCGAAGCAGACGGCGTCCAGCACGCTGGTCTTGCCCGCGCCGGTCGCGCCGCGCAGCAGGAAGAGACCGGAGGCGGCGAGGGCGTCGAAGTCCACCCGCTCGGTGCCGGCGAAGGGCCCGAAGGCGGTGACGGTGAGGGTGTGCAGTCTCACTGGGCCGCCTCCTGGCGGACCGACTCGAAGGCCTCGCGCAGCCAGCCGCTCTCTGCGGGGTCGACCCCGGTGCCGGGGCGGACATGGCGGACGAAGCCCTCGGCGACCTCCAGATCGCTGCGGCCGCGCAGCCGTGCGCCATAGCTGGGGGCGCCGTCCCCCGGGAGTTCGTCCGGGTCGAAGAGCAGTTGCAGGGTGTGCGGGAAGCGGCGGCGCAGCCGCTCCATGGGCTCCGCCGGCCGGCCGGGGTCGGTGAGGGTGGCCTGGACCCAGGAGCCGCGGTGGGCCTCCAGGGCGGGGTCGCCGAGCAGCTCCTCCAGCCTGCCGCGCAGGCAGGCCAGCGGGCGGGGGGTGGGGCAGTCCACCCGGCGGGCCTCGACCGCGCCGTCCGCGTCCAGCTCCACCAGCCACATGGTCTTGCGCTGCCCGGCCTCGGAGAAGGAGTACGGGAGCGGGGAGCCGCTGTAGCGCAGCCGCGGGGTCAGGGTCTGGCAGCCGTGCAGATGGCCGAGGGCCGCGTAGTCGACGCCCTCGAAGACCTCGGCGGGGACGGAGGCCACACCGCCGACGGTGATGTCGCGCTCGCTGTCCGTGGTGGCGCCGCCGGTGACGAAGGCATGGGCCAGGACGACCGAGCGGGTGCCGCGGGGGCGGCCGGCCAGGTCGGCGCGCACCTGGTCCATGGCGGCGCCGAGCACGGCGGCGTGCCCGCCGCGCTCCAGGCCGAGGCTCTCCCGGACCAGGGCGGGTTCCAGGTACGGCAGGCCGTAGAGGGCCACCGGGCCGTGCTCGTCGTCCAGCACCACGGGGGTGGCGCAGCCCGCGGGGTCGGTGCGCAGATGGATGCCCGCGCGGTCGATCAGCCCCGCCGCCACACCGAGCCGCCGGGCGGAGTCGTGGTTGCCGCTGATGAACACCGCGGGCACCCGGAGCTCGGCCAGCCAGTGCAGCACCTCGTCGAACAGGGCCACCGCGTCCAGGGAGGGCAGCGCGCGGTCGTAGACGTCCCCGGCGACCAGCACGGCGTCCACCCGCTCGGCGCGGACGGTTGCGACCAGGTGGTCCAGGAAGGCGTGCTGGGCGGAGAGCAGGCTCTCCCGGTGGAAGGTCCGGCCCAGATGCCAGTCGGAGGTGTGCAGCAGGCGCATGGGCAAAGACCTTAACGGTGACCACCGACAGCGGCGGCCGGCGCAGGATGTTCCCCCGAAGAGGTGGATTACCGGGGATTTACAGGGTAATCGTTGACATGATCATTGTTTGCCAGGGCCGGGCGCTGCTATCAACGGAGTGTCCAACCGGATCCCTGGAGGCCCCGTGCGTCCGTCCCGTGCCGCGTCAGCCGTCCTGGCGGCGCTGGTCCTGCCCTGGGCCGCCCTGGTCACCGCCCCCTCCGCGGGGGCGGCCTCCGGGCAGGCCGCCGCGGTGCGCTACGCCGCCCTGGGCGACTCCTACTCCGCGGGCGTCGGCGCCGGGGGCTACCTCGCGTCGAGCGGGGACTGCCGCCGCAGCACCAGGTCCTACCCGTACCTCTGGAACGCCTCCCACACCCCGGCGTCCTTCGCCTTCGCCGCCTGCTCGGGGGCCACCACCGACGATGTGCTCGAACGGCAGCTCTCCGCGTTGGGCCCGGACACCACCCTGATCAGCATCACCATCGGAGGCAATGACGCCGGGTTCTCCGAGGTGATGTCCACCTGTGTGCTCGACACCCAGAGCGCCTGCCTCAGCGCCGTCGCCGGCGCCCGCAGCTTCATCTCCGGCGCCCTGCCGGCCAGGCTGGACGCCACCTATGCGGCCATCAGGGCCAAGGCCCCCCGCGCCCATGTGGTCGTGCTGGGCTATCCGCGGATGTACCGGATCGGCGGTCTCTGCCTGCTGGGGATCGGCGACACCAGGCGGAGCGCGGTCAACGCCGCCGCCGACGACCTGGCCGCGGTGACCGCCAAGCGCGCCGCCGACGCCGGGTTCACCTTCGTGGACGTCCGGGGGGTCTTCAGCGGGCATGAGATCTGCTCCGGGGCCTCCTGGCTGAACAGCGCCACCCTGCCGGTCTACGAGAGCTACCACCCCAACCGCACCGGCCAGGCGAGCGGCTATCTGCCGTCGCTCGCCTCGGCGGCCTGACCGGCGGCCGGGGCAGCGGAGAATCAGGCCCGTGCCGGACGAACTCTTCCACCATGTCGAGCTCTGGGTCGACGACCTCGCCACCGCCGAGGCGCAGTGGACGCCCGTACTGCTGGCCCTGGGCTGCACCCCCTACCAGAACTGGGCGACCGGGCGCAGTTGGCGGCTGGGCGGCGGCTACCTGGTGATCGAGCAGTCGCCGGCGCTGCGCCCCGGGGGCCATGACCGGATGCGTGCAGGACTCAACCACCTGGCGGTGCACGGTTCGGCGGAGGCGGTCGGCGCAGCCGTCGCGGCGGGCTGGACGACCCGTACCGAGTCCGGCCGCAGTGTGCATCTGGTCGATGCCCAGGGCTTCGAGCTGGAGGTGGTGGTCACCGGCTGAGCGCCGGTGCGAGCGAGGTCACCTCGACACCGGGGCTCCGCAGTCGGAATCATGGGCCTGGTGAAGAGTGCCGAGTTCCTCGACGCCCTGCTGGACCCCGGAAGCCGGCGCAGCTGGGACGAGCCGGTCACCGAGCTTCCGCGGGATCCCGAGTACCGGGCGGCGGTGCTGCGGGCCCGTGAGCGCACCGGCCTGGACGAGTCGGTGGTCACCGGGGAGGGCACCGTGCAGGGCACCCGGGTGGCCGTGGTGGCCTGCGAGTTCGACTTCCTGGCCGGGTCCATCGGGGTGGCCGCCGGCGAGCGGCTGGTACGGGCCGTGGAGCGGGCCACCCGGGAGCGGTTGCCGCTGGTCGCCTCGCCCGCGTCCGGCGGTACCAGGATGCAGGAGGGCACCGTCGCCTTTCTGCAGATGGTGAAGGTGGCGGCGGCCGTCACCGACCACAAGGCGCAGGCCCTGCCGTATCTGGTGTACCTGCGGCACCCCACCACCGGCGGGGTGCTCGCCTCCTGGGGCTCGCTGGGGCATGTCACCGCGGCGGAGCCCGGTGCGCTGATCGGCTTCCTGGGGCCGCGGGTGTACGAGGCGCTCAACGGCGAGCCCTTCCCGGTCGGGGTGCAGACCGCCGAGAACCTGCTGGCGCACGGGCTGGTGGACGCCGTACTGGAACCGGGCCGGCTGGCCGAGGTGACGGCCAGGGCGCTGCGGGTGCTGGGCGCCGGGGGTCGTGCGCCCGAGCCGGCCGCGGCAGCGGCGGCCCCGCTGGCGGGGCGCGGGGAGGGACCGCCCGCCGCCGAGTCGATCCGTCGGTCGCGGCGGGCCGAACGCCCGGGTCTGCGGGCGCTGCTGGAGGCCGCCCAGGACGTCACCGTGCTCAGCGGCACCGCGGCCGGGGAGCGGGACAGCGGACTGGTGCTGGCGCTGGCCCGGTTCGGCTCCGCGCCCTGCGTGGTGGTGGGGCACGACCGTGAGGCGCACAGCGAGAGCGGGCCGTTCGGCCCGGCGGGGCTGCGGGCGGCCCGCCGCGGACTGCGGATCGCCGCCGAGCTGCGGCTGCCGCTGGTGACCGTGGTGGACACCCCCGGCGCGGCGCTCTCGCCCGCCGCCGAGCAGGGCGGCCTGGCCGGGGAGATCGCCCGTTGCCTTGCCGAACTGACCACCCTGCCCAGCCCCACGGTCTGTCTGCTGCTCGGCGAGGGGGCCGGTGGCGGCGCCCTGGCGCTGCTGCCCGCCGACCGGGTGGTCGCCGCACGGCACGCCTGGCTCTCCCCGCTGCCGCCGGAGGGCGCCTCGGCGATCCTGTACCGCACCACCGAGCGCGCCGCGGAACTGGCGGACCGTCAGGGGGTCCGGTCCCAGGACCTGCTGGCCGCGGGCATCGCCGACCGGCTGGTGGAGGAGGAGCCGGACGCGGCAGACCGGCCGGCGGACTTCCTGGCCGCCGTCGCCGGGGCGCTGGAGGAGGAGCTGACCGGGCTCGCCGCCCGGGATCCGCTGCTGCGGATGTCCGAACGCCGAGCCCGCTACCGGCGCCTGGGCCTTCACGAGGGGGCGTAGAGCTCCTCGATGTCCTTTGCGTAGGCCTTGGAGATGGCGCGGCGGCGGAGTTTCAGGGAGGGCGTCAGCAGGCCGCTCTCCTCGGTGAACTGCTCCGGGAGGATGCGGAACGCCCGGATGGACTCCGCGCGGGACACCACGGTGTTGGCGGTCACCACCAGCCGCTGGATCTCGTCCTGCAGATCGTCGTCGGCCAGCAGCTGCTGCGGTTCGGCGGGGGGCTTGCGGTGGACCCGGTTCCAGTGCGCCAGGGCTTCGGGGTCCAGGGTGATCAGGGCGCCCACGAAGGGCCGGTTGTCGCCCACCACCAGGCACTGGGAGACCAGCGGGTGGGCTCGTACCCGCTCCTCCAGGACGGCGGGCGCGATGCTCTTGCCGCCGCTGGTGACGATGATCTCCTTCTTGCGGCCGGTGATGGTGAGATAGCCCTCGTCGTCCAGGGATCCCAGGTCGCCGGTGGCCAGCCAGCCGCGCTGCAGCACCTGGCCGGTGGCATCCGGGGCGTTGAGGTAGCCGGCGAAGACCGTGCCGCCGCGGATCCAGACCTCGCCGTCCTCGGCGATGCCCACGGTGGTGCCAGGCACCGGCCGTCCCACGGTCCCGTACTTGATACGGCCCGGCGGGTTGACGGTCACCGCGGCGGTGGTCTCGGTGAGGCCGTACCCCTCGATCACGGTGACTCCGGCGCCCGCGAAGAAGAGGCCGATCTCCCGGCTGAGCGGGGAGCCGCCGCACATGGCGTTGCGCATCCGGCCGCCGAGGACGGCCCTCACCCGGGTGTAGACGGTGCGGTCGTAGAACTGGTGCTGCAGCCGCAGCCCGGCGCCGGGCCCGGAGCCCTCGCCGAGCGTTCTGCGCTCGGCGGCCTCGGCGTAGCGCACCGCCACATCGGCGGCCTTGTCGAAGAGTTCGGCGCGGCCGTGCTCCTCCGCCGCCCGGCGGGCCTTGTGGAAGATCCGCTCGAAGATGTAGGGGACGGCCAGCAGGAAGGTCGGGCGGAAGGACGCGAGCGCCGGCAGCAGGACGTTGGCGGAGGTCTCGCTCTGGTGGCCGAGGGTGACCCCGCCGCGCAGCGCGGCGACCTGGACCATCCGGGCGTAGACATGGGCGAGGGGCAGGAAGAGCAGGGTGGCGGGCTGCTCCCCGGCTCGTCTGGCGAAGACCTCCCGCCAGCCGGTGAGCAGGTTGTCGCACTCGGCCGCGAAGTTGGCGTGGGTCAGCACGCAGCCCTTGGGCCGCCCGGTGGTGCCCGAGGTGTAGATGACGGTGGCCGCGGTGCCGGGGGTGACGGCTGCGCGGTGGCGGTGCACCAGTTCGTCGGAGACGGCGGTGCCGTCGGCCATCAGCTCCCGTACGCAGTCGCTGTCGAGCTGCCAGATGGAGCGCAGTGAGGGGACGGCGTCGCAGACGGCGCCGACGGTCATGGCGTGGTCCTCGTGCTCCACCATGCAGGCGACCGCTCCGGTGTCGGCGAGGATCCAGCGGACCTGGTCGGCGGAGGAGGTGGAGTAGATCGGCACCGGTACCGCGCCGATCGACCAGAGCGCGTAGTCGAAGAGCGTCCACTCGTAGCGCGTACGGGCCATCAGCGCCACCCGGTCGCCCAGCCGGATCCCGTTGGCCAGCAGCCCCTTGGCCAGGGCCAGGACCTCGTCACGGAAGGTCGCAGCGCTGACCTCGGACCACTCGTCACCGGCCGACGGGTCGCGGCGCATCAGCTGCACCAGGTGGGGGTCCTCTTCGGCCACCAGGTAGACCGAGTCCGCGAGCCCGCCCGTGCGGGGGGTCTCGACCAGGGGCGGGGTGCTGTACTCACGCATGGTTTCTGTCTCCTCCCGAGGCGGCGACGGCCCGTCGGAACCTTGCCGGGCGGGTGGTTACCGCAAGTTACCCCAGCGGATGCCCGATTCCTAGGGCAAAGCCGCCACCTGGCCATCCGGGACAGAAGCAACCAAAAGCGACTGACAGTTGTGAGACCTTGTCGCATTCGGGATGATTTGCTCTCATCCGTTGTCGCGTACCTCCCAAAGACGGTCCCGACCTCTGCACGGGGGGACCGAGGAACTTTTACGCGATGTGCACTCCGAACCGCCCCGGGTGTCTTTCCGGGCAAAGGCGGGTGGTCCGGGCAGACAGCCCGGCAAGTGTGGGTTAAGAGTCTTCGAACACACGGTGTAGGAGTAGTAGGCTCACGCCGTTTTACCAGCCCTGATGTCGCGGCTGGTTGACCGAAACCGAACGCTCGGCCGTGCCCGACCGTGCCCCCTCACACCCGGGACCTCGAGGACTCCATGCGCTACCGCAGTAGATCGATCCGCGCGAAAATCGTCGCGCTGCTCGTCGTCCCCGTCACTGCCCTGGCCGGACTCTGGGCCTTTGCGACGTACGCGACCACCAGCGATCTCTGGGATGTGGCACGGGCGGACGACGCCTACAAGCACTTCGGCCGCCCGGTGGAGGCTCTCGCCCTCGCCCTCCAGCAGGAGCGCCGCGACACCGTGGCGCACATCGTCGCCCCCCGGTCCGGCACCGCGGCGATGCACCGAGACCAGCAGGCGACCGACCGGCTGGTGGAGCAGATCGCGAACGAGGCCGACAGCGACCACGCCGCCGAGCTGGACCCCGCCCAGCGCGACCGGCTCAATGACGTCCTGTCGACCGCCGACGGACTCGGCATGGTCCGCAGGGAGACCCTCAGCGCCTCGGTGGCCTGGGAGGACGCCATCCAGTGGTACACGGATGCGATCGCCCCCACCTTTCTCTTCCGCACCTCCTTCACCGCCCGGCAGGCCGGCCAGATCGGACGGCAGAACGCCGTACTGGTGGAGCTGACCCGGGCCCGTGAGTACCTCTCCGAGGAGGACGCGGCCCTGGTCGCGCTGCGCCGGACCCCGCACCCCACCCAGGCGCAGATCGACGTGGTCTCCACCGCCATCCGGGCGCACGGACTGATCTTCGACATGTACGGCCCGGAGCTGGTGGCCGAGGACGGTCAGCTCTACGACGACCTCACCGCCACCAGCGACTGGACCCAGCTGCAGATCTTCGAGAACCTCTACCTCGCCTACAACGGTCCCGGCGACCACTCGCTCGGCACCGTCACCCCGCCGGCCCTCAACGACCTGGCCACCCTGGACAGCCAGTTGTCGGCCAACATCGACCGCCGCGCCGGCGCGGCCTCCTGGCGACTGCTGCGGCAGGGCATCATCGCCGGCGCCGCCGGCCTGATCGCCGTGCTGGTCTCGGTACTGGTCTCGATGCGCATCGGCCGCTCGCTGGTCCGCGAACTGCTGGCGCTGCGCAATGCGGCGCAGGAGACCGCCGAGGTCCGGCTGCCCAAGGTGATGCGGCTGCTGCGGCGCGGCGAGTCCGTCGACGCGGCCGAGGAGGCGCCCGCGCTCCAACTCGGCACCCTGAGCGAGATCAAGCAGGTCGGCCGGGCCTTCGACGCGGTCCAGCGGGCGGCGATGGAGGCGGCCGTCGAACAGGCGGAACTGCGCCGGGGGGTCTCCGCGGTCTTCGTCAACCTGGCCCGCCGCAGCCAGGTGCTGCTGCACCGCCAGCTCACCCTGCTGGACACCATGGAGCGCCGTACCGAGGACCCCGCCGAACTGGCAGACCTCTTCCGGCTGGACCACCTGACGACCCGTATGCGACGCCACGCCGAGGGCCTGATCATCCTCTCCGGCGGGTCCCCGGGCCGCAACTGGCGCCGCCCGGTGCGGATGGTCGACGTGGTCCGCGCGGCCGTCGGCGAGGTGGAGGACTACGCGAGGGTCACGGTGCGGCCGCTGCCCGGCACCGCCCTGGTCGGCCCGGCGGTCGCCGACATCACCCACCTGATCGCCGAACTGGTGGAGAACGCCACCCTCTACTCCCCGCCGCACACCCAGGTCACCGTGCACGGCGAGGTGGTGGCCAACGGCTTCGCCCTGGAGGTGGACGACCGGGGGCTCGGCATGGGTGTCGAGGCGCTCACCGACGCCAACCGGCGGCTCTCGGAGGAGCAGGAGTTCGACCTCACCGACACCGACCGGCTGGGGCTCTTCGTGGTCAGCCGGCTCGCCCGCAGGCACGGTGTCAAGGTGTCGCTGCGGCCGTCCCCGTACGGCGGGACCACCGCGGTGCTGCTGATCCCCCGGGAGCTGCTGGCGGACGGGACCGGGCCGCAGCCCGCCGACGCCGCCGGGCGGCAGAGCGCGGGCGCGGCAGGCGAGGGCCGGGAAGGCGGCGGGGCGGACCGCGTGTCGGTGCCGGTACCCAGGTCCGCCTCCGCCGGGGACGTCTCCGCCCAGGACGCCCCCGCCCGCACTGTCCCCGCCCAGGACGTCCCCGCGGGGGACGCTCCCGCCAGGGCGGGCACCGAGCAGCGCACCCGGTCCGGACCCCATCCGGCCGTGGCGGAGCCGGCGGCGGCGTCCGGCGGACTGCCCCGCCGCAGGACCAACCCGCTGCCGGCCCCCGTGCCCGCGGAACCGGCGGCGGACCCCGCCGGGGGGCTGCCGCAGCGGGTCCGGCAGGCCAGCCTCGCCCCCCAGCTGCGGACGGCCGTGGCCGATGCGGCGGAGTCCGCCGCGCCGGCCGTGCGCGAACGCTCACCGGAGGCGGCCAGGGCCACCTTCGCCTCCTTCCAGCGCGGGCTGGACCGCGGCCGCGGCACTGCCGCGACCGCACAGATCCGAAGAACGACACCGTCCGGTGACAGTGCACCGGACGTCACAGTGGAAGGGAACGCTCGATGACCGCAGCGACACCGTCCGGCGACCTCAACTGGCTGCTGGACGACATGGTGGGCCGGGTCCCCGAGATCCGGCACGCGGTCGTCCTCAGCAGCGACGGACTGGCCACCGGGGCCTCCAAGGCGCTGGGTCGGGAGGACGCGGAGCACCTGGCCGCCGTGGCCTCGGGTTTCCACAGCCTGGCCAAGGGCGCCGGCCGGCACTTCCAAGCCGGAGCGGTCCGCCAGACGATGGTGGAGCTGGACCAGGCGTTCCTCTTCGTCACCGCCGCCGGGGACGGCAGCTGCCTGGCCGTGCTCAGCGAGGCGGAGGCGGACGTCGGCCTGATCGCCTACGAGATGGCCCTCCTGGTCAAGCGGGTCGGGGAACACCTGGCGACCGGACCCCGGTCGGACGCCGAGACCCCGCAGGAATGAGACGCTGATGGCCGCCCCCTTCGAGCAGCCGCAGCCCGATCCGGCGCCGTCCCACGACGTCCCGCAGCCGGGCCCCTGGGATCTGCAGTGGTACGACGACGAGGCCGGTCCGGTGGTGCGCCCCTACGCGATGACCCGGGGGCGCACCCGGCCTGCGGGGGACGGCTACTTCGACCTGGTCTCGGTGATCACGGTGGTGGACCCGGGTCCGGCGGCCGGGTCCGAGACGGTACTGGACCCGGAGCACCAGGTCATCGTGGAGATGTGCGGCCGGGAACCGCTCACCGTCGCCGAGATCGGTGCCGCCACCGAGCTGCCGCTGGGTGTGGTGCGGGTCCTGCTCGGCGACCTCGACGACGCCGGGCTGATCCGGGTCACCCGCCCTGTCCCGCCGGCCCAGCTCCCCGACGAGCGCCTCCTGAAGGAAGTGATCAATGGCCTCCGCGCTCTCTGACGGCGGGTCCGGAATCCCGGACGCCCCGCCGGTCGCCCTGAAGATCCTCATCGCCGGGGGGTTCGGCGTCGGCAAGACCACCCTGGTCGGCGCGGTCAGCCAGATCAGACCGCTGCGCACCGAGGAGCGGCTGAGCGAGGCCGGGCGCCCGGTCGACGACACCACCGGGGTGGAGGCGAAGAGCACCACCACGGTCGCCATGGACTTCGGGCGGATCGACATCCGCGAGGGCCTGGCGGTGTACCTCTTCGGCACCCCCGGCCAGGACCGCTTCTGGTTCGTCTGGGACGAGCTGGCCGTCGGTGCGCTGGGGGCGGTGGTGCTCGCCGACACCCGGCGGCTGGAGGACTGCTTCCCCTCGGTGGACTTCTTCGAGCGCCGGGGCATCCCCTTCGTGGTGGGCGTCAACTGCTTCGACGGAAGCCCCCGGCACCCCGTCGAGGCGGTGCGGGCGGCGCTGGACCTGGATCCCCAGGTGCCGGTGGTGCTCTGCGACGCCCGTGAGCGGGAGGACGGCAAGGAACTGCTGGTCACCCTGGTCGAGCACGCCCGCGTGAGTCTGGCCTCCGGCCGGGCCGCGTCGGCGCCGGCCGAGGTCTGAGCAGCGGCGCCTGCAGCGGCGCAGCGGCGGCGGGACGGGGTGGCGGCCGGTTCGGCGCCACTTGCCCGCTACCCCTACGCTTGTGCATCGGCCCGGTTCGCACCCCGCTCCTCGGTCGCTCGCCGACACCCGCCAGGGGAGCCCTCGCACGCGGACCTGTCCCAGTCATGTCATCAGCACAGGGATGGAATGGTTCAGTGAGTGCGATCAGTGTCGGCCAGGCTGTGGTTCTGGGAGTGGTCGAGGGGGTGACCGAGTTCCTGCCGGTGTCCTCCACGGGACACCTGAAGATCACCGAGGGTCTGATGAACATCCCGGTGGACGACAGCTCGGTGGTGGCCTTCAGCGCGGTGATCCAGGTGGGGGCGATCGGCGCCGTCCTGGTCTACTTCTTCCGCGACATCGTGCGCTTCGCCGGGGCGTGGGGGCGGGGCATCGCCAACCGCGAGCTGCGCCAGGAGCACGACTACAAGTTCGCCTGGTGGGTGATCTGGGCCACCGTTCCGATCGTGCTGGTCGGCCTGGCGGCCAAGTCGCTGATCGACGGACCCCTGGGATCCCTGTGGGTCGTCGCGGGGTCGCTGATCGGCGGCAGCGCCGTGATGTGGGTGGCCGAGCAGATGGCCCGCTTCAAGCGCAGTGAGCAGGACGTCACCTTCCGGGACGCGATGGT
The DNA here is from genome assembly GCF_001418575.1 of Peterkaempfera griseoplana. Taxonomy (GTDB): domain Bacteria; phylum Actinomycetota; class Actinomycetes; order Streptomycetales; family Streptomycetaceae; genus Peterkaempfera; species Peterkaempfera griseoplana. The sequence goes on from NZ_LIQR01000013.1 coordinate 19,306, forward strand.
GGTGGGCTGCTCGCAGATCCTGGCGCTGCTCTTCCCCGGTTTCTCCCGCTCCGGAGCCACCATCTCCACCGCGCTGATCCGCGACCTGGACCGGGTCGCGGCCACCCGGCTCTCCTTCTTCCTCGGCCTGCCGGCGCTGACCGGCGCGGGGCTGTACGAGCTCAAGGACGCGCTGGGCAAGGGGGTCGGCGCCGCGCCGCTGGCGGTGGGCACGGTGGTCTCCTTCGTGGTGGCCTACGCTTCCATCGCCTGGCTGCTGAAGTTCGTCGCCAAGCACTCCTTCAACGCCTTCGTGATCTATCGCATCGTGGTGGGGCTGCTGCTCTTCGGGCTGCTCACCACCAATGTGCTGACCGCCTGAGCGACGGACGGCAGGCGGGGCCCGGCGGACCGAGACGGTCCGCCGGGCCCCGCTGTCTTTCCACCCGGAGCACGACTGGCGGCGACGGAAACGGCCGGCCGCAGCGTGCTGATTGAAGCGCTTCGACGTTCGCATCGGCGTGCTGTGCTGTCAAGGGGTCGCGCGTCCGGGCGCCCGGTTGTCCCGCTTCGGCCACACTGATCCTCAGCCGGGGCAGGCCGGTGGTCGACTGCGGGGCTCGCGGTGACTCGCCCCTTGTCGATGCAAGGGTTGCTCATTGGGCTCAGGCCACATCGAAGCGCTTCGACGAAGGACGTGCGGGCCCACCCCCACCGTCACCTCGCCGCCGGGCCGGAGCGGTCGCACGGGCGCCGCAGCCGATGACCTGACCCCGTACGAAGGGCCGCACCGCGACACCATGAGCAGCGACCTCTCCCGCCGGCCGCGGAGGCCCGCAGCCGCGCGGCGGGCGCGGTCGCCTGCGGATTTCCACCCCCGCCCGGCGTCGCCGACGGCCGCTCGGGAGTGACCCACCGTCGGCTTCGCAAAACGATGTGTTAGGGCGGCAACCATTTGAGGCCGCAGCGGCCACCTAAGGAGGAGCCACCCCACCCCCGCTCACGAGAGGACCAGCCGCCATGTCCCCCCACGAAGCAGCCCGGACGACGTCGTCCTGCGCAGCCTCCAGGACCCCGGCGGACCCCAGCCATCACGCCGCCCCCGGCGTGCCCAGGC
>NZ_LIQR01000130.1 GCF_001418575.1 Peterkaempfera griseoplana
GCGGGAGGCGGCGTTGGCGGCCGCGATGCGGTGGGCCTCGTGGGCGGCGTGGGCCGCGGCGGAGGAGGCCGCGCGGGAGGCGGCGTTGGCGGCCGCGACGGTGTGCGCCTGGTGGGCGACGTGCGCCGCGTGGGCGGCGGCGGAGGCCCTGGCGGCCTCGTTGGCCACGTGGACCACGTGGTTCTGGTGGGCGGCGTGGACGACATGGGCCTCGTGGGCGCTCAGGGTCTTCACGTCGTCCGCCGCGAAGGCGGTGCCGCTCAGGGCGGCGGTGGCCACGGTCACGCCGGCGATCGCGGCGGCCAGGCGGATGGGGCGTATCTGGGTGTTGCGCTTCACGCTAAGTCCTCTATCGGTACGACGGCCCGGTGCCGCAGGGGCACGGTGAGATGCCGTTGGGCGGGCCGGGGCCCCGACTTGAGCGGGGGCTTCAGCGGAACGGGTGAGCGAGTCGGGCGTCGATGTTTCGACCTGCTCCCCGTCGGGCAGACCCAGTCCTAACAAAATCCGCCGGGCCGACAAAAGCTGCGGTTTTACTACGCATGTCCGTATACGGACGGCATTGCGGGCGGGTGCGGCGGCGGATATTCCGGCTCTGTGCTGGTGTCGCCCGGCGGTCTCCCGGCTACGAGCGCCGATAGTGACGAGGGTGCGCCTTGTGACCGGGCTCACTGGTTGCGGCCCGGTCGGGCCGGCGGATGATCAGTGGCTGGTGATCAGTGGGCGGCCGTCTTCTTGCCCGGGGTGATGCGCCCGGCGATCTCCAGGGCGACCTCCAGGGCGGCCGCCTGGCGGGCCGCCTGGTCGGGGTGGTCCGTGGTCTCCGCGTCGTCCGTCTCCGAATGGAGCAGAAAGAGTCCGGCGTTGATGGCGAAGAGGGACATCGCGGCCCTGACCCGGTCCTGGTAGGTGCTCTCCGGTCCCTGGATCAGCCGCACCATGGCGATCATCCGCTCCTTGAAGCGGGCGCCGGCGTTGAGCTCCCGTACGGCGGGCTGGTTCTCGTGGAAGAACCGCAGCAGGGTGATCCGCTCGGACATCCCCTCCGCGAAGCGGCGTACCAGTTCGTCGCGCACCCGGGGCGACCAGGGCTGCTGCTCACCCCAGGCGATGGCCTCGTCGAGCGGCGCGGACATCGACTCGACGATGCCGTAGACGATGTCGTCCTTGGTCTTGAAGTGGTAGTAGAGGGCCGCCTTGGTCACGCCCAGCCGGTCCGCGATCTCCCGTAGCGAGGTCTGCTCGTAGCCGTGCTCCGAGAACAGCTCCAGGGCGACGTCCAGGATGCGGGTCCGGGTGTCCCCGCGAGGCGTGTGGGTGCTCATCCTTCGGTCGTGCCCCTTGTTCGTGGTCTTGGGAGGTCAAGTCTTCCGCCTGGAGCGGCCCGAACGGAAATCAACTTGACGGTCGGCTGGTAAGGAGCCTAGCTTGCCAGTGAAGAGTTCACTAGCCGGTCGACAAGTAAGCAACGGGGGAGCCCCACCGTGTCCGAGAAAGCCCAAGCCCTGGCGGAGGGCGCCGCCCAGGACGTGCCGGAGACGCGCACACCGCGTGAGATACGGGTCATCATGGTCGGTCTGGTGATCACCATGCTGCTCGCGATGCTCGACAACCTCATCGTCGGCACCGCCATGCCCACCATCGTCGGAGACCTGGGAGGCGCGGAGCACCTCTCCTGGGTGGTCACCTCCTACACCCTGGCCACCGCGGCCTCCACGCCCATCTGGGGCAAGCTCGGCGACCTCTACGGGCGCAAGGGCAGCTTCATCGTCTCGATCGTGATCTTCCTCGTCGGATCCGCCCTGGCGGGCCTCTCCCAGACCATGGGTGAGCTGATCGGCTTCCGGGCGCTCCAGGGCCTGGGCGCGGGCGGCCTGATGGTAGGCGTGATGTCGATCATGGGTGCCCTCATCCCGCCCCGCGACCGCGGCAGGTACCAGGGCATGTTCGCCGGCGTCATGGCCATCGCCATGATCGGCGGCCCGCTGGTCGGCGGCTTCATCACCGACCACCTCAACTGGCACTGGACCTTCTACATCAACATCCCGCTGGGCGCGGTCGCCCTGCTGGTCGTCACCGCCACCCTGCACCTGCCCAAGCTCCGCTCCACCGCGCGGATCGACTACCTGGGCGCCGTACTGCTCACCGTGGGCATCACCGCTCTGGTGCTGATCACCACCTGGGGCGGCCAGCAGTACGACTGGGCGTCCGGCCAGATCCTGGGCCTCGCCGTGCTCGCCGTCGTCACCCTGGTGGGCTTCGTCCTCGCCGAGCGCCGCGCCGAGGAGCCCATGCTGCCGCTGGGCCTCTTCCACAACCGCAACTTCACCATGGTCTCGGTGATCGGCTTCCTGGTCGGCTTCACCATGTTCGGCTCGGTCACCTTCCTCCCGCTCTACCAGCAGAGCGTGCAGGGCGCCTCCGCCACCAACTCCGGTCTGCTGCTGATGCCGATGATGCTGGGCATGCTGGTGGTCTCGCTGGCCGTCGGCCAGGCGATCACCCGTACCGGCCGCTACCGGATCTACCCCATCCTCGGCACCGGGGTGATGGCAGGCGGCGCGCTGCTGCTCTCCACCCTCGGCACGGACACCACCCGCTTCACCTCCAGCGTCTACATGGTGGTGCTCGGCGCGGGCATGGGCTTCCTGATGCAGGTCACCATGCTGGTGGCGCAGAACAGCGTCGAGCTCAAGGACATGGGCGTGGCCAGCTCCACCGCCACCCTGTTCCGCACCATCGGCGGCTCCTTCGGTGTGGCGCTCTTCGGCGCGCTCTTCACCAACCGGGTCACCGCCACCATGAAGGACATGGGTGCGGCGGCCGGCGGCAAGGCCGCGGAGCAGACCGCCCAGATCACCCCGGCCGTCCTGAAGACCCTCCCTGCCGCCTTCCAGAACGCCTACCACCACGCCATCTCCAACGGCATCCACTCGGTGTTCCTGTGGGGCGCCGTGGTCAGCGTGGTGGGCATCGCCGCCGCCGTCCTCCTCAAGGAGGTCCCGCTGCGCGGCGCGGGCGACGCGAGCGGTGCGGCCGCCGACGCCGGCGAGGGCAGCACCACCGAGCTGGCCGGAGCGCTCTGACCGGCGCGCACCGTCCGCGGCCTGCCGTGCACCGTCAGGGGCGCGGGGAACCGCGCGCCCAGCCGCCCGCCCGTACCGGGCAGGGGCTGGGCGCCGGGCCCCGCGCCCCTGTGCGTGCGGCCGCCCGGTCCGCCGGGCGACCGACCGGGGGCCCGGGGCCGGCGCCGGGCGCGTGAAGCCCTATGCGCGGGGCGCTGACCCGGGGAGACGATAGACACCCGGGCCGACGGGCTCCACCAGACCGTCCGCGACCAGACCGTCGAGGGCGCGGGCGCGCTGCACCGGCTCGTCCCAGACCGCGTCCAGCACCGCCTGGGTCACCTCGCCGTGCGCCTCCCGCAGCACGGCGAGCAGCTTGCCGCGCACCTGCCGGTCGGTGCCCGCGTACGTCTGGCCGCGCCGCGGCGGGCCGTCGTACGGAGGACTCCCCGCCAGCCGCCAGGCGCACATCGCGGCCACCGGGCATCCACCGCAGCGCGGGGTACGGGCGGTGCAGACCAGCGCGCCCAGCTCCATCACCGCCACCGCCCAGGTCGCCGCCGTCCCGTCGGCCTCCGGCAGCAGCGCCGTGGCGGTGCGGCGCTCGGCGGCGGTGGTCGCCGTCGGCGGGTGCTCCACGGCGTCCACGACCCGGGCCAGGACCCTGCGCACATTGGTGTCCAGGACCGCGTGCCGCTGCCGGAAGGCGAAGGAGGCGACCGCCGCGGCGGTGTACTCGCCGACGCCGGGCAGGGCGAGCAGCTGCGCGTGGTCGTCGGGCACCTCGCCGTGGTGCCGCTCGGTGATGGCGGTGGCGGCGGCGTGCAGCCGCAGCGCACGACGCGGATAGCCGAGCCTGCCCCACATCCGGACCGCCTCGCCCGGGGCGTCGGCGGCCAGCGCCGCCGGCGTCGGCCAGCGCTCCAGCCAGGCCGCGTACGCCGGCAGGACCCGCTTCACCGGGGTCTGCTGGAGCATGAACTCACTGACCATCACCGCCCAAGGCGTGGCCTGCGGGGTGCGCCAGGGCAGGTCACGGGCGTGTTCGGCGTACCAGTCGAGGATCGTGGAGTGCAGCACGGGAAGCGGCACGGCGGTGTGTACAGACATCTCCCTCCGATCCTCCCACGCTGCGCCGATCGGCCGCCGCCCGGTCGGCGCATCAGGCTGATGATCTGAAAGAAGCTCGCTGGCTGAGGTGTTGATGCGGTGAGGGGCGGACGATCTCTCGTAGAGTTTGCGCGTGCCCTCTATGCGCCATCCCGTGGGACCGCTGCCCGCGTCCATCTACTGGCGGCGGCGGTTCGTCGTGCTCGTCGTCCTGGCCGCGATCGCGGCCCTGGTCCTCTGGCTGACCACGGGCGGGGGCGGAGGCAGTCAGGGCAAGGGCAAGCACCCGGTGCCGGTCGAGTCGATCACCCCCGGCACCGGCCCCAGCGGGTCGGCGATCAGCACCCGTCCGGGCGGTACCGGCGGCACGTCCACGGGCGGCGACGGAAGCGGGGGAGCCACCCCCGGCAGCTCCCCGACGGCGGGCGGCAACGGTGGCTCCTCGGACACCACCGGCGGTGGCGGCGGCGACGGCGGAAGCGCCGGGACGGGCGGGACGGGCGGCAGTGACGTCAGTCTTTCGGGTGGCGCCACCGGCGGCGGCGCCGGCGGCGCGGCCGGCGGATCCGCGAGCGGCGGCACGTCGGGCGGATCGGCCGCCGGAGGCGGGGCCGGCGGGGGGGCCGGCGGCGGAGGGACGGGCGGCGGCACCGTGGCGGTGAACACCCCGGCGGTGCGTGCGCTGCCGATCTGCCCCACCTCCA
>NZ_LIQR01000131.1 GCF_001418575.1 Peterkaempfera griseoplana
GCGGGCGCCGGGCGCCGAGGCGGACGGGCCGGGCTCCGGGAGGGTGCGAGAGCGCCGGCCGGGCGGCCGGGTACCGCCGCCGGGTGGGTGAGCCGCGCCGGTAGGGCGGGTCGGGTGGGCCGTCCGGCGGGCATGGCCGACGATCGAACGGTGGTCCACAGGGCGACCAGGTCGAACGCGGCGAAGGGACAGCACATGGGGCGCGGCCTCGGCTGGAAACTCCATGGGGACGGCAAGACCCTGGGCCCCGGTGAGGTCGTCCGGCCGGGGGAGCGGCTGTCCTGGCCCCGCACCGCCGGACTCGGCGCCCAGCATGTGGTGGCGATGTTCGGGGCGACCTTCGTGGCTCCCGTACTGATGGGCATGAACCCCAACCTGGCGGTGCTGCTCTCCGGTGTCGCCACCATCGTCTTCCTGCTGATCACCCGCGGCCGTATCCCCAGCTATCTGGGCAGCAGCCTCTCCTTCGTCGGGGTNNGGTCGCCGTGGTGCTGCTGGCGGCCGGACTGGCCGTCCACGCGCTGGGCGCCCACGTGGTGCACGCGGTGCTGCCGCCCGTGGTCACCGGGGCGGTGGTGATGATCATCGGCTTCAACCTGGCGCCGGTGGTGGCCAGGACCTACTGGCCGCAGGACCAGTGGGTGGCGCTGCTGACCATGGCCTTCACCATCGGCGCCATGGTGGTGGCACGGGGCTTCTGGTCGCGCGTCGCCGTCTTCCTGGGCCTGATCTTCGGCTATCTGCTCTCCTGGGTCCTGGACCGGGCGTTCGGCCGGATCCACTCGGCGAACGCCGCCGGACAGCTCACCGACCACTGGCGGGTGGACCTCAGCGGTGTCCGTACGGCCGACTGGTTCGGCCTGCCCTCGCTGCACGGACCCGACTTCAGGTTCTCCGCGGTGCTGCTGGCGCTCCCCGTGGTCGTCGCCCTCATCGCCGAGAACGCCGGACACGTCAAGGCGGTGGCCGAGATGACCGGCGACGACCTGGATCCGGACCTTGGCCGGGCCATCGCCGCCGACGGCACCGCCAGCATGCTGGCCACGGCTGCCGGCGGTCCGGCGACCACCACCTACGCCGAGAACATCGGCGTCATGGCCGCCACCCGCGTCTACTCCACCGCGGCGTACCTGTGCGCCGCGCTCTTCGCCATCCTCTGCGGACTCTGCCCCAAGTTCGGCGCCGTCGTGGCCGCCACCCCGGGCGGGGTGCTGGGCGGGATCACCGTGGTGCTCTACGGCATGATCGGGCTGCTGGGCGCCAAGATCTGGCACGAGAACGCGGTCGACTTCGGCAATCCGCTCAATCTGGTCCCCATCGCCGCGGGCGTCATCATCGGGATCGGCGATGTCTCGCTCCGCTTCACCAGTGACTTCGCCCTCAACGGGATCCCGCTGGGCACCATCGTCACCATCGCCGGTTATCACGTGCTGCGTCTCTTCGCCCCGCCGCACCTCAGGGGCGAGCCGCCGCTGCTGGACGCCGCCGAGCCGGACCAGGGGCCGGCCGCACCCGGGCAGGGCTGAGTGGGTGCGCCGTCCGTCGGCCGCTGATGGCATGATCTGCGCGTTGCTCGATGGGACACGGGGAGGGCCGTCATGCAGACAGGCGAGGTCGACAGCGCTCGGGGCGCGGCAGCGGACACAGGGCGGCGGGGACCGGGCAGACGCGGGGTGCTGCTGGCCGCGCTCGGCGGCGCGGTACTGCTGGGCGGCGGGGCGGGCGCGGCGATGGTCGAGGATCTGCTGCCGGGCGGTGTGCCGCTGCGGCGGGCGCTCGGACTCACCGGCCCGGACGGGACCGTACCGGCCGTCACCCCCGGGCCGGTGCACACCTCCACGGTCCGCTCCCGGGCGCGCGGCAGCGAGGTCAAGCTGGTCACCATGGTGCCGCCCGGAGCCGACCCCGCCGCCCTGCCGGTCTGCCTGGTGCTGCACGGACGGGGCGGCGACGCACGGACGATGGTGGAGCTGGGGATGCCGCAGTTCCTGGCGGCGGCGGTTGCCCACGGCGTACCGCCCTTCGCGCTGGTGGCGCTGGACGGCGGTGACAACAGCTACTGGCACCGGCGTTCCGCCGGGGACGATCCGCAGCGGATGTTGCTGGAGGAGGTGCCGGGGTGGCTGCGGGCCCGTGGGCTGAGCCGCGCCACGGCGGGGGTGCCGCGTGCGGCGCTCGGGATCTCGATGGGCGGCTCCGGGGCTCTGCAGTACGCCCTGGGCCGGGGCGGTGCGGTGGACGCGGTCGCGGCCGTCAGCCCGGCGGTCTTCCGTACCTGGGCCGACGCGGCCACCACCGGTGGCTACAACGACGAGGCCGACTGGCAGGCCCATGAGCCCCTGCTGGCCCTGGCCCGTCCCCGCGGCCGGCGGCTCGGGGTGTGGTGCGGCACCGAGGACCCCTTCTGTGCAGCAGCCCGCACGCTGGCCGATCGCGGTGGAGCGGTGGAGCGGCACTTCCCTCGGGGGGAGCACACGGACGGTTTCTGGCGCAGGATCATGCCGGAGGCCTTCGCCTTTGTCGGCCACTCGCTGAAGAGTGCCGCCGGCGGGTCGTCGTGAACTGAGTCAAGTTCACGCATGTGGTGTACGAGCTGTTTTGAAAGGCGTTAAGCTCTCGGTCGCGACCAGTTGTGGAGATTCCATGAAGGGCAGAGCCGCAGAGTGAAGACCAGCCGTATATCCGCCGTCGCCGTCTCCATCGCCGTGGGGGTGGCCGGCCTGCTGTCCGCCGGTCCGGCCGAGGCCGCCGGATCGGTGCACCTGACCAAGATCTACTACGACAGCCCGGGTAAGGACACCCGCTCCAACCAGAGCCTCAACGCCGAGTACGTCCAGATCAAGAACTCCACTTCCAAGTCGGTCAACCTGCACGGCTGGACCCTGGTGGACGCCTCCCGGCACCGCTATGTCTTCCCCTCCTTCACCCTGAAGGCGGGCCGCACCGTCACGGTGCACACCGGCCAGGGCCGCAACACCGCGGCCAACCTGTACCAGCAGCGCCGGGCCTACGTCTGGAACAACGACAGGGACAAGGCCACCCTCAAGCGCGCTTCCGGTGCGGTCCAGGACACCTGCGCCTACAACAACGCCCACCGCGACTGGACCGCCTGCTGAACGGGGCCGGCTGAACAAGGCTCGCTGAACCGGGCCTACGGTGAACAGCGCCTTCGGACCCGCCCGCCACGGGCGGGTCCGAAGGCTTGCCGAGTCGGAAGGCCTGCCGGCCCCCGGGCCCCAAGGTTGCGGGCCGGGGGCGTGCGGGCCCGAAGGCCCGCGGAGCCCGAGGATCGGAACAGGTACGGACCCGAAAGGTACGAACCCACAGGTACGAACCCCGAACGCATCCAACGGGCCCGAACACGCACGGGGCCGATGTGCCGCCCGCCCCGTCGGCGGTGTCAGCCCTGTCGGTCGGTGGCCGGCTGACCGGACGAGCGGGGCGCGGGCAGACCCGGGTGCTCCAGCTCCCACGCCGCCTGCGCCACCTGGCCCATGGTCAGCAGCATGTCGGGGAACCCTGCTGCGCCGTCCAGATGCCGGTACTCGGTGCCGACCGTGACCACCAGACGCTCGGGCAACGACATCCCCGGGCGGTGGACCTCGCCGATGATCCGCCGGGCCGCCTCCAGCGCGGGCACTCCCGCGGCGTGCAGCCGGTGGGCCTGCTCGCGGACCTGGTCGAGATACGCGATGTGGCGGTGCACCCCCTCCCGGTCGAGCACCGGGCCGTGACCGGGTACGAAAGTCTCCGCGCCGGTGGCCAGGGCCCGCTCGCAGGCAGACACCACATTGGCCAGCGGCCCCGCCCAGTGCACCGGGTGGTCGCCGGGCTGCTCGTCGGTGTGGGAGAAGATCACGTCGCCGGTGAAGACCGTGCGCTGCTGCGGCAGATGGACCAGCAGATCCCCGGCGGTGTGCGCCGGCGGCAGACCGATGAGATGCAGCGGGACCTCCCCGACCCGCAGCTCCAGCTCCCCGGTGAAGACCGTGGTGGGCCTGCGGACCTCGGTCCCCTTCCAGTCGAACCGCCCGAAGCTGCGCTTGACGTACCAGCCCAGCACCGTCTCCGGGTCCAGGTTCTGCACCAGGGCGTGCAACTGGGCCGGGTCGGGCTCGTGGTCGATGTGGCCGAGGGTCTCCCGGGTGGAGATGATCTCCGCGTCGGGAACGACCTCGGCCCCCCAGAGATGGTCGCCGTTGCCATGGGTCACGATGACCCGGTCGATCGAGGCGCCCTCGGCCAGCAGCGGCCGTCCCAGCTCCAGGAAGCTGGTCGCCATCGCCCGGTCGTAGGGGCTGTCGATCCAGGCCGCGGAGCGGCCGCGCGGGCATATCACCAGCCCGCAGTTGGCCAGTCCCCAGCCTGTGGAGGGGGTCGGCGTCCAGAGGTGCAGATTGTCGGCGAGCGGGCGCAGGCGCGGGAGCGTGCCCGGGTGCGAGGTCATGGACGACCATTCTGCCTGTCCCCGGAATTGCGGAGACAGGGTGTCCGTGGTCCCTGGCATGATCCTGCGCCGGAGTCACTGCCACGAGGGGAAGCGGACGATGGTGCAGAGGTCCTGGGACGAACTGGTGGTCAGGCGGGCGCGGATCCGGGGGTGCCTGCTGGGCGGGGCCGTCGGCGACGCACTGGGCAACCCCGTGGAGTTCCGCTCGCTGGCCGGTATTCGCGACACCTACGGCGAGGCGGGCGTCACCGGTCCGGTCCGCGACGGCCAGGGGGTGGTGGGCAGGGTCACCGACGACACGCAGATGACCCTCTTCACCGCGGAGGCCCTGATCCGGGCCCGGATACGGGAGGCGGCCAAGGGCATCGGCGGCGCCGAGACCAGCATGATGCGTCACTCCTACCTGCGCTGGCTGGAGACCCAGGAGCACCGCGCACCGCAGCCCGTCGAGGCGGGGGACGCCGACGTGCGCTCCGGCTGGCTGCGGCAGCAGGAGTGGCTGTACGCCCGGCGGGCGCCGGGCAACGCCTGCCTGTCCGGCCTGCGGTCCCGCCATGTACCGGACCCCTACGCCGCCCTGGACGGCCGCCCCGGTCCGGTGAACTCCGGCTCCAAGGGCTGCGGCACCGTGATGCGCTCCGCACCCTTCGGCCTGACCGGCCTGCCCGCCGAGCGCGCCTTCACCCTGGCGGGGCGGTGCGCCCAGATCACCCATGGACACCCCACCGGTTACTACGCCGCCGCCGCACTGGCGGCGATCACCACCCACCTGCTGGACGGAGACTCCCTGGAGGGCGCCGTGCTGCGGGCCATGGAACTGCTCGGCCGGCACCCCGGCCACGAGGAGACCACCGATGCCCTGCGCACCGCCCTCCGCCTCGCCGCCGAGGGCGGACCCACCGCGGAGAAGGTGCAGTCGCTGGGCGCCGGCTGGATCGCCGAGGAGGCGCTGGCCATCGCGGTGTACTGCGCCCTGGCCGCCCGGACCGTGCGGGAGGCGCTGCTGCTCTCCGTCAACCACTCCGGGGACAGCGACTCCACCGGATCGGTCTGCGGCAATCTGCTCGGTGCACACCACGGCGACGTACGGCTGCCCGCCGACTGGCTGGCCGTCACCGAGGGCCGCGGCACCATCGCGGAGCTGGCGGACGACTTCTCCGCGCAGTTCCACCCCGCGGACGACGGCTCCGGCGCCGAGCCGGGACCCGGTGCCGACCGCTACCCGGGCTGAGCCCGAGGGCTCCGGACGGGACGCCCGCCACCGCGCGGACGCCGGGGTGTGGCAAGCTGTCCCGTCCGGTGCCGCCGAGACCCGGAGGATGAGAGCGCCGTGGCACGTCCCTCGATAACCCGCGCGCATCGCGTACTGATAGGCCTGGTGGCCGCCGGCGCCTGCCTGATCGCCGGTATCGGATTCGCCGGTTCCTACAACGCGGTGCGTGAGTTGGCGGTGCGCAAGGGCTTCGGCACCTTCGCCTACGCCTTCCCGGTCGGCATCGACGCCGGGATCGTGGTGCTGCTGGCGCTGGACCTGGTCCTCACCTGGCTGCGCATCCCCTTCCCGCTGCTGCGGCAGACGGCATGGCTGCTCACCGGCGCCACCGTGGTCTTCAACGCCGCGGCCTCCTACCCCGATCCGCTGGGCATGGGGATGCACGCCGCGATCCCGGTGCTCTTCGTGGTGGTGGTCGAGGCGGCCCGGCACGCCGTCGGCCGGATCGCGGACATCACCGCGGACCGGCACATGGAGTCGGTGCGGCTGGTCCGCTGGCTGCTGGCACCGATCCCCACCTTCCGGCTGTGGCGCCGGATGAAGCTGTGGGAGCTGCGCTCCTACGACGAGGTGGTGCGCCATGAGCAGAACCGCCTGGTCTACCGGGCCCGGCTGCGTGCCCGCTACGGCCGCAACTGGCGCCGCTCCGCGCCGATCGACGCCCTGCTGCCGTTGAAACTGGCCCGCTACGGGGTGCCGCTGGACTCGGCGCCCGCCGCGGAGCGGGCACCGGCCGAGACCGCCCCGGCCCTGCACTGGGAGCCGCTGGCCGCGGTGGAGCAGACACTGCCCATCCCCGGGCAGCGCAGCGGCCCGGCAGGGCCCGTACGGGACGTACGGGGGCCGCTGCCGGAGCAGCAGCCCCCGGCCCTCCAGCCGGAGCCGGATCTGGCCCTCCTCGCCCAGCCCGGTCACCAGGCCGAGTTCGAGGCCGAGTTCGCGTTCGAGCCCGAGGCCGAGCTGCCCGTGGTGCCGTCCTCCAACGGCCGGCGGCCGCTGCGGGTCCCCGAGCCGCCGGCCGCCGCAGCGCCGCAACCCGAGCCACTTCCCCAGACCGCACCACAGCCGCAGTCCGAACCCGAACCGCAGCCGGAACCCGAGCCGGAGCCGCTCGCCGAGCCGGAACCCGAACCGCTGCCGGTGAGCGACGACGAGTGGCTGGAGATCTACCTCGACGGCCTGGTCGCCTACATCGACTACTACGGCAGGGACCCCGACCACTACCGCCTCAGCCAGTACCTCCGGGGCCGGGGCGTGCCCCCGGTCAACGACAGCCATCTCCGCCGGTTCTGGCCCCAGCTCCAGGAGCGCTACGCGGCGCTGGAGCGACAGTAGGGACAGCAGTTGCATCCGCCTCACCTCCCGGCCAGCTGGCGGCGGCACTCGGCCGCCAGCTCCGGATAGGCCCTGGCGATGGCGTCGTGCAGCCTCGCCCGCAGCAGCTGGGCGGCCTCGGTGCGGCCCGCACCGCCGTAGAGGCCGTCCATCAGGGCGTCGTAGCGGGTGAGCCGGTGGCGCAGATAGTCGACCTGCCAGCGGGCCATGGTGGCGGCGTCCGTGGTGGCGACCGCGGCCGGGTCGGGGATGTGCCCCGGCCGGTGCCAGACGCGTTCCTGGTCGCGGCGGTTGCGGTGCCGTACCGCCTCCTCGGCGAGCTCGCCCCGGCTGAGCCTCGGCACCTCGACCGGCTCGGTCGTGATCCGGTCCAGCACCGCCTTGCGGCGGCGTGCCGCGGCCTCCCGGGCGGCGGCCGAGCGGCGTGCGGCAGCCGCCAGCGCCCGGGCGAACTCCACGGTGCCCTCGGCGGACTCGACCCGTCCGATGGCGAACATCCGGGTCGGTGCGGCCGCACCGTAGAACGGGCTGCGGCCCTGGGCGTCCGGCTCGCCCAGCAGGTCGCGGACCATCGACGCGGTCCAGCCGCGGGCCCGCAGGGCGGCCAGCGTGTAGTAGGTGCGATGGAGCTCGCCCTCAGGGCAGGGCAGGGATTCCGCCATCGTCGTGTCCCCCCGTCGTCCGGCGGATCGTCGGAACACCACGTATAGAGCACGCCACTGACAGTCACCCCCGTGCCCGGGTCGGCCCGGGGCTGCGGCCGCCCCCGCCGGAGCCACGGCGGAGCTAGGGTGCGCCGCCGGGCGGCACCGCCGCCCTGATGTCCAGGACGAAGACCAGTGTGGCGCCCGGCCCCACCCCCAGGGCGGCACTGCCCTTGCTGCCGAAGGCGTCCTCGGGTGGTGCCACGACCAGCAACCTGCTGCCCACCCGTTGGCCGGCCACGCTGCGCTCCAGGGCGTCGATCACCTGGCCTGCGCCGACCTGGAAGACCTGGGGGCGCTCCCCGGGGTCGTAGGAGCTGGGGACGGACCTGCCCGCGGTCCAGTCCGCCGCCGTGTAGTCGACGGTGACCCAGTCCTGCCGCCGTACCGTGCGCCCGGCGCCCTCGCTCACCGTGGAGACGTCGAACCGCTCGTCCTGCGGCGGCCGGTCCGGCAGGGTGAGCCCGGCCTTGCTGCCGAAACGGCCCGAGACGGCGACCGCCGGGTCCAGCCCGGAGACCTCACGCCCGGCGGCCGCCGCCCCGGAACCGCCGCCGCTGTGCACCGCCGTCGGGGTGCCCCCGCCGGTCGGTGGTGGCACGGCGGGCGCGCCCGCCCCTGGCGGCCGGGCGGCCGCCCGGCCGGTCCCTGCGGAGCCGTTGACGACCGTGTAGCCCACCCCGCCGCCCGCCAGCAGCACCAGGGTGGCGACCGCGGCGGACAGCCGGGGCCGGCCCGGGCGGCGAAGCGGGACGCTCAGCCCCGGTGTGGCGCGGTCCCAGCCGGGTTCCAGGGCGGACGGACTGGACGGCCCCCCATAAGCCGACGAGGCCGACGGGACGGACCAGTGGGCGGCGATCGCCGCCTCCAGCGCGTCCGCACCGAAGCCCGCCCCGCCCGGGTGCGGGGCCGGCCCTCCAGCCAGCAGCCGTAGGCACGCCTCCACCAGTTCCGCAGCGGTGGGCCGCCGTGCCGGTGACTTGTCCAGGGCGGCCCGCACCAGCGGCAGCAGCCCGGGAGGGACACCCGTGGTGTCGGCCTCCTCGCGCATGATGCGGTAGGCGACCGCGTCCGGTGCGCCGCGGCCGAAGGGCGGCCGGCCGGTGGCCGCGTACGCCGTCAGGGCTCCCCAGGCGAAGACGTCGGCGGCGGTGCCGGTCCGTTCGCCGCGGTACTCCTCAGGGCTGGTCCAGCCGGGCGTGCCGGTCCAGCCCCCGGTGCGGGTGATGGCGGTCTCGTCGAGGACGTGGGCGATGCCGAAGTCCAGGACGCGCGGGCCGCGTTCGGCCAGGATCACGTTGCCCGGCTTGAGGTCGCGGTGCACCACGCCCGCCGCATGCACTCCGGCCAGCGCGCCGGCCACCCCGGCGGCCAGCGCCGGCAGCGTGCCGCCCCGCAGCGCCCCGTGGTGGGCCAGCTGGTCGTGCAGGGTCGGTCCGGCCACGTACTCGGTGGCCAGCCAGGGGCGGGCGGTGTCGGTGTCCGCTCCCAGCAGCGGGACCAGGCACGGTCCGGTCACCCGGCGCAGCAGGTCCACCTCGCGCCGGAAGCGGGCGCGGAACGACGGATCGTCGGCGATCTCCGCGCGGACCACCTTGACCGCGACCCGGCGGCCCTCCCGGTCGGCTCCGGCGTAGACAATGCCCATGCCGCCCGCGCCGAGCCGGCCCAGGACCCGGTACGGGCCGATCTCGGCGACGTCCTCGTCGGTCAGCGGAAGAACGCGGCTGGTGGCCATGGCTCCTCGGATCCTCGGAGGGGGCCGCCCGGCGGCGTACCGGCCCGGCGGCGGCGTACTGCTGCACGGATGACGCGGCGCACCGGCGAAGGGTTCACCGTTGACGGCGCAGCCGGCGGTGGCTAGCGTCGACGGTTCAACAGACTGTTGAACCCCGGAGGGGTGGCGCGGATGACGCAGCATCAGGCGCGCGGCCGTACGACGCTCCCCGCGGCGCTGCTCGCGGAGGTGGACACCTCCCTCGCCGAGGCCGACGCCGAACTGGCACGCCGCTATCCCGGTGACCCCGGCAGCCGCCAGCCGGTGCACACGGTCTATGTGCCCGCCGACCGCTTCGACGCGGAGACCGTACGGAGCTGGGGCAGCCAGGCGCTGGAGGCCATGGACGCCCACGCGCCCACTCCGGGGGCCTTCGCCGCCGCCCTGGGCGTGCCCGGCGGCGGACTCGCCGCCGAGGTCCACGCCCGGGTCCGGGCCAAGCTGGCCCGCGAGCCGGTGGAGGATCTGCGCATCGACTTCGAGGACGGCTACGGTCACCGCCCCGACGCCGAGGAGGACGCCGACGCGGTGCGCACCGCCCGCCTGGTGGCCGCCGCCGCGGCCGACGGGACCGGGCCGCCGTATGCGGGCGTCCGCGTCAAGTGCCTGGAGGCCGGGGTGCGCACACGCGGCATCCGCACCCTGGACCTCTTCCTCACCGCGCTGCTGGACGCCTCCGGAGCCCTTCCGGCCGGACTGCGGCTCACCCTGCCCAAGGTCACCCACCCCGGGCAGGCGGCCGCCATGGCCCGGCTCTGCGAGGGGTTCGAGCGGGCGGCCGGACTCCCGGACCGGCGGATCGGGTTCGAGATCCAGATCGAGACCACCCAGTCGATCCTGGGGGCCGACGGCCGGGCCACCGTCGCCCGCCTCATCGACGCCGCGGACGGCCGCTGCACCGGGCTGCACTACGGCACCTTCGACTACAGCGCCGCGTGCGGTGTCGGGCCCGCCCAGCAGCGCCCCGACCATCCGGCGGCCGACTACGCCAAGGCCGTGATGCAGGTGGCCGCAGCAGGCACCGGGGTCCGCCTCTCGGACGGCTCCACCAATGTGCTGCCGGTCGGCACCACCGAGGAGGTCCACGCGGCCTGGCGGCTGCACCACGGGCTGGTCCGGCGGTCCCTGGAACGCGCCTACTACCAGGGCTGGGACATGCACCCCGGCCAGCTGCCGACCCGCTACGCGGCCGTCTACGCCTTCTACCGCGAGGGACTGGGAGCCGCCGGGCGGCGCCTCGCGGCGTATCTGTCCGGCGCCGCGGGCGGTGTGCTCGACGAGCCCGCCACCGCCAGGGCGCTCAGCGGCCACCTGCTGCGCGGCCTGGACTGCGGGGCCCTGGACGGCGCGGAGGTCGCCGGGGCGTGCGGCCTGGACCGGGCGGAGCTGGAGTCGCTCGCCGGGCGTGGGACCGTTCCCGGCGTCTGACGCCGGGAACGGTGACGGCCCCGTGCCGCCGTGGGGCGGCGCGGGGCCGTGGCCGGCAGTTGTGCACGGCCGGTGTCCAACAGGGCGGACCGCGGGCGGACCACCCCGGGCGGACCGCCAGGATCGGCGCCGCCCGTTCAGGACCGTCGCATCAGCACCGCCGGATCAGTGCCGCCCCGGATCAGTGCAGGGAGGCCAGCGACATCGACCAGATCCCGCGCCCGTGGGTGGCCGCGTAGAGCCGTCCGTCGGGCCCGGCCTTCACCTGGAGCACGGCGACGGCCGGCAGCTGCCCGACCGCCTTCCAGCCCGTGCCGCCCGGCGCCCGGTAGACCACGCCGAGGTCGGTGGCCAGCACCAGGCCGCCGCCGGGCAGCGCCAGCAGGGAGTCGGCAGGCACGTCGGGCAGGTTGCGGGAGATGTCCTTCCAGCTCGATCCGCCGTTCCAGGACTCGAAGACATGGCCGACACCGGCGCCGGGGCCCTCCGTCCAGTGCCGGGAGAAGCCGTTGACCGCCAGGTAGACGTGGTCGGCGTTCCCGGGGTCGACGGCGAAGCCGGAGAGGTAGCGGTTGGGCACCGTCCCGTCGACCGGGAGGTTCAGCTGGTGCCAGCCCGTACCGTCGGCGTTGCCCACCGCGATGCCGCGGGCGAACCCCTGGTTGTTGCAGGGGCCGCACCACGCGGCGTACACCCGGCCGCCGGAGGCGGCGACCGCCGTGGCCACATGGCCCTCGCCCAGGTCGAAGGCGCTGGTCCACTCGGCGGAGCTGCGGATGGCGTAGCCGTGGGTCTGCACCCACACATGGCGGCCGCCCGCGATCCAGGTGGCGCTGTCCTTGGCGTCGGCGGCCAGCGGGGCGGTGAAGCGGGCCCCGGCGGAGCCGTCCTGGTTGTCGGGCGGGGCGACGGACCAGGAGGTGGCCCGGCTGGGGTCGGTGAGCCAGGAGCCGTCGTTGGCCGCGCAGTTCTGGGTGACCTGCACCGCCAGGTAGACGTACTCCTGGGCGATGTCGCAACCGTTCTGCGGGTCGGTGAGGGTGTCCCCGCCGTCGCCGCCGAAGTTGGAGCCCATCACCCGGTCGCCGCTGCGCAGCATCGACTGCCCGTTGTCCTGGAGCCCGCCGTTCACCGAGACACCGCCGTGCTCACGGTCGCGGCCGATGCCCACCGAGTAGTACTGCAGGGTGTCGATGGTGCCGTCGTTGAGCGACGTCCAGTCGGTGGCGTGGCCGTCCGCGTTCGCCGTGCCGTGCAGCGGCCGCCGGTAGACGCCGCCGTCGTTGCCGACGTAGAGGTAGCTCCTGCCGTGGTAGCTGCCCACCGCCACCGCATGCTGGTCGGGGTGGGTGGTCGCGGGGCAGTCGCCGCTCTGCCGGGAGGGGTCGATGGACCAGCAGTCGAAGTCGAAGTTCCAGTACGGGCCGACGGCCGACCAGGTCGCACCGCCGTCCCGGGTCTCGAAGACCTCCTCGAGTCCCGCGTAGACATGCGCCGGGTCGGCCGGGTCGACCTGGAGGAACTGGTTGTACCAGGCCTGGACGCCGGGCTTGAAGCCGTCGCTGGTGAGGGCCGAGCCCGCCGCGCTCAGCGTCGGGTAGTCGGCGATCCGCTGCCAGGGGCCGAACGGTGAGCCGCTGCGCGACACATAGATCCCGGCCAGCGAGCTGTCGGGGTCGGTCGCCAGCTGCCGGGGGGACTGGTCGATCGCGTAGTAGCGGGAACCGTCGGCGGACCGGGCGAAGGTGACCGCACCCACGTCGTCGCTCGCCGTCGGCAGCTCTCCCAGTCCGCCGGTCAGCCGCTGCCAGCCGCCGCCGGGGGCCTTGGCGTAGAAGCCGTTGTAGTCGTCACCGCTGCGCCAGCCGATCGCGAGCACCACCCGGGAGGGGTCGCGGGGGTCGACGGCGATGTCATCGGCGATGTTCTTGTACGGGGCGTCGGGGTCGTCGGCCTTCGGGCCGCCCTGCAGGTAGTCGGGGTTGGGGGCGTACTCCAGCTTCCACGCGCCGCTCAGCCGGCGGGTGGAGTGGCTCCACACACCGCTGCTGGTGGCCGCCCACACCCGGTCGCCCGCGAAACGCAGCTGGTGGATGGTGGTGTTCTCCAGCTCGGCGCCGCCCACCCGGTCCCGGGTGCCGAATGAGCCGTGCCGGGGGTCGGACAGTGCGTACACCCCGCTGCCCTGGTAGGCGTCGGAGTTGGTGGTGGCCTCGCCGGTGCCCAGCCAGAGCCTGCCCTGCGGGTCCAGGGCCAGTGCGCCGGTGGACTGCGTGGGCAGCCGGTCGCTGATGGGCTGCCAGTGGCCGCCGCCCCGGGTGGAGCGCCAGACGCCGCCGCCGGCACTGCCGGTGAAGACGTCGCCGTCGCCGTCGGCGGCCAGGGCGGCGGTGCGGCCGGTGACGAGCCCGGCGCCGCCGCTGGAGTTGGAGTCGATGTCGCGGTACCGGGGGTCGTCGGAGTCGTACGGCAGGCCGGTGACATGGGCCCACTGGCCGCCGGTCCTCGGCAGGGCCTCGAGCGCGGACCAGGCGGCGCTGTAGGCGCCCGGCGCGATCGTCCCGGGGGAGGTGCGGGCCTCGGCGTACTGCGCCGCGCCCTCGGCGATCTCGTCCGCCTCGCCGCCGTCCCCGTCGCCGCCGCCCTCACCGGCGTCGGCGGCGGCTGCCAGGGAGGGCAGGGCGCCCGGTGTCCGGGCCGCCTGGGCGCGGTGTCCGGCGGCCTGGGACAGGTGCCTGGCCCCGAAGGGTTGTCCTGCGGTGGGGTCCGACGCATGGCCGACGGGTATGCCGACCAGCATCGAGGTGGTGACGGCGGCACAGATCGTGAGCCACCGCCTGGTGCGGGTTGGTGCTGACAACAGTTCCTCCCCAGCGTGGGTCTGCGGGTACTGCCGACGGCCGGAGGCCGTCAAGGGAGGAGACGATCACGCGTGGGGGCTGCTGGGTGACCATCGATGAGCAGATTTGACTGAAGTTTTGTGCTGGACCTGCCACCGGCCGGGTATCCGGCGGGATCCGGCCGGTCGCCCGCCGGATCCCGCCGGATCCGGCCGGGGACGGCTGCGCATAGGGTGGTGGCATGTCCGAGCAGCAGCGCCGTCTCACCGTGAAGGGATCGGGCCGGCACGAGATCGAGGTCAAGAAGTCGCGCTTCATCTGCTCACTGGCCAGGGTCGCGGACGAGGAGGAGGCGCAGGCCTTCATCGCGGCCGTGCGCAAGGAGTTCTGGGACGCCCGGCACAACTGCACCGCCCTTGTCGTCGGTGACGAGCAGCGGCGCGAGCGCTCCAGTGACGACGGCGAGCCGGCCGGCACGGCCGGGGTGCCGATGCTGGAGGTGCTGCGCCGTCGCGGGCTCACCGACACCGCGGCCGTGGTCACCCGGTACTTCGGCGGGGTGCTGCTGGGTGCCGGAGGGCTGGTCCGGGCCTACGGGGCCGCCGTCTCCGAGGCGCTTGACCGGGTGGGCACCGTCGAGCGGCGCCCGGTCGCGCTGCTCGCCGTGACCACCGGGCACACCAGGGCGGGGCGCCTGGAGAACGATCTGCGCGCCGCGGGCCACACCGTCCGGGACGTCCGGTACGACGCGGGCGGGGTCCGGATCGAGGTCGGGGTCCCCGAACCGGAGACCGCCGCCTTCCACGCCTGGCTCGCCGAGGCCACCGGCGGCACCGCCGCCGCGGAGGCGGTCGGCGGCAGCCATGTCGAGGTGGAGGTCGACTCCACAGTTCCCTCCGAGCGCAAGTGACGGTTGGTCAGTCCGCCTGCGGAGCCGGTCCGGAGGGGCTGCGGGCTGCGGGTTAGCCTGCTCGGACGCCGACGATGTCGGCCGTGTCGCATGGGCGTCCGGCACACCGCCGTGCCGGATGCCCGCTCCGTTTCGGGCAGCAGTCCTTGCAGCAGGAGGAGCGTGCGTGGAGAGCAGCAGGCTGTTACAGCACCAGGGCGGCGGAACGCGGTCCGTCACACTCGCCGGAGGCACCTCCGCGGGCGGGCTTGCGGTGAGATCCGGGGGCCGTACCGATGTGGTGGCGCGGCGGATGACCATGGCGCCCGGAGGCGCCACGGGCTGGCACTACCACCCGGGGCAGGTGCTGGTGATCGTCGAGTCGGGCACCCTGACGCGCGTGCTGCACGACGGAACGGTGGAGACCACCCCGGCCGGTGCCGCCTTCGTGGAGGAGGGGGACCGGGGCACGCCCATATCGGCCACAACCTGGGGGCCGCGCCGGTGGTGCTCCATGTGACCTGTCTGGTCCCGGCGGGCTGCCCGCTGTCGGTTCCGGTGCGGTCACCCGTGTGCTGCCGCTGATCACTCGAACGGATGACCGTCGCCCGGGCCAGGAACTCCTGCCCCGGGCGACGGCGTTCTCCCACCATCGGTACGGACGGGACGCCGCTCCCGCCACCGCACCGCCATCCGACCCCCACCCACGGAGGACAGCCGGACCCCACCCCCGCACCACGGGAGGACCAGCGAATGACTCTGAACACCGCATCCGACCAGGCAGAACCACCCGCCGCCCGCTATCGCATGGTGGTCGTCAGCGGCCACAGCCATGCCGACACCGCCGCCCTGGCCGACCAGCGACTGCGCGGCTGGCTGAAGCGCGAGGGTTATGACGAGCCCCCCTCACTCCTCGCGGGCCTGCCACCCGCCGACCTGCCGCGGCCCGGCGCCGGGCGACCGGGGGGACCGCCCGAGGCCGTCCGCCACCGCCTCGCTGACCGGGCCTCCCTCGACCTCGACGCGGGGCTGCTGCGGCTCGCCGCCCCCGGGCCAGGCGGCGACCTCGGCGGGCACCCAGTCCCCGCCCCGGCC
>NZ_LIQR01000132.1 GCF_001418575.1 Peterkaempfera griseoplana
CTGACGGCGCTGGCCGCCGCCGGGCGGGTACGGGAACTGCGGGAGGGGGCGCTGGCGGAGGCCGCCCGGGCGTTCGGGGGCGACGTGGCGCCCTGGCTGCCGAACGGCTTCTGAGCCTGCGGTCCGAGGGTCCGGGGGCGGCGCGGCGGGCGGGGACCGGGCAGGGCTCAGCGCCGCTGGCAGCCGCCGCACCAGAAGAGGTTGCGGGCGGCGAGCGTCTCGGCCCGCACCGGCTCTCCGCAGACCAGACAGGGCATCCCGGTCCGGCGGTAGACGTAGACCTCGCCGCCGTGGTCGTCCACCCGCGGCGGGCGGCCCATCGCCTCCGGGGTGTGCTCGTCACGGACGGTGTCGATCCGGCCGGCCGCGACGCCCAGGTGCATCAGCCCCACCAGGTCGGACCAGAGGGCGTCCCACTCGGCCCGGGTGAGGTCGCGCCCGGCCCGGTGCGGGCTGATCCCCAGGCGGAAGAGGACCTCGGCGCGGTAGACGTTGCCGACCCCGGCGAGCACCTTCTGGTCCATGAGCAGGGCGGCTATGGAGGTGCGGCTGCGGGAGATCCGCCGCCAGGCGGGCTGCGGGTCCTCGCCGGGGCGCAGCGGGTCGGGTCCCAGCCGGGCGTGCAGGGCGTCCTTCTCGGCGGCGGTGATCAGCTCGCAGGCCGCCGGGCCGCGCAGATCGGCGTGGCCGCCGTCGCCCTCCAGACGCAGCCGGACCGCTCCGACCGGCTCCGGCGCCGGTCCCTCGCCGAAGGTGACCGTGCCGTAGAGGCCCAGGTGGACATGGATCCAGCCGTGCTCCCCGAACCCCAGGAAGAGGTGCTTGCCGTGGGCGTCGGTCTGCTGCAGCACCTGGCCGTCCAGCAGTGCGGCGCCCGCGGCGAACCGGCCCTGCGGACTGGAGGCGCGAACGGCGCGGCCGCCGAACGCCCTGCGGTGTTCGGCGGCCAGCCGGTGGATGGTGTGGCCCTCGGGCACGGTGCTCGGTCCCGGTCGCGGTCAGGAGTCCTGCGGGTGGTGCGCCGGGATCGGCGGCAGCGCTCCGGTGGTCTCGTACTCGTCGAGCATCGCGATCCGGCGGGAGTGCCGCTCGGCGCCGGAGTAGGGGGTGGCGAGGAAGACCTCGACGAAGCGGGTGGCCTGCTCCTCGGTGTGCATCCGGGCGCCGACGCTGAGCACGTTGGCGTTGTTGTGCTCGCGGCCGAGGGTCGCGGTCTCCTCGCTCCAGGCCAGGGCCGCGCGTACGCCCTTGACCTTGTTGGCGGCGATGGCCTCGCCGTTGCCGGAGCCGCCGATCACGACGCCCAGCGCCTCGGGGTCGGCGGCGGTGCGCTCGGCGGCCCGCAGGCAGAAGGGCGGGTAGTCGTCCTCGGCGTCGTAGAGGTGCGGCCCGCAGTCCACGGGCTCATGGCCGGCGTCCTTCAGCCACTGGACGAGGTGCTGCTTGAGGTCGTATCCGGCGTGGTCGGATCCCAGGTACACGCGCATACCCAGGAGTGTGGCACGTCGCAGTGGGCAGCGGCTGTCCAGGGTCCGCCGAGCGGAGGAGCGGCAGTTCGCCGGATTTCGCCAAGGGGGTTCCGAAAATCGAACGAAAGGGTTAGATTGCCCCGGATTGCGTGGTCCTGTCCTTGGCCTTGTGCGGGTCTCCGCCCGGGGTGAACACCACGCAGGAAAGGCAAGGTCATCTGAATGACTACGGAAACCACTCCGGGGAGCCGGGTCAGCCCGGCGGAGACATCCGACGCCCCCGCAGCCGGCGGCGGACTCCACGCCGGGCTCAAGAACCGTCATCTGTCGATGATCGCCATCGGCGGCGTGATCGGCGCCGGCCTCTTCGTGGGCTCCGGCGCGGGGGTCGCCGCGACCGGGCCGGGCATCCTTCTCTCGTATGCGCTGGCCGGCCTGGTGGTGGTGCTGGTGATGCGGATGCTGGGCGAGATGGCCGCGGCGGACCCGCAGAGCGGCTCCTTCTCCGCCTACGCGGACCGGGCGCTCGGCCGCTGGGCGGGATTCAGCATCGGCTGGCTCTACTGGTTCTTCTGGGTCGTGGTGCTGGGCGTGGAGGCCACCGCCGGCGCGACCATCCTCAACCACTGGATACCGGCGGTCCCGCAGTGGGCCTTCGCGCTGGTCGTGATGGCGGTGCTGACCGCGACCAACCTCTTCTCGGTCTCCTCCTACGGCGAGTTCGAGTTCTGGTTCGCCGGCATCAAGGTGGTGGCCATCGTCGCCTTCATCGTGGTGGGCGCGCTGGCGATCTTCGGCGTACTGCCGGGCACCCATGCGGTGGGGGCGGACAACCTGACCGGCCGGGGCGGCTTCCTGCCGCACGGTGTGGGCGCGGTCTTCACCGGAATGCTCACCGTGGTCTTCGCCTTCATGGGCAGTGAGATCGTCACCCTGGCGGCCGGCGAGTCGGCCGACCCGCGGAGGGCCGTGAGCAAGGCCACCAACAGTGTGATCTGGCGGATCGGGGTCTTCTACCTGGGCTCCATCGCGATCGTGGTCACCCTGCTGCCGTGGAACTCCTCCTCGGTGGCGGAGAGCCCCTATGTGGCGGTGCTCAAGCACGTGGGCATCCCCGGTGCCTCCCAGGTGATGGATGTGATCGTGCTCACCGCGGTGCTGTCCTGCCTCAACTCCGGCCTCTACACCGCCTCCCGGATGGCCTTCTCCCTGGGCCGACGCGGTGACGCGCCGAGGGCCTTCGCCACCGTGAGCCGTCGCGGGGTGCCGCGGGTGGCGATCCTCTCCTCGGTGGTCTTCGGCTTCGTCGCGGTGTTCTTCAACTACACCTCGCCGGACACCGTCTTCCAGTTCCTGCTGAACTCCTCGGGCGCGGTGGCGCTCTTCGTCTGGCTGGTGATCTGCTTCTCCCAGCTGCGCATGCGCCGGATCCACGAGCGGGAGGACCCGTCGCGGCTCACCGTGCGGATGTGGCTGTACCCGTACCTGACCTGGGCGACCATCGGGCTGATCAGCTTTGTGGTGGCCTATATGTTCACCGACCACGACGGCCGCACCCAGATGCTGCTGTCGCTTGCCGCAGCCCTGGTGGTGCTGGCCGCGTCGGTGGTGGTGGACCGCAGGCGCCGGTCGGCGGCCGCCGCGGGGACGGCCGAGGCCGTGATCTGACGGCCCTGTTCCGACGGCCCTGATCCGACGGAACGCCGGAGGCCGGCCGACCACCCCCTCGGTGGTCGGCCGGCCTCCGGTCCGTACGGCGCCGTGGTCAGCCGCGGCGGCCGACCAGCCGCCAGGCGAGCGGCAGGGCCGCCATGGCGACCGCGATCTTCAGGCCGTCGCCCAGCAGATACGGGTAGAGGCCCAGGTCCGCGGCGCGGCCCAGCGAGAGGTGCGCGGAGGCGGCCAGGTACGGCACGCCGACCGCGTAGATGGCCAGGTTGCCCAGCAGCATGGCACCGGCGGTGCGCAGCGGCCCGCGGTCGGCGCCGCGCCGGGCCAGCGCCCCCACCAGGCCGGAGGCGAGCACCATGCCGATCACATAGCCCAGGGTCACCAGACCGGCGCCGGAGGCGCCCTCGGAGAACCAGGGCAGCCCGGCGACGCCCGCCAGCAGGTAGAGGCCGAGCGAGGCTGCGCCGCGGCGGGCGCCGAGAGCGGTGCCCACCAGCAGCGCGGCGAAGGTCTGGCCGGTCACCGGCACCGGCGAGCCGTGCACCGGAACGCTGAGCTGCGCGGCCAGCCCGGTGAGGGCGGCGCCGCCCACGACCAGGGCGAGGTCGCGGGCCAGGGCGCGGGCCCCGGCGGTGGCGGGCAGCAGGTCCGCGAGGACGGCGCCGGGGCGGATCGAGGCGGTGGCGGTGCTCATGTCGATGGTCTCCGCAGGGGTGAGGGTCCGAGATGCGTGAACATCTGTGAACCTACTCGGCGCGGTCGCGCCGTACTCAAGCAGGTGTCGACAAAACCGCAGGGCAGCGGGTTGTCGCTTCACCACCAACCCGTTCCCGGCAGGGCGGTGCCTGCCGGGAACGGGCCCGTGGATCGGCGGGGCCGCAGGGTCAGCTGACGCTGCAGGCGGCTCCGTTGAGGGTGAAGGAGGTCGGCTTGGCGGTGTTGCCGGTGTGGGTCGCCTGGAAGCCGATGGAGGTGGAGGCGCCCGGGGCCAGGGTGCCGTTGTAGGAGAGGTTCTTGGCGGTGACGGCCCCGCTGGTGCCGGTGTACGTGGCGTTCCAGCCCGAGGTGACGGTCTGTCCGGACGGCAGCGTGAAGGCCAGCGTCCAGCCGTTGACGGTGCCGGTACCGGTGTTGGTGATGGTGATGGCGGACGTCAGGCCGTTGTTCCAGGCGCTGATGGTGTCGCTCACCGCACAGGAGCCGGAGGTGCCGCCGGTGGTGGTACCGGCCGTGGTGCCGCCCGTGGTCGTACCCGCCGTGGTCCCGCCGGTGGTGGTCGTGCCACCGGTGGTGGTCGTGCCGCCCGTGGTGGAGGAGCTGCCGTCCAGACCGAAGAAGGCGATGGTCTGGGCCGCCATGCCGCTCATGGGCAGCGAGTGGCCGACACCCTGCACGCTGATCCCCTCGACCGGGGCCTGGGTGCCGGTCGAACCGTAGCGGGTACGGGTCCAGCTGGACTGCGGGTGGTCGGTGAGGACCGGGGTCTCACTCACCCCCAGCACATTGGTCCACTGCTTGATCTCCTCCCCGAAGTTGGGGTAGTAGAGCGTGGTGTCCGCGGTCCCGTGCCAGAGCTGCATCCGGGGCCGGGCGCCGCTGTAACCGGGGTCGGCGGCCCGCACCAGGTCGCCCCACTGCTGGCCGGTCTTGCTGATCTGGCCGTTGGCACAGGCGCTGTTCCAGCTGGAGCCGTCGGTGGTGGCGAAGCAGCCGAAGGGCACACCCATGTAGGCGGACCCGGCCTTGAAGACGTCCGGGTAGTCGCCCAGCAGGACGTTGGTCATCATCGCGCCGGACG
The DNA here is from genome assembly GCF_001418575.1 of Peterkaempfera griseoplana. GTDB lineage: Bacteria > Actinomycetota > Actinomycetes > Streptomycetales > Streptomycetaceae > Peterkaempfera > Peterkaempfera griseoplana. The sequence goes on from NZ_LIQR01000132.1 coordinate 4,939, forward strand.
AGGCACCGGTGACGTACACCCGGGAGGCGTCGCCGCCGTAGTGCTGCTCGGCGTAGGTGACCATCGACATGATGCCCACCGGGTCGCTGCCGCCGCCCCGCTTGAGCGCCTGCGGGGAGGAGACGTCCCAGCAGCTGCCGCTGCGGGTCGCCGACGGGTAGACCACGATGAAGCCGTAGCGGTCGGCGAGCGAGGCGAACTCGGTCCCCGAGTAGAAGCCCGGCCCGGAGCCCGTGCACTGGTGGGCCGCCACCAGGATGGCCGGCTTGGCCGGGGCGCTGGTGGGGACGTAGACGTACATCCGCAGGTTGGTGGGGTTGGTTCCGAAGTTGGTGACCTCGGTCAGCGAGGCCGCCGCGGCCGGCGGGGCGGCCATCACGAGCGACGCCAGCAGCGACGCCGTCCCGGCGAGAAGGGCGGCGAGCAGTCCTCGGCCCTTCCTTCTCCTGTCGAACATGTTCTGGTCCTCTCTACACTTCGGACTGTGAAGGGGTTGCTGCTGCGCCTGTCGGCGCTCGACCCGGACGCCGCCACCGCGGTACGGGTGATCGCCCATTTCGAGGCGCTGCTGGGTGTCGCCGTCGATGCGACGGCACTGGTGCGGTCCACCGCGGGCCTCGCCGAGTGCCCTGCGGGGCTGGAACTGGCGGACGGCCGCACGATGCGGTTCGGCCCGGACGGCATGGCGCTTCCGGGCGCTCCCGGCGAGATGTCCGGGGCGGTGGCGCTGGGTCCGGCGGGCCGGGTCTGGCTGGAGCGCCAGGGCGGTCCGGGGCCGCTGGACGAGCTGGTGCTGGAGTGGATGGCCATCGCCGCCCGGGTGCTGGACGGCGCGCCGCGGCGGGCCGGCGCTCCCCATGTGGCCGATCCGGCCCTGGTGGAGCTGGTGCTCTCGGAGCGGGAGGCGGTCGAGGACCGGGCCCGTGCACTGCGGCTGCTGGGCATGGCTCCGGATGTGCCGCTGCGGGTCGCGGCCGCGGCCGGCGGCGAGGGCGATCCGGGGGTTCAGGCCGTCGCCGTCCTGGGGCGCAGTGCGCTGCAGGGGACGGTCCGGGTGGCGGGACTGGGGCCGCTCGGGGTGGCGCTGATTCAGCGTCGCGAGGGTACGGCCTCGCCGGCGGCGGAGCTGCTGTCGGTGGTCGGCGGGAGCGACGCGGTCTGCGGGGGCCCGCGGGACTCGGTGCGGGGGGTGCGGGTCGGCGTCGGCGCCGCGGTGGCGCCGCTGGAGGCCGGTGCCTCCTGGACGCAGGCGCGGTCGGCGCTGCGGTTCGCGGTGGCCGGCGACCCGGTGGAGGCGGTGGTGGACCACGACGAGCTGGGACCGGTGGCGCTGCTGGCCGACATCCCGGTGGAGCGGCTGCGCGCCCAGCCCGAGGTGCGGGCACTGCAGGAGCTGGCGGGGCGGGAGGCGGGGGAGCTGAACATCGCGGCGCTGGCGGCGTTCTGCCGTACCGGGTCGCTGCGCCAGGCCGCCGCCGGGCTCCATCTGCACCACAGCTCGGTGGCGGCGCGGCTGGCGCACGTGGAGGACGCCATGGGGTGGCGGCTGCGCGATCCACAGGACCGTTTCCGCGCCCAACTGGCCCTGTACGCACGGCGGTTGTCCGCCGACTGACCGTTCACCGGGCCAGCGCCCTGTGCAGCACACCGAGCGCCTCGGCGGTGGCACGCTGCACCACGGCGGCGTACGGGACCATCGCCGCGCCGTGGAAGGTGCCCGGGAAGAGGTGCAGTTCGGCGGTGACCCCCGCCGCCAGCAGCGTCCTGGCGTAGTCGACGGCCTCGTCGCGCAGCGGGTCGGAGTGCATCACCGCGACATAGGCCGGCGGCAGTCCGGCCAGGTCGGCGGCGGTCGCCCGCGCGGGGGCCGCGTACAGCGGGACGCCGTCGGAGCCGGGGACGCCGGGCCCCAGATAGGCCTCCCAGCTGATGAGGGCGCTGCGCCGGTTCCACACGGGGGTGTCGGTGTAGCGCAGTGCGCTCGGGGTGGCCAGCCGGTCGTCGATCGCCGGGCTGTGGAGGTGCTGGAAGCAGACGGCGGGGCCGCCGCGGTCGCGGCTGAGCATGGTGAGCGCGGTGGCCAGGCAGGCTCCCGCGCTGTCGCCCCACAGGGCGATCCGGTCCGGCCGGATGTCCAGCTCCGCGGCCCTGGCGGTCAGTGCGCACAGCCCGGCGTAGCAGTCCTCCAGCGCGGCCGGGTAGGGGTGCTCGGGGGCCAGCCGGTAGTCGACGGAGACCACCAGGGCGCCGAGCTCGCGGCAGAACCGCAGGTTGGACTCGTGGTCGACCTCGGGGGTGCCGAGGACGAACCCGCCGCCGTGGATGGCGTAGAGCACGGGCAGCGGTCCCGGGACGCCCTGCGGGCGGTAGGTCCGCAGAAGGACGTCCGGCGCGCCGTCCGGCCCCGGCACCAGGAGGTCCTCCACATCCACCCCGGTGCGGTCGGTCCGCTCGGTGGTTCCGGCCAGCTCGGCGGCCTGCGCGGCGCGGGCCGCGGCCAGGTCGGAGAGGTCGACGTCCGGCGCCAGCGCGAGGGCGGCCGCGAGCTCGGGGTCGAAGTCGAAGGGGTGGCCCATGTCCGTCCTCCTGTCCGGGTCAGTGGCAGAGGCGCAGCCGGAGGGCTGCCGTCTCGGTGGGGAGGGCCGCGGCTACGCCGGGGCAGGACGGGGGCGCACGGCCCTGCGGGCGCTCACGGCTGCTGTCGCTGCGGCTCTCACTGCGGCTCCTACGGGGGTGGGGCGGCTGCTCAGGCGCGACGGGCGGGCTGGTCGAAGTGCCAGCCGTCGGCGCGGAGTTCGGGGATGATCCGGTCGACCGCCGCCACGGTCTGGCTGCGGTCCCCGCCCCCGTCGTGCAGCAGCACCACGGCCCCGGGGGTGACGCCCTCCATCACCCTGCGGACCAGCTCGTCGGTGCCCGGAGGCTCCCAGTCGCCCACGGCCAGCCGCCAGCCCAGCGGCTGCATCCCCAGCGCGGCGGCGACCTCCGGGGTCCGGCCCCAGTTGCCGTACGGGGCGCGGAACCAGGGGACCGGCACACCGGGGACGACCTGGGCGATGACGGCGTTGGTCTGCCGGAGGTCGGCGCGGATCCGCTCCGGCTCCCAGTCGGACATGTCGTCGTGGTGCATCGAGTGGCCGGCCAGCTCATGGCCGTCGCGGACGATCTCCCGCACCACCTCGGGGTGGGCCTCCACATGGTCGCCCCAGAGGCAGAAGACCGCCCTGACCTGGTGCCTGCGCAGCACCGCCAGGAGTGCGCGGGTGTCCTCGGGGGCGGGCCCGTCGTCGAAGGTGAGCGCCACGCTGCGGCCGCCGCCCGCGGTGGAGTCGACGGCGGTCGCGGTGGCGGGGGACGCCGGGGCCGGACCCAGCACCGTCTCGGCCGTCAGCACCCCGGCCGGCGCGGCTCCGGCCGGCAGCGCGCCGGACGGCACGGGGCCGCGCATCCCCGACGGGTGCCCGGCGGGACGGCCGCTGGCGTTGATGGTCACTGCATACCCCTTGTCGGCGCGGTCAGCGCGGTGCGGTGCACGGTGGTGCGGTGTGGTGCGGTTGTGATGGCAGAACCCTGTCATGGGGCGTCCGCGCAGGTCATCAGACGGGCGTCGGAGATCGGGGCGGCGCCGTCCGACCCTTGCACAGCGGACGGCCCCGCACCCCCGCGGAAGACGGGGGTACGGGGCCGCGGACGCACGGCGGGGCTCAGTCGAAGACCGGGCCCTGGGTGCGGGTGCGCTTGATCTCGTAGAAGCCGGGGGTGCCGGCGACCAGCAGGGTGCCGTCCCACAGCCGCCCGGCGGCGTCACCGCGCGGGATGGGGGTGACCACCGGGCCGAAGAAGGCGACCTGCTCGCCGTCGGGCCCGGGCACCGCGATCACCGGGGTGCCGACGTCCTCGCCCACCAGGGTGATGCCCTCCTTGTGGGAGGCGCGCAGGGCGTCGTCGTACTCGTCGGTGTCGGCGGCGTCGGCCAGCTCGCGGGGCAGGCCGGCCTCCTCCAGCGCGTCCTCGATGGTGGCGCGGTCACGGGGCAGGCCCTGGTTGTGGAAGCGGGTGCCCAGCGCGGTGTAGAGCGGGCCGAGCACGTCGTCGCCATGCCGGGCGGCGGCCGCGATGCAGACGCGCACCGGGCCCCAGGCCTGCTCCAGGAACTCACGGTACTGCTCCGGCAGGTCCTCGCGGCCCTGGTTGAGCACGGCCAGGCTCATCACATGCCAGCGCGTGCGCACCGGGCGGATCTGCTCGACCTCCAGCATCCAGCGGGATGTCATCCACGCCCAGGGGCACAGCGGGTCGAACCAGAAATCAGCGGTCTTGGTCTCTTCTGCGGTCACGGTCCCCATCCTTCTGCACGGTCCTCCGTGCGGCCAACGCGCCACGGACGCGGCCCATTCCCGGTCGGCGGCCCGGGGGCGAAGTCGCGTGAAAGGATGCGGAGGGCTCACCCGCCGCCCCAGCCATACCGCCACAAGCCGGACAAAGGAGTAACGCAGTGCCGGGACGCAACCTGACCCGCGACGAGGCCCGCGAAAGGGCCCGCATCCTGACGGTGGACGCGTACGACGTCCATCTCGACCTGCGCTCCGCCCAGGAGCCGGTCGGCGGCGCCGGGCAGGCAGGCACGTTCCGCTCCCGGACGACGGTCCGGTTCCGCTGCAGCGAGCCGGGTGCCGCCACCTTCCTCGACCTGCTGGCCCCGGCCGTGCACGAGGTGGTGCTGAACGGCCGCGCCCTGGACCCCGCCAAGGTCTTCGACGGCGCCCGGGTGTCCGTCGAGGGCCTCGCGGAGCAGAACGAGCTGGTGGTGGACGCCGAGTGCGCCTACAGCCGCAGCGGCGAGGGGCTGCACCGCTTCACCGACCCGGTGGACGGCGAGACCTACCTCTACACCCAGTACGAGCCCGCCGACGCCCGCCGGGTGTTCGCCACCTTCGAGCAGCCGGACCTCAAGGCACCCTTCACCTTCACGGTCACCGCGCCCGCCCACTGGGAGGTCCTCTCCAACACGGCGGCCGAGGGCAGCCCCGAGGACGCCGGGGAGGGCCTGCGCACCTGGCGCTTCCCCGCCACGCAGCCCATCTCCACCTACATCACCGCCGTGGTCGCCGGCCCGTACCACATGGCGCGCGACCACTACCGCCGCGAGCTCGCCGACGGCTCGGTCCTGGAGATCCCGCTGGGCGCGCTCTGCCGCCGCTCGCTGGCCGGGCACTTCGACGCCGACGAGATCTTCACCGTCACCAAGCAGGGTCTGGACTTCTTCCACGACGAGTTCGACTACCCGTACCCCTTCGGCAAGTACGACCAGGCCTTCGTGCCGGAGTACAACATCGGCGCCATGGAGAACCCCGGGTGCGTCACCTTCCGCGAGGAGTACGTCTTCCGGTCCCGGGTGACCGAGGCGGCCTACGAGAGCCGGGCCACCGTGATCCTGCACGAGATGGCCCACATGTGGTTCGGCGACCTGGTCACCATGCAGTGGTGGGACGACCTGTGGCTCAAGGAGTCCTTCGCCGACTTCATGGGCACCTTCGCCCTGGACGAGGCCACCCGCCACCGGGCCGGCTGGACCACCTTCGCCAACCGGCGCAAGGCGTGGGCCTACCGCCAGGACCAGCTGCCCACCACCCACCCGATCACCGCGGACATCCGCGACCTCGAGGACGCCAAGCTCAACTTCGACGGCATCACCTACGCCAAGGGCGCGGCGGTGCTCAAGCAGCTGGTGGCCTACGCCGGACGGGAGGCCTTCTTCGAGGGCTCCCGCCGCTACTTCCGGCGCCACGCCTGGGGCAACACCGTGCTGGGCGACCTGCTGGAGGTGCTCGCCGAGACCTCCGGACGCGGCTCCGAGGCCATGGCGGAGTGGTCCAGGGCCTGGCTGCAGACCGCGGGCGTCAACACCCTCACCCCGCAGCTCACCCTGGACGGCCAGGGGCGCATCGCCGAACTCGCGGTGCTCCAGCAGGCCGACGCCGACCACCCCGAGCTGCGCCCGCACCGGATCGCCGTCGGCCTCTACGGCCGCGACGGCGCCGGGGCGCTGGTCCGTACCGCCCGCGCCGAGCTGGACGTGACCGGCGAGCGGACCGTGGTCGACGAGCTGGCCGGGCAGCCGCGGCCCGACCTGGTGCTGCTCAACGACGACGACCTGACGTACTGCAAGGTCCGCTTCGACGCGGACTCGCTCGCCACTCTGCGGGACGGGCTGGGCGACATCACCGAGCCGCTGGCCCGCGCCCTGGCCTGGTCCGCCCTGTGGAACATGACCCGGGACGGCGTCCTGCCCGCCCGTGACTACCTGCGCCTGGTGCTGCGCTTCGCCGGCCAGGAGTCCGACATCGGCGTCCTGCAGTCGCTGCACCAGCAGGCCGGGTCGGCCCTGGACCACTACACCGCACCGGCCCACCGCGAGGAGGCCGGGCGGCAGCTCGCCGAGGGCGCCCTGCGCGAGCTGCGCGCCGCCCCGGCCGGCAGCGACCACCAGCTGGCCTGGGCCCGTTTCCTGGCCCGGACCGCCGTCGCACCGGAGCAGCTGCGCCTGGTGCGCGGTCTGCTGGACGGCACCGAGCAGGTCGACGGACTGGAGGTCGACCAGGAGCTGCGCTGGGCGCTGTGGCAGTCGCTGGCCGCCGCGGGCGAGGCCGACGAGGCGGACCTCGCGGCCGAGCTGCGGCGCGACGACACCGCCAGCGGCCGCCGGCTCCGGCTGCACGCCCTGGCCTCGCGCCCCACCGCGGAGGCCAAGGCGGCGGCCTGGCACGCGGTCATGGACGCCGACGACCTGCCCAACGCACTGATCGAGGCGCAGATCTCCGGCTTCCAGCAGGCGGGCACCCGTGAGCTGACGGCCCCTTACACCGAGCGCTACTTCGCCCTGCTGGAGGAGGTGTGGGAGAGCCGCACCATCGAGACCGCCATGCGGATCGTCAGCGGCTTCTTCCCCCGGCTGCTGACCGTCCCCGCGACGCTGGCCGACACCGACGCCTGGCTGGCCGGGCATCCGGACGCCGCCCCCGCGCTGCGCCGGCTGGTGCTGGAGTCCCGCGACGACCTGGCCCGCGCCATGCGCGCCCAGGAGTGCGAGTCGGCGGCGTAGCGGGCACGCCCGGCAGGTCCGGCACAGGCGGAGGTGGTGACGGTGGCGCCTCGGGCTGCGTACGGGTGCCGGGGGTGCGGGTGCCGGTGGTGGACACCACCGGCGCCGGGGACGCCTTCACCGCCGCGCTGGCCTGGCGGGCTGGGATCCGGTGACGGTCTGGCGGCCGCGGTGCGGTTCGCCGTACGGGTCCGGGCTGCGGCCGTGACCCGGGCGGGGGCGCAGGACTCCTGTCCCACCCTGGCCGAGCTGCCGGAACCGCCGTGTCCGGCGGGGAGTTGACGGATGGTCCGCGGGGCGCGGCCGGGCAGCGCCGGGGTGACGGCCCCGCGGCGTTCGCGGGGAGCGCAGCCGCCCGGGGGATATGGCACGGCGACAGGGCACGGGGCGTGACAGGATGCCCCGGGAACGACGACGAAGGAGTCATGCGACGTGCCTGGCACCAACCTGACCCGTGAGGAGGCCCGCACCCGGGCCCAGCTCCTCCACGTGGACGCCTACGACATCGAGCTCGACCTGGGCGCGGCCCGGGTGGGCCCCTCCTCGCCGAAGGCGGACGCGGAGGGGGGAGGGACGTACCGGTCGACCACCGTGGTGCGCTTCACCTCCCGTGAGCCGGGGGCGGCGAGCTTCATCGACCTGGTGGCACCGGCCGTCCACGAGGTGGTGCTCAACGGCACCGCGCTCGACCCGGCCGAGGTGTTCGCCGACAACCGGATCGCGCTGCCCTCGCTGGCCGCGGAGAACGAGCTGCGGGTGGTGGCGGACTGCGCGTACACCAACACCGGTGAGGGCCTGCACCGCTTCGTGGACCCGGTGGACGGCGAGACCTACCTCTACACCCAGTTCGAGGTGCCGGACGCCCGCCGGGTCTTCGCCTCCTTCGAGCAGCCCGACCTGAAGGCGGAGTTCCGCTTCACCGTCATCGCCCCGGCCGGCTGGGCGGTCGTCTCCAACTCCCCGACGCCGGAGCCCACCGAGGGCACCGTCCCGGGCACCCAGGTGTGGGCGTTCGAGCCCACCCCGCGGGTCTCCTCGTACATCACCGCGCTGATCGCCGGGCCCTATGTCGGGGTCTTCGACACCTACCGGTCCGGTGACCAGACAGTGCCGCTGGGTGTCTACTGCCGCCCGTCGCTGCGGGAGTTCCTGGACGCGGAGCAGATCTTCGAGGTCACCCGGCAGGGCTTCGACTACTTCCAGGAGAAGTTCGACCACCCGTATCCGTTCGCCAAGTACGACCAGCTCTTCGTCCCGGAGTTCAACGCCGGGGCGATGGAGAACGCGGGCGCCGTCACCATCCGCGACCAGTACGTCTTCCGGTCCAAGGTGACCGACGCGGCCTACGAGGCGCGGGCGGAGACGATCCTGCACGAGCTGGCGCACATGTGGTTCGGCGACCTGGTCACCATGGAGTGGTGGAACGACCTGTGGCTCAATGAGTCCTTCGCCACCTTCACCTCCATCATCTGCCAGGCCGAGGCCCCGGGCAGCCGCTGGCCGCAGGCCTGGACCACCTTCGCCAACTCCATGAAGACCTGGGCGTACCGGCAGGACCAGCTGCCGTCCACCCACCCGATCATGGCGGAGATCAACGACCTGGAGGACGTCCAGGTCAACTTCGACGGCATCACCTACGCCAAGGGCGCCTCGGTGCTCAAGCAGCTGGTGGCCTACGTCGGCAAGGACGAGTTCTTCCGCGGCGTGCAGGCGTACTTCAAGCGCCACGCCTGGGGCAACACCCGACTGGTGGACCTGCTGGGCGCCCTGGAGGAGACCTCCGGCCGCGACCTCAAGGCCTGGTCCAAGGCCTGGCTGGAGACGGCCGGCATCAACATCCTGCGCCCCGAGATCTCCCTCGCCGAGGACGGCACCATCGCCTCCTTCACGGTGCTGCAGGAGGCCCCGCCGCTGCCGGCCGGCGCCAAGGGCGAGGCCGTGCTGCGTCCGCACCGCATCGCCATCGGCGCCTACGACCTGCAGGACGGCCGGCTGGTCCGCACCGACCGGATCGAGCTGGACGTGGACGGCGCCCGCACCGAGGTCCCCCAGCTGGCCGGGCGGGCCCGCCCCGCGGTGGTGCTGCTCAACGACGACGACCTCAGCTACGCCAAGGTGCGGCTGGACGCGGAGTCGCTGGCCGTGGTCACGGCGCACCTGGGCGACTTCACCGACTCGCTGCCGCGCGCGCTGTGCTGGGCCTCCGCCTGGGACATGACCCGCGACGGTGAGATGGCCACCCGCGACTACCTCTCGCTGGTCCTCTCCGGCCTCGGCCGGGAGTCCGACATCGGCGTGGTGCAGACCGTGCAGCGGCAGCTGAAGCTGGCGCTGGACCTCTACGCCGACCCCGAGTGGCGCGAGGAGGGCCTGGCCCGCTGGGCCGCGGCCTGCGAGGAGCAGCTGCGGGCGGCGGAGCCCGGTGGCGACCACCAGCTCGCCTGGGCGCGGGCGCTGGCCGCGGTGGCCCGCTCCGAGGAACACCTGGGCCTGCTGTCCGGCCTGCTGGACGGCTCGCAGTCGGTGGCCGGCCTGGCCGTGGACACCGAGCTGCGCTGGGCGCTGCTGCAGCGGCTGGTGGCGACGGGTGCCGCCGACGACAAGGCGGTGGAGGCGGAGCTGGAGCGCGACCGGACCGCCGCCGGTGAGCGCTATGCCGCGACCTGCCGCGCCTCCCGGCCCACGGCCGGGGCGAAGGCCGAGGCCTGGGCCTCGGTGGTGGAGTCGGACACCCTGCCCAACGCGGTGCAGGAGGCGGTGATCGCCGGTTTTGTGCAGACCGATCAGCGGGAGCTGCTGGCGCCGTACACGGCGAAGTACTTCGCCGCGGTCAAGGGGATCTTCCAGACCCGCTCGCACGAGATCGCCCAGCAGATCGTCGTCGGGCTCTACCCGACGCTGCAGGTGGAGCAGGCCACCCTGGACGCCACCGACGCCTGGCTGGAGTCGGCCGACCCGGCCCCGGCGCTGCGCCGGATGGTCGTGGAGTCGCGGGCGGGCGTGGAGCGGGCCCTGCGGGCGCAGGCCGCCGACCGGGCCGCAGCCGGGCACTGACCGCCCTGTGACACAGCGGGGGGAGCGCGGCCTGGCCGCGCTCCCCCCGCTGCCGTGCGTACGGCGGCCGGACGGGCGACAGGCCCGGACGGCGGGTGCCGTCCGGGCCCGTGGTCACCGGCGCCGGGGCGGGATCCGGTGATCAGCTCGGAGTGATCAGCTCAGGTCGATCAGCTTGATCAGCTCAGGGTGACCGTCGGGATCGGGTTGGAGCCGCTCCAGTTGCCGTTGAAGCCGAACGACACGGAGCCGCCGGACGGCACCGAGGCGTTGTAGGACAGGTTGCTGCAGCTGACGGCGGCGCCGCTCTGGGTGCAGTTGGCGTTCCAGGCGGGCGAGGCGAAGGTCTGGCCGGCGCCGAAGTTCCAGTTGGCCTTCCAGCCGTTCAGCGACGATCCGGCCGCGCAGCTGATGGTGACGTTGGCGGTGAAGCCCACGTTCCAGGAGCTGGTCACGGAGTAGACCGCGGAGCAGCCGGTGGGGGTGCCGCCGGTGGTGCCGGACGTGGTGCCCGTGGTCGTCCCGGACGTGGTACCCGTGGTCGTCCCGGACGTGGTCCCGGACGTGGTACCCGTGGTCGTGCCGGACGTGGTGCCCGTGGTCGTCCCGGACGTGGTACCCGCGGTGGTCCCGGACGTGGTACCCGCGGTGGTCCCGGACGTGGTCCCGGACGTGGTGCCGCCCGAGGTGGAGCTGCCGGCGCCGAGCGCGTTCTGCACCGAGGTGTAGGCCGGCTTGGGGTTGTAGCTGGAGTCGTACAGGGTGGCCGCGCCCTGGCCGGAGAAGGTGCCGGGCACCCACGAGTGGCCGTCGTCCAGGTCCCAGGCGGTGACGCCGACGCAGCGGGCGACCGCCAGGCAGGTGTTGACCACGTTGGCGTAGTCGGTGGCCTGCTGGCTGAGGTTGGCGCTGGTCGCCGGGGTGGGCATCCGCACGTCGAGCTCGGTGATGGCCACGTCCACGCCGAGGTCGGCGAAGCGCTGCATGTTGGACTTCAGCGACGACGGCACCTGTCCGACGATGAAGTGGCTCTCGAAGCCCACGCCGTCGATCGGTGCACCCTGCGCCTTCAGCGACTTCACCAGGTTGTACATGGCATCGCTCTTGGAGCCGGTGCCCTCGATGTTGTAGTCGTTGACGTACAGCTTGGCCGCGGGGTCGGCCGCATGCGCGGTCTTCAGCGCGTCGGCGATGTAGGCGACGCCGCCGCCCATGGCGTTGTAGAAGACGTCCGTCCGGTAGTTGCCGCTGTCGTCGAACGGCTCGTTGACGACGTCCCAGGCGTAGATCTTGCCCTTGTAGTGGGTGACCTCGTTGGTGATGTGGTTCTCCATGGCCGCCTGCACCTGGTTGGTGGGCAGGCTGGTCACCCAGCCCGGCAGCTGCTGGTGCCAGACCAGGTTGTGACCGCGGATCTTGTCACTGTTGGTCTGGGCGAAGGAGACGATGGAGTCGCCGCTGGAGTAGTTGAACGAGCCCTTGGAGGGCTCGATGGTGTCCCACTTCATCTCGTTCTCGGGGGTCACCGCGTTGAACTGGGTGGCGGCGATGCTCCGGTAGGTGGAGTCGCTGCCGAGCGTCCCGTTGGCGAGGGCGACGCCCATGTAGATGCCCTTGGCCGCGGCCAGGTCGCGCAGCGGGGTGCCGGCCGCCTGGGCGGCTGTGGAGGTGACTCCGGACACGGCGAGCGCGGCGGCGGCGCCGGCCGCCAGGACGGCGGCACTTCGCCTCCATCCGGCGGTGTCACGGCTGAGCAGGTGGCGCATGGTGGGTGGTTCCCTTCCGTTGCGGGCGCCGCCGGTTCGGCGGGGCCCTGGTTCCGGGGTGGCGAAACACGAAACGGTGGTGCAGCCGCCGGTGAGGTCCGGCGGGGCCAGAGGTGCCCGTGGGCCTGCTCGACACGGGCATGACACAAGGGAGGGCTGGAAGCCGGCGGTGCGGCTTTGGAAGCGGGTCGGGCCCGCACCGCCGGCGGTTCAGGGGGTGGTGGGACTGAGGTCGTAGCTGTCCAGGAGTCCGCACATGCCGTAGTGGCGCTCCGCGTCCGGCGGAGCCTGGCGAACCTGGACGGTCGCCTCCAGCAGATGGCCGATCCGGCCGTCGCGAAGTTCGGCGAGATGGTCGCCGGTCTGCAGGGCGGCGGCCTTGGGGCCGTGCCGCCAGGTGTTCTGCCACTCCTCCAGCCGGTCGGCGCAGAGCGCCACCGCCCGGCGGTAGAAGTTGCTGAGTGCTTCGGTGTCCCCGGCTGCGACCTGGTGGACCAGCCGGCGGAATCCCCGTACGGCCAGGTCCCGGCGGTGCCGGGCGGCTCCGGCCCCCACGGGGGGCGCGGCGGCCGCGGCGTAGGCACCCGGGTCCTGGAGGATCTCCTCGGGGAAGGTGAGGACCGCGTCACCGGCCTCGGCCAGGCCGCAGTTCTGCATCACCACCGCGGCGCGCAGCGCGCCCGAGGTGGAGACGGCACGATGGATGGTGCCCGGGGCGAACCAGGCCACGGTGCCGGGGCGTAACGCGGTGATCTGCAGCCCCTGGGTGGTGAGGGTGTGCAGTTCCCCCTCCCCCTCGACCACCAGGTAGGCCTCGGTGGAGGCCAGGTGGACATGGGGCGAGCCGCCGCGGCGGCCGTCCTCGGCGGGCCAGTCGTAGACCTGGAGCCGGGAGACGGCGGTGCCGCCGGGGAAGCCCGGCTGGGACTCGTCGCTCATTCCTGGTCCGCCCTCTCCCCCTCGGTGTAGCGAAACCAGTCGAAGTCGGCCCCCGGCGACCGGCTGTCCCCCGGGCCGGTGGCGTACAGGCCCACATAGGCGCCGGTGAAGCCGCCCGCGAGCTGGCTGCTGAGGATCCGGCCGTCGACGGTGGCCAGCTTGTCCCAGCGGCCGGGGTGCTGGGAGCAGAGCAGGGTGTAGTCCTGCCCGTCGGCCCGTACGCCGAGGCGCACCGGGCCGGGTTCCAGCGGCAGCTGGGCGCGCATGGTCTCCACCCCGCCGCTGCGGACGGTGACCCTGGCCGCCTTGGAGCCGGACTCGGCGTCGACGCTGAGCCGGATGTGGTGGTCGTGGTTCTGGAACAGGGCGAGCCCGGCGGACTCGGCCAGGGCGACGGGTTCGAAGTCCAGCTCGGTCTCCGCGGTGAACTCGGTGTGCTGCTGGCGGCGGCCCACGAAGGCCGGGGTGGCCTGTTCGGCGAGGGTCTGCGGGAGCAGCCTCAGCCGCAGCCGGCCGGGGCGCTCGGTGAGCGAGTACACCTCGTCGCGGGGGGTGCGCAGCAGATTCCACTCGGGGCGCAGCTCGGGTGCGTCGAAGTGGTCCAGCGGTTCGGGCCGGGGCCAGGGGTGCGGTGCCAGGGCGACCTCGGTGTGCTCCTCCAGGCGGCCGCTGCCGGGGTTGAACACCGGCCAGCCGTCCTCCCACTCCACCCGGGCGAGGAAGGTCTCCCGGCCGAGGTTGGCGTAGCCCCGGCCGCCGGGGGCGGCTCCGTAGGGGCGGGAGGCCAGCAGGAGGGCGTACCAGTCCCCGGCGGGGGTCCGCACCAGGTCGGCGTGGCCGACGCCGCTGACGGGGTGGCTGCGGCCCAGGTGGCGGTGGGTGAGCACCGGGTTGCGGGGGTTGTTCTGGTAGGGGCCGGTGAGCCGCCTGCTGCGTGCCGTGGTGACGGCGTGGTTCTGCTCGGTGCCGCCCTCGGCGACGACCAGGTGGTAGTAGCCGTCGTGGCGGTACAGATGCGGCCCCTCGGCCCAGACCGCGCCGATGAGGGCGCCGCGGAAGAGCACATGCTCGGGCCCGGTGAGCCGGCCGGCGTCGAGATCAAGAGCCCGCATCCAGATCTCGGTGTGGCCGGCCTCGTCGATCTGCCGGGTGCCCAGCAGATGGGCGGAGCCGTCCTCGTCGAAGAAGAGCGAGGGGTCGAAGCCCGGGGCGTCGTCCAGCCAGACCGGGTCGGACCAGCGCCCGGCCGGGTCCTCCGCGGTGAGCAGGAAGGTGCCGGACCGTTCCTTGCCGTCCACCAGGGTGCACACCAGGTGGAAGCGCCCGTCGTGGTGGGCGAGCGCGGGGGCGTACAGCCCTCCGGAGGGGCGGACACCGTCCAGCGCCAGCTGCTCGGGGCGGTCCACGGCATGACCGATGGGCCGCCAGTGGACCAGGTCACGGCTGTGGTGCAGGGGCAGGCCCGGGAAGTACTCGAAGGACGAGTTGGCCAGGTAGTAGTCGTCCCCGACCCGGCAGACCGCCGGGTCCGGGTGGAAGCCCGGCAGCAGGGGGTTGGCGGCCGGGGTGGTCTGCTTCGGTGGCTGGTGTCGGTACATGGCGGGCGCGGGACCCGTCCCGTACGGCTCCGAGAGGCATCGGTCCGGTGCGGGCGCGGGGAGGCCGCTCGCCTCCCTTCGCGCGTCGGGCGAATGCGGGGGCCGGGCCACTCCTGCCCGGATACCAGGACAGGAGAAGAACGTTGACCGGGAGATCGAAACTTTCGATCAACTTTCCGATCTGCTTCGGAGACGTTACGGCTCCGTCTCCGGAGCCGTCAATACGTCTGCGCGAACCCGCGCCCCCGCGCGCCCGCACCGCCCTCAGCGGGAGGGCGGCGCCGTGCTGCTGCGGACCACCAGGCTGGTGGCCAGCTCGACCCGGGTGGCGGCCGGCCGGCGGTCCCGTCCCAGGTCCAGCACCAGCCGCGCGGCGGCCTCGGCCATCTCGGTCAGCGGCTGCCGCACGGTGGTCAGCGGCGGGCCGACCCAGCGGGCCAGCGGCAGATCGTCGAAACCCACCACGCTGAGGTCCTCGGGGATGCGCAGACCCAGCTCGCGGGCGGCCTCGTAGACACCCAGGGCCTGGAGGTCGTTGCCGGTGAAGATGGCGGTCGGCCGGTCCGGCAGCCGCAGCAGCTCCAGTCCGATCGCATAGCCGGACTCGTGGTGGAAGTTGCCCCGCTTGATGAGCCCGGGGTCGACCGTGAGACCCGCGGTCTCCAGTGCCGCCCGGTAGCCGTCGATCCGGGCCCGGCTGCACATCATGCTGGCGGGACCCCCTATCACACCGATGCGGCTGTGGCCCAGCTCCACCAGGTGACGGGTGGCGGCCAGGCCGCCCTGCCAGTTGGTGGCGCCGATCGAGGGCACCACGCCACCGGGGTCGCCCGCCGGGTCCATCACTACAAAGGGGATGTCACGGCTCGTCAGCTGAGCGCGCTGGGCGGCGTCCAGGTCCGACAGCACCAGGATCACACCGGCCGGACGGCGGGCGAGCACTCCGTCCACCCAGGTCTGGCCCGGCGAAAGCCGACCGGCACTTTCGGAGAGCACCAGGCTGAGACCCTCGTCACGCGCGACGTTCTCCACACCGCGGATGACCTCCATCGCCCACGCGCTCTCCAGCTCGTGGAAGACCAGGTCCAGCAGCTGGGACTGCTGCATGCCACCCCGGCGCCGCCGGTAGCCGTGGCGGCGCAGCAGCTCCTCCACCCGGCTGCGGGTGGCGGGGGCGACATCGGCGCGCCCGTTGAGCACTTTCGAAACTGTCGGAGCCGAGACGCCCGCGGCGCGAGCGATCTCGGCCAGCGTCGCGCCGCCTTCCGCTGTTACGCCGGACGACGGCTCCTCCTGGCGAGACTGGACCTCTGCGGGACTCATGGCAGGGATGGTAGCCGCCTGGGCGCCCTACTGGAGAGCCCCTGCGTCGAGGGTCTCGTTTCGACCCTCCCCTTGACTCGCCCGAAACTCACCCGTACGGTTCCGGCAACATTCGTTGTACTCCTCGAAACATTCGACAGAGGTGCAAGTCATGGGGTCGGGCATGCTCAAGGGTACCCGTACGGGTAGATGGACCGCGGTCGCAGCCGCGATGGGAATGGCGGCTGTTCTTGCTGGTTGTGGCTCCAATTCGGGCGGCAGCGGCGGCAGCGGCGGGACCATCACGGCCTATGTCTACGGTGACGACGCGGTCAAGGTTCAGCAGGCCGCTGTCGACACGTTCAACAAGACCTCGAAGGTCAAGGTCAAGCTTGTCAAGATTCCCGGCACGGACTATGTCAACAAGCTCCGCGCCGCGATGGGCTCGCCGAACGCCCCCGATGTGTTCTTCAACTGGGGTGGCGGCTCCATCAAGCCGTACGTCGACGCCAACCAGCTCGTCGACCTGACCTCGACCATCCAGAGCGACGCCACGCTCAAGGACGGGTTCCTCCCCTCGATCATGACCGCCGGCAGCCTCGACGGGAAGATCTACGGCGTGCCGATGCGCGGCATGCAGCCCGTGATGCTCTTCTACAACAAGGCGCTGTTCGCCAAGTACAACCTGCAGGCCCCCAAGACCTGGGACGACCTGCAGCAGGACATCACCACCTTCAAGGCCCACGGTGTGACCCCGTTCGCACTCGGCGCCGCCGACAAGTGGCCCGAGCTGATGTGGCTGGAGTACCTGCTGGACCGCATCGGCGGCCCCGAGGTCTTCAAGAAGATCCAGAACGGCGACTCCTCCGCCTGGGGCGACCCGGCGGTGCTGAAGACGGCCCAGACCGTCAAGCAGCTGGTCGACGAGGGTGCGTTCGGCAACAACTTCAACTCGGTCGACTACGGCAACGGCGGAGCCCCCACCCTGCTCAACAAGGGCAAGGCCGCCATGCACCTGATGGGCTCGTGGGAGTACTCGACCCAGCTGGGCAAGGCCCCCGACTTCGCCAAGAAGGACCTGGGCTGGACCGCCTTCCCGACCGTGGCCGGCGGGACCGGCAGCGCGGCCGACGTGGTGGGCAACCCCACCAACTACTGGTCGATCAACGCCCGGACCAAGCACAAGACCGAGGCCATCGCGTTCCTGAAGGCCATGGCGTCGGCGGACTACGCCAAGGCGCTCACCGCCAACGGCGACATCCCGACCACCTCCAACGCCGGTGCGCTGCTGGACTCCTCCCCCAACCCGGAGTTCGCGCACTACCAGTACGACCTGGTGCAGAAGGCCCCCAGCTTCACCCTCTCCTGGGACCAGGCCCTGGAGGCCCAGTACGCCACCCCGCTGCTCACCGAGATCAGCAAGCTGTTCGCCGGGTCCTCCACTCCTGAGCAGTTCGTCGCAGCAATGAAGGCCGTCAGGTAACGATGTCTAACGCAACTCCGCTCGGCAAGAAGCGGGGAGGCGGCGCGGCGGCCGGCAGCAATGTCGGCCGCCCGCACGTCAGCTGGGCTCTGCCCGGCCTCCTCTTCTTCGCCGTCTTCGCCATCGTCCCCCTGGCGCTGGCCGTCTATCTGTCGTTCTGCAAGTGGGACGGCCTCAACTCGCCGACCTTGACCGGCCTGGGCAACTGGACCCGGCTGTTCAAGGACACCGAGTTCTGGCAGGCGGCCAAGCTGAGCCTGCTGATGACCGTCATCAGCTGGTGCTTCCAGACCCCGGTGTCCCTGCTGCTCGGTGTATGGGCGGCGGGACGGCAGCGCAACCGAGCGGTGCTGTCGGCGATCTTCTTCATCCCGCTGCTGCTCTCCACCGCGGCGATCGCCCTGCTCTTCCACGCCCTGCTGGACCCCAACTTCGGTCTGGCCGCGAAGATCCTGCCCTGGGTCGGCCTCGACCCCAGTGTGCTGGGAACCTCCACGGGCGCCATCCTCACGGTCGCCTTCGTCGGCGGCTGGCAGTTCATGCCCTTCCACACCCTGATCTACCAGGGCGGCGCCCGGCAGATCCCGGAGGTCCTCTACCAGGCCGCCTCCATGGACGGTGCGGGCATGGTGCGGCAGTTCTTCCACATCACCCTCCCGCAGCTGCGCAACACCATCACCACCTCCTCGGTGCTGATCATCGTGGGTTCGCTGACCTACTTCGACACCGTGCTGATCATGACCAAGGGTGGTCCCGGCACGGACACCACGATCCTGCCCTACCTGATGTACCGGACCGGTTTCCAGACCTATGACCTCGGCTACGCGGCCGCGCTCTCCACCGCACTCGTGGTGGTGGCCACCGCGCTGTCGCTGCTCCTGGTCCGGTTCAGCGGCTTCGGCAACATGCGCTCCACCCGGGAAGGTATGTGACGACATGTCCACCGACACCCGCCCCGCGGCCCCGCCCGTGACCCCCGCACGGCCCAGCAC
>NZ_LIQR01000133.1 GCF_001418575.1 Peterkaempfera griseoplana
CCCCGTCCCCCGCCCCGCCGCCGCTGCGCGCGCTGCGCTGGGACGACTCGCCGGACGGTCCCGCGCTGCTGCTGCTGGACCAGACGAGGCTGCCCGCCGAGGAGCGGGAGATCGTCTGCACCAGCATCCCGACCCTGGTGGAGTCGATCGGCCGGCTGGCGGTGCGCGGCGCTCCGGTGCTGGGTCTCGCCGGTGCCTACGGGGTGGCGCTGGCCGCCGCCCGGGGTTTCTCGGTGGCCGACGCCGCGGAGCAGCTGGCCGCCGCCCGCCCCACGGCCGTCAACCTGGCCGTCGGGGTGCGCCGGGCGTACGGCGCCTACCGGTCGCATCTGGCGGCCAAGCCGGGGGACGAGGACGGCGCCGCCGCGGCCGCCCTGGCCGCGGCCCGCGCGATGCACCGGGAGGACGCCGAGGCGAGCACCGCCATGGCCCGCCACGGTCTGGCGCTGCTGGACCGGCTGGTTCCCGGCGGCGCCCACCGGCTGCTCACCCACTGCAACACCGGGGCGCTGGTGTCGGGCGGCGAGGGCACGGCGCTGGCGGTGGCGCTGGCCGCCCACCGGGCGGGCCGGCTGCGCCGGCTGTGGGTGGACGAGACCCGGCCGCTGCTGCAGGGTGCCCGGCTGACGGCGTACGAGGCGGCGCGGGCGGGGATGCCGTACACGCTGCTGGCCGACAACGCGGCCGGTTCGCTGCTCGCCGCCGGGGAGGTGGACGCTGTACTGGTGGGCGCGGACCGGATCGCCGCCGACGGCTCCACCGCCAACAAGGTCGGCAGCTATCCGCTGGCGGTGCTGGCCCGCCACCACGGCGTGCCGTTCGTGGTGGTGGCGCCCAGCACCACCGTGGACCCGCACACCCCGGACGGGGCGGGTATCGAGGTGGAGCAGCGGGCCTCACAGGAGGTGGCCGAATTCGCCGGGGTGGCGGTTGCTCCCCCGGGGGCGACGGCGTACAACCCTGCCTTCGATGTCACTCCCCCCGAGCTGATCAGCGCGATCGTCACGGAGAAGGGTGCGCTTTCACCGGTGGATGTGAGCGGGATGACACAGCTGTGTGCCATGTCACTGTCGAGTAATGAGACGATGTGAAGCATGAAGGGACGCGTCCTGGTCGTCGATGACGACACCGCACTGGCCGAGATGCTCGGCATCGTTCTCCGTGGTGAGGGTTTTGAGCCCTTCTTCGTCGCGGACGGGGACAAGGCGCTCACGGTTTTCCGGGAGAGCAAGCCCGACCTGGTCCTCCTCGATCTCATGCTGCCCGGCCGCGACGGCATCGACGTCTGCCGGCAGATCCGGGCGGAGTCCGGGGTTCCGATCGTGATGCTCACCGCGAAGAGCGACACGGTGGACGTCGTCGTGGGGCTGGAGTCCGGCGCCGACGACTACGTCATCAAGCCGTTCAAGCCCAAGGAGCTGGTGGCCCGGGTACGCGCCCGGCTGCGCCGCGCCGAGGAGCCCACCCCCGAGCAGCTCGCCATCGGTGACCTGGTGATCGACGTGGCGGGGCACTCGGTGAAGCGGGACGGCCGGTCCATCCCGCTGACCCCGCTGGAGTTCGACCTGCTGGTCGCCCTGGCGCGCAAGCCCTGGCAGGTCTTCACCCGTGAGGTGCTGCTGGAGCAGGTCTGGGGCTACCGGCACGCCGCCGACACCCGGCTGGTCAACGTCCATGTGCAGCGTCTGCGCTCCAAGATCGAGCGGGACCCGGAGCGGCCCGAGATCGTGGTGACCGTGCGCGGCGTCGGATACAAGGCCGGACCCAGCTGACGTGAGCAGTGAGCACTACCAGGACTCCCCGTCCCGCGACTCGGCGGGCGGGGAGTCGGCTTCCGTGGGCCGTGACGGTGCGCGCACCGGCCGCCGCGGAGTGATACCGCTGGCCGCCCTGCTGGGGCGGCAGGTCAGGCGGCCGTTCCGGCGTGGGGTGGCGCTGTGGCGCCGCTCCATCCAGCTGCGGGTGGTGGCCACCACCCTGGTGCTGTCGCTGGGCGTGGTGCTGCTGCTCGGCGTCGTGGTGATGGCGCAGGTCCGCACCGGACTGCTGGACGCCAAACGGCATGTCGCGGAGAGCCAGGCCGCGGGTGGCTTCTCGGTGGCGCAGAAGCAGATCGACGCGGCCCGTGAACTGCCCAAGACCGGCAGCGGGGCCGATCCCTCCACCGAGGACATCGGCGACTGGATGGGCAAGCAGGTCGACCAGCTGGCGAGCAGCGGGCAGGGCGTCTACTCGGTGGTGGCCCTGGTGCCGTCCAACGCGGTGGCGCAGACCTCCGACAACTCCGGGGTGCGCAGCCCCCGGACCACCGGCAACGTCTCCCCGCAGTCCATCTCCCCCGAGTTGCAGCAGAAGCTCGCCGACCACCCGGGGACGGTGCAGGAGCAGCCCACCGTCATCGTGCGCGACCAGGGGGACGGACCCCGGCGCGAGGCCGGCCTGGTCATCGGCAAGCAGCTGACCGGCCCCGGCCGGACGGCGTACCAGCTCTACTACGTCTTCCCGTTCGGGCAGGAGACCAAGACCCTGGGCCTGGTGACCGGCACCCTGGCCACCGCCGGAGTCTTCGTGGTGGTGCTGCTCGGCGCCATCGCCTGGATGGTGGTGCGGATGGTGGTCACCCCCGTGCGGATGGCCGCGGGCATCTCCGAGCGGCTGGCCGCCGGCCACCTCGACGAGCGGATGAAGGTCACCGGCACCGACGACATCGCCCGGCTGGGTGACTCCTTCAACGAGATGGCCAACGCCCTGTGGGCGCAGATCCGGCAGCTGGAGGAGCTCTCCCGGGTGCAGCGGCGCTTTGTCTCCGACGTCTCCCATGAGCTGCGCACCCCGCTGACCACCGTCCGGATGGCCGCCGACCTGCTCTACGAGGGCCGCGAGGACATGGACCCGGCGTCGGCCCGCTCCGCGGAGCTGCTCCAGGGCCAGCTGGACCGCTTCGAGTCGCTGCTCTCCGATCTGCTGGAGATCAGCCGCTTCGACGCCGGAGCGGCCGTTCTGGACGCCGAGCCGGCGGACCTGCGGGAGATCGTGGCCCGGGTGGTGGAGGCCGCGGAGCCGCTGGCCGCAGCCAAGGGCAGCGCGCTGCTGGTACGCGGCACCGAGGAACCCGTGATGGCGGAGGTCGACCCCCGCCGGATCGAGCGGATCCTGCGCAACCTGGTGGTCAACGCGCTGGAGCACGGCGAGGGCCGCGATGTGGTGGTGCGGCTGGGCTCCGGGGAGGGCTCGGTCGCGGTGGCCGTACGTGACCACGGCATCGGCCTCAAGCCCGGTGAGGCGTCCCGGGTCTTCCACCGCTTCTGGCGTGCCGACCCGGCCCGCCAGCGGACCACCGGCGGCACGGGGCTGGGTCTCTCCATCGCCCTGGAGGACGCCCATCTGCACGGCGGCTGGCTGCAGGCCTGGGGGGAGCCGGGCGGCGGTTCGCAGTTCCGGCTCACCGTGCCGCGTACCCGCGGCGGGGAGATCGGCCGGTCGCCGATCCCGCTGGAGCCCGAGGACTCCCGGCACAACCGCGGACTGGGCGCGCCCGGCACGCCGTACCGGCGGGTCGCCCGGTCGGCCTGGGCCGACCCGGCCGCCGCGGAGAGCGGGCCGGAGGCGCCGGAGAACGGCGGCGGCTTCGGGCCGGGCCTCGGCGGGGTGCTCACCATCGGACCGGGGCTGGGTGCCGGGTCGCGGGCCCAGGGGCGTCCGGCTGCGGATCCCTCCGACGTCCGGGCGGGCTCCGCGGGGTACGGTGCGACCGGCGCACATGTGGTGGTGGACCGCGGCGGCGGCAGATCCGGCCCGGCAGGGCCGGAGACCGCACCCGGGGGCGCAGCGGAGGAGGAGCGGGACGGTGCGGAGGAGGGCTGACCGGCGGCTGATCGCGGCCGCGCTGCCGCTGGCGGTGCTGCTGGCCGGATGTGCGGCGATGCCGGACAACGGCGAGGTGTCCGAGGTCAATGCGGCCGAGCACGGTGACGACCAGAACCTTCAGGTCCGGGTCTTCCCGGTCCATCCGCAGAAGGGCCTGGACCCGCAGGAGCTGCTGCAGAACTTCCTGGACGCCACCGTCGGCGACGAGGCCGGCTACACCACGGCCAAGGAGTACCTCACCGAGCAGGAGGCCCAGCGGTGGCGCCCCGAGGCCAAGGTGGTGGTGCTCACCGGCAACCCGCAGTTGCGGCTGACCACCACCACGGACAGCCGGGCGCAGGTCACCGCGGACGGCAACAGCGTCGCCGAGCTGGACGGCAACAAGACGTTCCGGCCGGAGAAGGGCGGCTTCCGGACCGTCTTCACCTTCGAGAAGGTGAAGGGCGAGTGGCGGATCTCCCATCTGCCCGACGGCCTGATCGTCAACGAGACCAACTTCAGCAATGTCTACGAACGGGTCAACCGGTACTACTTCGCCGCGGCCGACCCGTCCGGTCCGGCGTCCGGCAGGTCCGTGCTGGTGCCGGACCCCATCTACCTCCGGCGCCGGATAGATCCGCTCACCGAGGCGGCCAAGGCGGTGGCCGAGGGCCCCTCGGAGTGGCTGGCCCCCGCCGTGACCTCGGCTCTGGACGGGGTGACCGTGCTGTCGCAGCAGACGTCCCCGGACGACAGCCGTGAGGTCCGGGTCAAGGTGAGCGCCCCCGATCTGCGGGAGCGCCACCAGGGCTGCCTGCGGATGGCCGTCCAGCTGCTGAGCACCTTCACCGACCAGGCCGCCGGCAGTGTGAGCCGGGTGTCCGTCCTGGACCGCAGCGGGCGCAGCGGCTGCCAGGCCGATGCCCAGCAGGTCCGCGCCTACACGGCCGTCTCGGCGGGCGGCCTGTACTACCAGGAGTACTCCAGCCGGCAGCTGATGAAGCTGGCGGGCGACGACGGATCCCTCGCGGGCACCCCGGCGCCGGCCGACTCCGTCCGGGTCCCCGGACCGCTGGGCGACCCGCACCAGCAGCCGCGGATGCGTTCGGTGGCGGTGCGGCGCGACGGCGGGCTGGCGGCCGCCGTGCCGCAGAACGGCAGGGCGCTCTACGAGGCCGCTCTGACCCCCGGTGCCAAGCTGGAACCGATCCCGCAGGTCACCAGCCAGGCCGGGCCGGGCCTCTCCGAGCCGACCTGGGACGCCCAGGGCGACCTGTGGATCGCCGACCGCGACCCGGCCGCCCCCCGGGTGCTGATGGTGCGCGGGACCCACGCCTACCCGGTGACGGTGGAGGGCCTCGGCGGCCGCACCGTCCAGGACCTGAGGATCGCCTCGGACGGCACCCGTATCGCGCTGCTGCTGGCCGACGCCGAGGGCGCCCGCACCGTGGAGATGGGCCTGGTACGGCACTCGGGCACCCAGGCCGCACCGCAGGCCGTGATCAGCGGGCTGCGCCCGGTGGCTCCGCAACTGGTCGATGTGACCGCGGTCTCCTGGGCGGACACCGATCAGCTGCTGGTGCTGGGCCAGGAGGCCGAGGGCGTCAAGCACCCGCAGCTGGTGGGCGTGGACGGCTCGCACAGCGACGCCACCACCCTGCAGGCGCCCGAGGGGGAGACCCGGGTGGCGGCCTCGGAGGACCCCAAGTCCGCGGTGTACGCGGACTCCCAGGACCACACGATCTACCGGCTGGAACCCAACGGGCAGTGGCGAGCGGTGGCCCGCAACGCGATGGGGCCGCTCTACCCGGGCTGAGCCCGCGGCCCGGGTCGTCCGGGAGCCGTGGTGCGGACGCCCCTCACGGGGTGGGGCCGGTGCGCGCGCCCGGGCCGCCCGCACGGCGGCCGCGGTCCCGGCGCGCCGTGGCCGCGACGGTGGCTGCGGCGACCACCTCGGCACCGGCCGCGGCCAGTGCACGGGCCGCCTCCGCGAGGCTGGCGCCGGTGGTGACCAGGTCGTCCACCAGCACCACCGGACGCCGGTGCAGCAGGGGAGCCGCGGACGGCCGTACGGCCAGCGCACCCGTGAGGTTGCGCCATCGCTCCGGGGCGGTCAGGCCGGACTGGTCGGCGACCGCTCTGACGGGCCGCAGCAGCGGGGCGGTGCGCCCGTGCAGCCCCTCCCGGCGCAGCTGCCGCAGCGCGGCGCGGGCGAGCCGCTGCACGGGGTCGTGGCCACGGGCCCGTACCGCACGGCGGGTGGAGGGCACCGGGACGAGCAGCAGCGGGCCTCCCGCCGGGGCCGGGAGGCCCGCTGCTGCCCGTACGGCGGTGGCCAGGGCGGCGCCGAGGGGTGCGGCAAGGCGCAGGGCGCCCCGCTCCTTGTGGGCCAGCAGCAGGGCCCGGACCGGGCCGGCGTACTCGGCTGCGGCGAAGACCGGCGGCAGGCCGGGCGGCGGGGGGTCGGGGCGTACCGGGTGCCCGGTGGCGCGCGCGAGGGCGGTGCGGCAGCCGCTGCACAGCTGGCTGCGGGCCGCCCCGCAGCCGGCGCAGCGGGTGGGGAGGAGAAGATCCAGCAGGGCGTCCAGCGGGCGGGTGGCGGATTCCACGGGTCCTCCCCGGAGCTGTGGCGGATGGTGCCGGGTGCCAGGGTGACGAAGGGCGTGGCGGATGGGTCCTGGTTTCCCGCAGATTCATCACAATGGGGGTAATGCCACCCGAACTGCTGTGCCCAGCAGTCCAAGAGGCTACGTTCGGTCGTGGAACGGGTGTCCGTAGGCCGAAGAGGCGGAAACCCGGGCAGAGGTGTTTCATGGGGTTTCAGCCGTCCCTGGTGGGGAGGAAGTGGTGAGAGAAGCGGTTCCGCCCGCCACCCCGACGTAGGGGTGAACCGCAGGGCGGACGGACTGCGTACTCAGTGGGCCGCGCGGGGCCCTGGCCCCGCACGGCGTTCAGCGCAAGGGAACGGAGTTCTGCGTGGACATCGTCGTCAAGGGCCGCAAGACCGAGGTGCCCGAGAGGTTCCGCAAGCACGTGGCCGAGAAGCTGGAGAAGATCCAGAAATTCGACGGCAAGGTGATCAGCCTCGACGTCGAGGTGTCCAAGGAGCGCAACCCGCGCCAGGCGGACCGCAGCGAGCGTGTCGAGATCACGGTGCGCAGCCGCGGCCCTGTGATCCGTGCGGAGGCCTGCGCCGGCGACGCCTATGCGGCGCTGGACATGGCCACCGCAAGGCTCGACGCCCAGCTGCGCAAGGCAGCCGACCGGCGGCGTGTGCACAAGGGCGGTACGGGCCGTACCCCGATCAGTGTGGCCGAGGCCACCGCGGCGCTGGCCGCTCTGCCGGAGACCACCCCGCAGGGCGGGGAGTCCGAGGTCGGGGTGCCCAAGACCCGGATCGGGTCGATGGAGGTGGAGGGCGACGGGCCGCTCGTCGTCCGCGAGAAGGTCCACGCCGCCGCCCCCATGGCGCTGGACCAGGCGCTGTACGAGATGGAGCTGGTGGGGCACGACTTCTACCTCTTCGTCGACACCGACACCGGTATGCCGAGCGTCGTCTACCGGCGCCACGGCTACAACTACGGGGTGATCCACCTCAAGGCCGACGGCTCCGCCCCCAGCGGTGAGCTGGGCGGCGCCGGAGGGGCGATCGGCGAGGCGGACGAGGAGTAGTCCGGCCGCACCGGACCGCCCGCCCCGGGATCCTGGGGCACAGGAGAGTTGACGTACCGGCGCCGGGCCCGCGACCACGGTGGGCCCGGCGCCCGCGCCGGGGGCGCAGGTGGGATGTGTACGTCCCGCTGGATGATCAGGCCGTCCGAGCGCCGTGGAATGATGGCGCCCAGTCCCCGGTGAACACGCGGGGTGCCCGACCAGTCACGTGGCCGCCGCACCGGCTACGAGGGGGAGGAGCGGATGGGGGAGCGTTTCAGCATGGGGCCCGTGGAGAGGGGCGGTGTTCCTGCCGCCGGTGCGGTCGAGGAGCCGCAGGGTTCGCGCGCCGAGCCGATCCGGGTGCTGGTCGTCGACGACCATGCCCTCTTCCGGCGCGGCCTGGAGATCGTGCTCGCGCAGGAGGACGACATCCAGGTGGTGGGCGAGGCCGGGGACGGCGCCGAGGCCGTCGAGAAGGCGGCCGACCTGCTGCCCGACATCATCCTGATGGATGTGCGGATGCCGCGCCGCAGCGGGATCGAGGCCTGCACTGCGATCAAGGACGTGGCGCCCAGCGCCAAGATCATCATGCTGACCATAAGCGACGAGGAGGCCGACCTCTACGAGGCCATCAAGGCCGGCGCCACCGGCTACCTGCTGAAGGAGATCTCCACCGACGAGGTGGCCACCGCCATCCGCGCAGTCGCCGACGGCCAGTCACAGATCAGTCCCTCCATGGCCGCCAAGCTGCTCACCGAGTTCAAGTCGATGATCCAGCAGCGCAGCGACGAGCGGCCCCTGGTCCCCGTGCCCAGGCTCACCGAGCGCGAGTTGGAGGTGCTCAAGCTGGTGGCCACCGGGATGAACAACCGGGACATCGCCAAGCAGCTCTTCATCAGCGAGAACACCGTGAAGAACCATGTGCGCAACATCCTGGAGAAGCTCCAGCTGCACTCCAGGATGGAGGCGGTGGTCTATGCCATGCGGGAGAAGATCCTCGAAATAAGCTGACTCCGGCCGTCAGGCCGCGGCAACGGCGGCGGTGAGCGGGCCAGCCAGAGGCTCCGGCACCACCCGCTCCACCTTCACCGCGTCGCAGCCCACCCAGGCGGCGGCCTCATGGAGCGCCCGCGCCATCGGCACCACCGCGGCGGGTGACTCCAGAGTCGCCTGACGGGCGATCAGGGTCCTTCCCTCGCGCGCCGGATCGACCCTGCCCACCAGCCGGCCGCCGGTCAGCAGCGGCATGGCGAAGTAGCCGTACACCCGCTTGGGCTTGGGCACATAGGCCTCCAGCCGGTGGGTGAAGCCGAAGATCCGCTCGGTGCGGGCCCGGTCCCACACCAGTGAGTCGAACGGGGAGAGCAGCGTGGTGCGGTGGCGACCGCGCGGCACGGTGGCGAGTGCCGCCGGATCCGCCCAGGCCGCTCCCGGCGCTCCACCGCGCCCCCACCCCTGGACCCTCACCGGGACCAGCCCGGAGTCGGCCACCACCGCATCCACCTGCTCGTTCCTCAGCCGGTGGTAGTCGGCCAGATCGGCCCGGGTGGCCACGCCCAGCGCCGCGCCGGCCTGGCCGACCAGCTGACGCAGACAGCTCTCGTCGTCCGGATCCTGCGCCAGCAGTCCGGCGGGCACGGCGCGCTCCGCCAGGTCGTAGACCCGCTTCCAGCCACGGCGCTCGGTGCAGACCACCTCACCGACGTCCAGCAGCCACTCAATGGCGATCTTTGTCTCCGACCAGTCCCACCACGGGCCGCCGTTGCGGGCGCCGCCCAGGTCGCCGGCGGTCAGCGGCCCGTCCGAGCGCAGCCGGGCCCGTACCTCGGCGCAGGACTTCTCGGCGTCGGCCAGCCGGTGCCAGCGGTGGCCGCGGGCGGTGAACGCCCGCCGCCGGAAGGCGAAGAGCGGCCACTCCTCGATCGGCAGGATGCAGGCAGCGTGCGACCAGTACTCAAAGCTGGTGCCCGCGCCCCAGTAGGCGGCCTCCACCGCGGACCGGCCCACCGCGCCCAGCCGGGCACAGGGGACCAGCTCATGGGAGCGGGCCAGTACCGAGATGGTGTCCAGCTGCACCGCCCCCAGGTGCCGCAGCACCCCGCGCACCCCGGCCCGCCGGTCGGGCGCGCCCATCATCCCCTGGGCGCGCAGAGCCAGCCGGCGAGCCTCGTCGGCGGAGAGTTCGACGGTGGGCGGGGGAGTCGGCGCGACGGTCATGCCCAGAAGCGTAGAGGCGGGCACCGACAGACGGACCGGTGGTGCGGGCGCCGGACGGACCCGCGCCACGGCCGGGCGGGCCGGCCCACCAGGGCGGCCCGGGCAGCCTCGGGTGGCCCGGGGGTCCGGGTGGGCCGCGGCCGCCGCCCTGTCGTCAGCGTCCCAGCGGGTCGCACGGCGGATCGGTGGACAGCCGGGCGTGCAGATGCATGTCCAGCAGGTCCCCCGCGCCGTTGGACAGCGCCTCCCGCAGGATCCCCTCCAGCGGGTAGCCGCAGCGCACCGCTATCCGGCAGGAAGCGTCGTGCCCCATCGCATGTCCCAGCTCCAGCCGGTGCAGGGCGAGCTCGGCGAACGCCCAGCGGGTGACGGCCGCCAGCGCGCGGGAGGCCACCCGGCCGCCGCGGGCGCCGGGCAGCGTCCAGTAGCCGACCAGACCGCGGCGCCGCCGCCGGTCCACATCCTGCAGCGAGACATTGCCCAGCACCGCACCGGTGGCTTCGTCCCGAACGCACCAGGACGCCCTGGTGCCGCAGGCCCAGCCCTTGGCGCGGACCGCCAGCCAGCGGCGCACCTCGGTGTCGCCCGGCTCCTTGTGCACCGCGACCGGGTTCCAGCGGCCCATCTCGGGGTCGCCCAGGGCGATCCGCAGCGCGGCGGTCTCGTCCGCCGCTCCGTCCTCGCTCCAGGGGCGGAGCAGCAGGCCGTGGGCGCAGAGGGTGGCGGCCGCCGCCGGCAGCGGTTCACTCATCGTGCGGTCCGGTCGGTGGGCAGCAGCGCGCCGATCCAGGCGTCGCGGCGTTCGCCGCGCTGCTCCAGGTAGGAGCGCAGGGTCCCCTCGAAGACGAAGCCGACCCGCTCGGCGACCGCCCGTGAGCCCTCGTTGCCCACCCCCGCCAGCCACTCCAGCCGCCGGGTCCCCAGCGTGGCGAAGGCCCAGTCGCAGACCGCGGAGACGGCCTCCGCGGTGTAGCCGCGGCCGCGGTGCTGCGGGGCGGTCCAGTAGCCGACCTCCGCGAAGCCGGGCCGCCCGGGGAAGCTGAGCCCCACGGAGGAGACCAGCGCGCCGTCACGGGTGAAGCTGCCCCAGTTGTAGAGGGTGTCGTTCTCCCAGCCGTCGGGGCTGATCTGGTTGACGAAGCCCTCGGCGTGCTCGGGCAGGTACGGGGACGGCACCACCGTCCACCGCTGGATGTCCTCGTCCTGGCAGGCCAGGTAGACGGCCTCGGCGTCCTCCGGGCCGAGCGGCCGCAGCAGCAGCCGGGGGGTTTCCAAGATCACGGGTTTCATCGGCCGAGTATCCCCGAGGGGTCCGGGACGGGAACAGTTCTTTTCGGGAACGCGGCGGCGGCATCGTACGTCCACAGGGTGTGGACGGAGCGCCGCGGCGCCCGTATCACCCGGAATGAACGACGGTGGGTGGATTGCCCCCCAGGGTGACACGGGATCGCGGTGCTGACGGACCTCCCGGCCTGCGCGCCTCCTCGCATACGATGGCCGGTGCGGTGGGGAAGCTCCGCCGTGCAGTCGTGCGCCCGAAGTCGAGTGCCAGTCCAGGCAAGGAGCCCGCTCACGTGTCCGTCTTCGACAAGATCCTGCGCGCCGGTGAAGGAAAGATCCTTCGCAAGCTGCAGCGGATTGCTGCCCAGGTCAACTCCATCGAAGAGGACTTCGTCAACCTCACGGACGCCGAGCTGCGCGCACTGACCGACGAGTACAAGCAGCGCCTTGAGGACGGCGAGACCCTCGACGACATCCTCCCGGAGGCCTTCGCCACCGTGCGCGAGGCTGCCAAGCGCGTCCTCGGCCAGCGCCACTACGACGTGCAGCTGATGGGCGGCGCGGCCCTGCACCTCGGCTATGTCGCCGAGATGCGCACCGGTGAGGGCAAGACCCTGGTCGGCACCCTGCCCGCCTACCTCAACGCACTGACCGGCAAGGGCGTCCACCTGATCACGGTCAACGACTACCTCGCCGAGCGCGACTCGGAGTGGATGGGCCGGGTGCACCGCTTCCTCGGCCTCGAGGTCGGCGTCATCCTCGCCAACATGACCCCGGCCGAGCGCCGCAAGCAGTACGCGGCCGACATCACCTACGGCACCAACAACGAGTTCGGCTTCGACTACCTGCGCGACAACATGGCGTGGGCGCAGGACGAACTGGTGCAGCGCGGCCACAACTTCGCCATCGTCGACGAGGTCGACTCCATCCTGATCGACGAGGCCCGTACCCCGCTGATCATCTCCGGTCCGGCCGACCAGGCCACCAAGTGGTACGCGGACTTCGCCAAGCTGGTGCTGCGTCTCAAGCGCGACCGCGACTACGAGGTGGACGAGAAGAAGCGCACCGTCGGCATCCTGGAGGAGGGCGTCACCCGGGTCGAGGACTACCTCGGCATCGAGAACCTCTACGAGTCGGTCAACACGCCGCTGGTGGGCTTCCTCAACAACGCCATCAAGGCCAAGGAGCTCTACAAGAACGACAAGGACTACGTCGTCATCAACGGCGAGGTCATGATCGTCGACGAGCACACCGGCCGTATCCTGGCCGGCCGCCGCTACAACGAGGGCATGCACCAGGCGATCGAGGCCAAGGAGGGGGTGGAGATCCAGAACGAGAACCAGACGCTGGCCACCATCACCCTGCAGAACTTTTTCCGCCTCTACGACAAGCTCGGCGGCATGACCGGTACCGCCATGACCGAGGCGGCCGAGTTCCACCAGATCTACAAGCTCGGCGTGGTGCCGATCCCCACCCACCGCAATGTGCAGCGGCTCGACCAGCCGGACCTGATCTACAAGACCGAGCCGGCCAAGTTCCGCGCCGTGGTCGAGGACATCGTCGAGAAGCACGAGAAGGGCCAGCCGGTCCTGGTCGGCACCGTCTCGGTGGAG
This sequence comes from Peterkaempfera griseoplana, assembly GCF_001418575.1. Classification (GTDB taxonomy): domain Bacteria; phylum Actinomycetota; class Actinomycetes; order Streptomycetales; family Streptomycetaceae; genus Peterkaempfera; species Peterkaempfera griseoplana. The sequence goes on from NZ_LIQR01000133.1 coordinate 12,612, forward strand.
AAGTCCGAGTACCTCTCCCAGGAGCTGCGCAAGCGCGGCGTCCCGCACGAGGTGCTCAACGCCAAGCAGCACGAGCGCGAGGCCCAGATCGTGGCCCAGGCCGGCCGCAAGGGCGCCGTCACCGTGGCCACCAACATGGCCGGCCGCGGCACCGACATCATGCTCGGCGGCAACTCCGACCACCTCGCCGCGGCCGAGCTCGCCCAGCGCGGCCTCTCCGCCTCCGAGACCCCGGAGGAGTACGAGGCCGCCTTCCCCGCCGCCCTGGAGAAGGCCAAGGCCCAGGTCAAGGCGGAGCAGGAGGAGGTGCAGGCGCTCGGCGGCCTCTACGTCCTCGGCACCGAGCGGCACGAGTCGCGCCGGATCGACAACCAGCTGCGCGGCCGCTCCGGCCGCCAGGGCGACCCGGGCGAGTCCCGTTTCTACCTCTCCCTCGGCGACGACCTGATGCGGCTCTTCAAGGCCGGCATGGTCGAGCGGGTGCTGGCGATGGCCAACGTCCCGGAGGACGTGCCGATCGAGTCCAAGATGGTCACCCGGGCCATCGCCTCGGCGCAGTCCCAGGTCGAGCAGCAGAACTTCGAGATCCGCAAGAACGTCCTCAAGTACGACGAGGTGCTCAACCGGCAGCGCGAGGTCATCTACGGCGAGCGCCGCCGGGTCCTGGAGGGCGAGGACCTGCAGGAGCAGATCGGCCACTTCATGGACGACACCGTCGACGCCTATGTCGCGGCGGCGACCGGTGAGGGCTTCGAGGACGAGTGGGACCTCGAGAAGCTGTGGACGGCCCTGCGGCAGCTCTACCCCGTCACCCTCTCCCTGGAGGAGCTGGAGGAGGAGGCCGGCGGTCAGGCCGGGCTCACCTCCGACTTCATCGAGGAGGCGATCAAGGAGGACATCCACGCGCAGTACGCCGCGCGTGAGGAGCAGCTCGGCGAGGAGATCATGCGCGAGCTGGAGCGCAGGGTCGTCCTCTCCGTGCTGGACCGCCGCTGGCGTGAGCACCTCTATGAGATGGACTACCTCCAGGAGGGCATCGGCCTGCGGGCGATGGCCCAGCGCGACCCGCTGGTCGAGTACCAGCGCGAGGGCTTCGACATGTTCTCCGCGATGATGGAGGGCATCAAGGAGGAGTCCGTCGGCTATCTGTTCAACCTGGAGGTCCAGGTGGAGCAGCAGGTCGAGGAGGTTCCGGTCGAGGACGCCGAGCCGGTGGCGCTGGAGAAGGCCGAGGAGGTCCGCCCCGAGATCCGGGCCAAGGGCCTGGAGGCCCCGCAGCGCCAGCGCCTGCACTACACGGCGCCGTCGGTCGACGGCGAGGGCGGCGTGGTCGAGGGCGAGTTCGCCGAGGACGCCGAGGTCGAGGACCCCGACGCCGGCCTCACCCGCGCAGAGCGCCGCCGGGCCGCCAAGGGCGGCCGGCGCCGCAAGAAGTAGCACCGGCAGGCAGCACCACCGACGTCCGGAGGGCGTCACCGGCGGGTTCCGTACCGCCGGTGACGCCCTCCGCCGTTTCCGCTAGCGGGTGTCCAGGGCGGCGCACTGCCACTGCTGGGAGCGCGGATGCCGCTCCAGCCGGAAGACCACCATCCGGCTCCTGGCACCCGACTCCACCCGGGCGCACACCTCCAGGACCCCGGGCGCAGGGGCGCTGTCGTACACCCGGCGCACCACCGGGCGTGCCTGTCCGGGCCCGGCGCGCAGGGTGCCGCGCTGCACCAGCCGGGTCAGTTCGCCGTAGGCGGTGTGGGTGGTGTGGCGGGACAGCTGCCCCGCGGGGCGGACACCCGACAGCACCTCGACCAGCCGCAGGGCGAACCGGGTGGCCAGCTCGTTGAGGTCTCCGCGGGCAGGGGCCGCGCAGTGCGGCCCGGAGGGTCGCCGTGCCCGGCTGTGGTCCGGGCGCCGCCCGTGGACCCGGCCCAGCCGGGCCGTCAGGGATCCGGGCGGCGGAGCGGGACGGCGGGTGGGGCAGCGGGCACCGGGTGCCCCCGG
>NZ_LIQR01000134.1 GCF_001418575.1 Peterkaempfera griseoplana
CCCCGAGACCTCGCACCCGCCTGACTCGTCCCGCTATGCCCGATCAGCGCGCTCGACAACCACCATTGGGAGTCAGTGAGTTGATGATGTGACAGCCCGAGGCTGTTTCTGGCAATCTTCCTGATCGTGTCCGCTGCCGACTCCACCTCCCGAGAAGACCTGCTGGTCTCGTCGGGCTTCTGCGTCAGCAGAACGCGGCGCTGGACGAGCCAGAACGCGGCTCTTGCCGCGCGGGTCGAGCAGCTGGAGGGGGAGAACCAGCAGTTGCGGGCGCGGGTGGTCGAGTTGGAGCGCCGGGTCTCGCGGAACTCCAACCTGCCGCCGTCCACGGACGTGTTCGGTCGGCCGAAGGCGGAGCCCAAGCCCGGGAGCGGTCGCGGGCGGGGGAAGCAGAAGGGGGCACCGGGCGTGACGGACGAGCACGTCACGATGGCCGCGGAGGCCGCCGGGATCACCGCCGACATCGAACACATGCCGATGAAGTACGATACGCTCCTCGGTCCTGCGAGTGCGGGTCTGTCAGGAGGGCAGCGTCAGCGGGTCGCCCTGGTGCAAGCCCTGGTCTGGAATTCCCGCCTGCTGCCTGGACGAGGCGACAAGTGCGCTGGGCCCGGACTCGGAGAAGCAGGTGTTCGCCAACCTGCTGGCCCAAGACTGCACGCTCATCGTCATTGCACACCGGCTGAGCACGGTCGCCGAACCGGACCGTACCGCGGTTTGATTGGAGCTTCATGACCTGCCTGGACCCGCCGACACGGGAGAACGTCGAGGCTCTGGTCGCCAGGGTCCGCCACATGCCGGACGAGGCGCGCCTGTTCACGGTTTCGCAGACCGCCGCCGAGGCCGAGTTCCGGATCGACCCGGAACTTCAGGAGCGGCTGCGCCAGGCCGGACTGCCATGCCAACAGCACGGCGACGGCTGGCGTTTCGACGGTACCGACCTGCTCAACGCGGCGCTCCACCTGGACGTCGGATCCCGGCAGCGCCAGGTACTGGCCTGGTGGGGCCGGGAGTTGGAGAGGCCGTACGGTGCGGTCCACAGCTACCGGATGGACTACCGGGTCGGATGCCCCTCGCCGGGCCACCGGTCGCCCTGCGAGTTCAGCCTGCTGCGCCCCGCCGCGAAGCGGATCCGGATTCGGCGGGCCGAGCCGGAGGAGGCTGTGCTGCACAGCGAGGTCTTCACGCTGAACCGTACCTGGCCGGAACTGCCACCGAGCCTGGAGGAGACGCTGGATTCGCTCAGCAGCGTCCAATTCCTGCGGTTGCCGGACCCGCTGCGCTGGGACACCGAGTTCATCCGCCGTCGGCAGGTCGGGGACTGCTCCGGTTTCAGCCGACTGCTGGTCCAGGAGGGACGGGCCCGGGGCCTGACAGCCAGGGTCTCTTACGGCAGGTCCCTCACCCCTCCTTTCTCCGGGGCACACTACTGGGCGGAGTTCCTGGTGGACGGCGTCTGGGTGCCAGTGGACCCGATCCTCATCGAAGCGCTCACCGACTGGGGCGTGCTCGACGGGAGACGTTGGGACCGGACCGTCTCCATGGGCGCGATCTTGGGTCGGCTCGCCAACCGGTTCAGGCCGGTTGCTCTGCACAATGGGAGGCCGCTGCCGGTCTCGCTGCCGACATATCACGCAGCACACTGACCGACCGTTTCACAATGCCTCCACGGGCGACGGACGGGGCCGTCGCGGAGTCGCTAAAGCCCAAGGCCGCGAAGTTAAGGGCTCGCTGGCACTTGGACGGCATACGAGCATCCCGCCCCAGCGGGATCCGCCGGTCAGCGCGGTGGTTGCGGGGCCGCGCAGTAGGTCGAACAGAGATCTGAGCGGGCGCACCCCGAGGCGGGCGCGGGCGTGCCACAGGGCGGTCGGCGTGACCCTCGGGACCGGCAGGCCGTCCAGAGCGCCGGTCAGCTTGCGCCACACAGCCGGGTACCGATCTGCTCGAACAGGCCGGCGGTCAGCAGCAGGTAGACCACGACCCTGGCCGGCAGCTTGCGGATGCGGGACTGCATCCCGCCGGTATCAGCGAGTACCTCGTCGACCATCTCGAACGGCACGATCCGAGTCAGCTCACCCAGATGACCCGGTGCGAACACGCCCCCTGCTACCGCGATTTGTCGGTTGGTGACAGACTGTCCAGACAGCGGAGCTCCCCTGGTAGAACCGGTTGGTCGTGGTCGACAGACCGTTCTACCGGAGCTCCGCTTCCCACGTCCGGTGATCTATCGATCGCCCGCACGACCCTTGCCATCAGGCTCGACGCCTTACCTTCACGGCCTTGCGCTAAAGCCCGTGCAGGTGGAGGTGCGGCCGGGTGGTTCACCATGCCCGACCGGGTCGCGCCGGCCGAGATCGTTTCGCCTACGACCTCGGCAAGGGCGTTGCCTGGAGGGACGTCCCTGTGGGGTGCCAAAAGTCCGACACATGCTCTGGTCTGGGCTTTTGTCGCTCCTCCGGGATCTCCGTCAGGCGGCGTCGTGGTACTCGTGGATGAGTCCGCCGAGGACGTCGCGGCGCTGAACGCGCTCGGCGGAGAACGGTACGACTGTGGGGTCGTCGGAGGGGGCTCACAAATGGAGGGACTGGTGCGGCCGTGCGGTGCTGTAGTGGGCCGCGTAGTCGGCGAGGACGTGCCGGGCGTGCTGTCCGTTGTAGACCAGCATCCGGTCGGTGCACTCGGCCTGTGCGGTGGGTGACCCAACGTGGGGCCTCTGGTGGTACGGACATGGAGCCGTTTCCAACTTGGCTGAGCGGCCGGCCAGTTGGTACAGGGGTGGTGTCCGGGGAAAGGTGAAACTCCTGGTAGATGGGTTGTCGACCAAGATCAACCTGTCCGCCCGGAGCTTCACGTGCTTGTCTACCCATCGGGGATCGATCTGTCCAGCGCGACGCTGCGGTACCTTTCCCGCCTGTTGTCTGCTCGGCGCCTGGAGCTCGGCACGCGGTGGCGCCGGCTGAGCGCGGACCGACAGGCCCTGCTGGTCCTGGCCCACCTGTGGTGCGGCCATACCTACGCCCAGCTCGCGGCCGGGGTTCGGTGTTGGGATCGCCACCGTCTACCGCTATGTCGCCGAGGCGGTGGACGTCTTGGCCGCCATGGCTCCCGACCTCGCCAGAGCCGTAGGCACCGCCGCACGCAAGGCGTTCGTCATCCTCGACGGCACCCTGCTGCCCATCGACCGGATCGCCGCCGTCCGGCCGTACTTCTCCGGGAAGCACAAGAAACACGGCATGAACGTGCAGGTCGTCGCCGACCCGTTCGGCCGCTGCTGTGGGCCTCGCCCGCCCTGCCCGGCGCGGTCCACGACATCAAAGCCGCACGTGTCCACGGCGTCATCGATGCCCTGGCAGAGGCGGGCGTGCGCTGCTGGGCGGACAGTGATGATGGGTGATGGTGTTACCGACAGGTCTGACCCCTGGGCTGACTGACCGGCGCTCCGTGTCCTTGCCTTGATCTGTCGACCTGTCGGTGGCACCGTCGCACGCGGCCGGAAAGGCGTCGTGACTTCATAGGAGCTTGCGCGAGAAGCCCCGTCACTGTCGTGTCCGCTCGCCCTGACCGGCGCGTGCTGCCCTGTCCCCGCGAGTGAAGGCAGCACCCCACGTGAGCGGTCACCAGCCCGAAGGCGACGTCTTCGCCGGAGTCGACACCCACACCGACACCCACCACGCTGCCGTGGTCGACCCACTGGGCCGGCCTCTGACCGACCAGGAATTCCCCACGACCACAGAGGGCTACCGAGCCCTGATGGCATGGCTGGACACCTTCGGCACCGTGCGGGCGGTGGGCGTTGAGTGCACCGGTTCCTACGGGGCGGGGCTAACCAGGGTGCTGACCGCCGCCGGCCTGGTAGTGCTCGAGGTCAACGCCCCCGACCGGACTGTTCGCCACACCCGCGGCAAGTCCGACCCGATCGATGCCTACGCCGCCGCCCGCGCCGCGGCTTCGGGACGAGCGCGGGCCATCCCCAAGGCCCGCACCGGCACAGTGGAGGCGCTTCGCCAGCTGCGAGTGGTCCGCGCGTCCGCCGTCAAAGCCCGGACCCAGGCGATGAACCAGCTCATCGGCCTGCGGGTGACCGCCCCCGAACCCCTCCGCCAAACCCTGGCCGGTCTGACCCGCACCGCACTGGTCACCGCCTGCCTCCGGCTACGGCCCGGGGCGGACCTGGCCGACCCCGCCCACGCCTCCCGCTTCGCCCTGCGCCAGCTGGCCCGCCGCATCCGCAGGCTCACCGAGGAGATCACGGAACTCGAAGAGCACCTGACCTCTCTCACCACCGCTGCCGCCCCAGATCTGGTCGCGTTGGTCGGAGTAGGCACCGAGACCGCCGGCCAACTGCTGGTCACGGCCGGCGACAACCCCGAGCGCCTGCGGTCGGAGGCCGCCTTCGCCGCCTTGTGCGGGGCCGCCCCGGTCCCGGCCTCATCCGGCCGCACCGACCGCCACCGGCTCAGCCGCGGCGGCGACCGGCAGGCCAACCGGGCCCTCCACATGATCGCCGTAGTGCGGATGCGCTACTGCCCCCGCACCCGCGCCTACGTCGCGCGCCGAACCAGCAGGGGTTGACCAAGAAGGACATCATCCGCTGCCTCAAGCGCTTCTTCGCCCGCGAGGTCTACCACGCGCTCACCCAGCCGTGCAGGGATCCCCTTCCATCAGCCGCTTGACGATCTATAGGAGCATCAAGGGGTACCAGGGCGCCGGCGGCACCGTGCGCGTGCCCTACCGCGTCCGCTGGGAGAATCTCTCCGCGGGCCAGAAGGCCGTCAACGTCTCCCACGCCAGGATCCGCGCAGTCGGCGAGCAGGCGATGGCCACCCTGAAGTCCTGGCGGCTCTTGCGCAAGCGCCGCTGCAGTATCACCCGCATCACCGACCTGGTCAAGGCCGTCCTCGCCCTTCACCTGGCGACGTCAGGCTGAGGTTGGAAAAGTCTCATGATCTTGTGGTGAGACCTGTCCTGCCAGGGGCTTTACCTCTGTCCGCAGCCGGGCCCAGCTCTCGCGCACGGGATAGTTCACGCCGTTTCGTGTAGATCATTTCGCTGAGAAAACGTCACTGACTGAGCGCTGTCGCCGGGCCGTCAGGGCCGTAGCCAGATCAGCCAGTCTGGCATCGCTCTTCATCCCTTCCACGATCAGCCATTCGAGATCGAGCAGGAATTGGTGGGTCGGAATAAAGTTCCGGTCTGCGGAGAGTCTCAGCACCACCTTGTCGGAGACGTCGAAGATGTAGAGATAGAATTTCGCTCCGAGCGCGAGGTCAAGACCCCGGTCGATGACTCTCGTCTGGGACAGAGATTTCTCGATCGAGTCGAGCGAAGGGGACTGATCGGCTGGAACGGCCGTCCCGAAGTTGCTCGCGAGAGCGTTGACCATACAGCGCCCGGTTGTGCTGATCCCGCGTTCGGCCTGGGCTCGGACATAGAGCGCATCCACCTTCTGGGGATCGCATTCGCAGGAGGCGTAGGCCTTCAAGCTGGCGGTGGTGGCATGGGCCAGGAACGCGGAGAAGGGCTCGTCGCGCAGACGGACCCGAAACATTCCGGGCAGGTTGAAGGCCCCGACGAGTTCCCTGGTCTCCGGCCGGAAGCGGGGGGCCACCTGCAGGTGCAGGCCGACCTCGTTCTCGTCGAGATACAGCCCCAGGAGCAGTGCCGTCGCCGCCTGCAAGATCATGGCCGGAGACATCCGGGTGCGCTGTGTGAGCAGGCTCAGCGCCAAGGCCAGAGCTCGTGACGTCATGTCCGCGTAGAGCGGTTCACCGGTTCCAGGGGGAAGGTCGTCGAGCCAGGTTCGCGGTAGTTCGCGCAGACTGCGGGTCCAGTGCTGCAGCGCCTTCTCCTCACGGCCTATCGCACCCGCCGTGGCCTCGTAGGCGGCCCGCTCCACGGGTTGCTGGCCACGTGGGGGAAGGGCGCGCCCCGGTTCGAGGAGGGCCGTGAAATCGTCCCTCACGATGTGGAAACTCCCCCCGTCGACGGCCATGTGGCTCGCCGCCAGGACCACGGTCAACGGGGCTTCGTCTTCGCCGGTTATCACCGCCGCCCGAACCGGAAGCTGGGCGGCCAAGTCGAAGGGCTGATCCGCAAAGGCGCGCTTGACCTGGTCGGCGACCGTGTCGGCTTCGCCTGGCCGGACGGTGTGGACGGCGATGCGCAATTCACCGGAGCGCACCACTTCCTGAACGGGGCGCCCGTCCTCCTCGAAGAAAACGGTGTGAAGTGCGTCATGTCGTTCCACGAGGGCTCGGATTGCGTCCAGAACCTCGGTCAGCCCGCGGTTTGCACGCACCTTGCAGGTCCCGACGAGGTTCAGCGTGTCGCTCCCCGGCGGACGCGTTCGCAGCCAGTTCCAGAACATCAGCTGCGACCACATCAGGGGACCACGCCGGCCATATGGCCCATGGAACCTCACGGAGATATCACGACATTCGCTCATGAAGCCTTCCCGAGACGGCGCAATTTCCGGCCAGATTGTTCTGAAACGCGACTCTCCTGGTCAAGCTCGGGACCAGGTCGAGTTACTGTGCAAGGACAGAGAATTTTCTGGTTCACGCGATTGCTTCCGAATCCTTCGGACGAGTGTCCCTGAGATCCGTGCTCGCGGACATGACGCCGCCCGCGCTGAATCGGGTGCCATGGGCGGCCACGTCGGCATAACGCCTTGTCATTACCGTATGAAGATTGCTGTCTCGCTGTCAAGCCTCGATCATTCACATGCGCGCGCCGGCGTGAGGGTTCGGCTGGGGTGTCCGGTTCCTGGCGGTTTGCTCTGCGGTGTGATCGCTGTCGCTCAGGCTGGTTGGCCGCGTGTCGTCGCGGTGGCGTCGGCTTTCACGGGCCGGGGGTTCTGCAGGTCTCCTCCTTCCGGTGTGTCAGGGTCACGGCTCGGTGGTCAGCCGGGGTTGGGCAGGGCCTGGACGCGGTCCCATGCGGTGACCACGCGGTGGGGGCTGGCCAGGCGGGGTCGAGCTTGAGTTCGCGGCGCCGGGCGTGATCGGGGTTGTGTCCGGGGAAGTGGTGTACCGGGTTCCACCTGATCCGGGGGTTTGATCCCGGTCGTGGTGGTGGCGCCCGAATGTAAAACGGTCACCGGTTGATCCTTCGAGATGTCTGACGTCACGAAGAGGAGACCAACACGATGACCGCACCTGACAGTCTGCCGTTCGCCGCGCTGCTGGAGGAGAACCTCGCCTCGGCGAGTCCCGACCTGCTGCGGGCGATGGTGAAGACCTTCGCCGAGGCCATGATGTCCGCGGATGTGGACCGGGCCTGCGGCGGCGAGTACGGCCGGCCCGGCGAGGAGCGGGTCAACTCCCGGAACGGATACCGGACCCGAGACTGGGACACCAGGGCCGGCACCATCGACCTGGCGATCCCGCGGGTGCGCTCGGGCTCGTACTTCCCCGGCTGGCTGCTGGAACGTCGTCGCCGCTCAGAGCAGGCCCTGATCAGCGTGGTCGCCACCTGCTACCTCCTGGGCGTCAGCACCCGGCGGGTGGAGAAACTCGCCGAGACCCTGGGTGTCACCCAGCTGTCCAAGTCGCAGGTCAGCGAGATGGCCAAGCACCTGGACACCCGCGTCGCGGAGTTCCGGGGCCGGCCACTGGACCAAGGCCCCTACACGTTCGTGTGGGCCGACGCGCTGACCCAGAAGGTGCGCGAGGGTGGCCGGGTGGTCAACGTCCACTGTCTGGTGGCGGTCGGGGTGAACAACGAGGGCAAGCGCGAGGTCCTGGGCCTGGACGTCGCCGCCTCGGAGGACGGCGCGGGTTGGCTGGCTTTCCTGCGTTCGTTGGTCGCTCGTGGTCTGGGCGGCGTCCAGCTGGTGGTCTCCGACGCCCACGCGGGACTGGTCCACGCGATCGGCGCCACCTTGCCGGGGGCGGCCTGACAGCGCTGCCGCACCCACTACGCCCGCAATCTGCTCTCCCAAGTGCCCAAGTCCGCCCAGCCCTGGGTGGCCACCTTGCTGCGGACGGTCTTCGAACAGCCCGACGCAGCTGCGGTGCGCAAGCAGATGGCCGCAGCCATCTCCGGTCTGGACGAGAAGTACCCCAAGGCCGCCGAGCATCTGGAGGCCGCCCGTGAGGACTTGCTCACCTTCGCCGCCTTCCCCCGAGAAGTGTGGAAGCAGATCTGGTCCAACAATCCCCAAGAGCGGCTGAACAAGGAGATCCGCCGCCGCACCGACGTGGTCGGCATCTTCCCCGACCGAGACGCCATCATCCGCCTGATCGGCGCGGTGCTGGCCGAGCAGAGCGACGAATGGGCGGAACAGCGCCGCTACATGGGGCCCGAGATCCTCGGCCGCTGCCGCCTTCACTTGATCGAGGGAGAACCCGCCAACCACGGCGACCCCGCCGCCCTCACCGCATAACCTGCAAATGGATCACCGAGTGGCCGTCGATACACCACTCCAGCGGACGTGACCCCCTCGGATGGCGTCCCGCCGAGTGGTGTAGCCGATCAAGCTGACGGAATCTCCAGGTCGTGGCCCGAATCGCCCTCGCCGGAGGCCCTGTTGAGGCTCGCCGGGCCGGGACCGGCGCTGATCGCACGACGGCCGGTAGCCGCACGTGCCGGACGGGTCCGAAGTGGAGGCGACGGACCGTGATCGGCTACACCACGACGTGGGACACGACCAACCCTCGGAGCCACCAACATCGCCAAGACCACCCGGGCGATCCGCGACCAGCCCGAACGAGCACTCCACTCCTGGGCATCACCAACAACCCCGACACTCGGAGAACTTGATCGAGCTCTGGGCACGATCGCCCCCGGTGCCGGCGGCGGGGCAGGTACCGGCTGCGGGACAGGCCGTCCGGCCTCGGCAACCGGCGCGGCCAAGGCCTCGGTGGTCTCCTCCACCGCGATCAACCGACGCGCAAGGACCACCTCGGCTGCTTCCAGCGCAGCCGTCAGCTTCTCCACCTGCGCTCGCAGTTTCTCCGCGCACACCCGCGCTGCTCGCGCACGCTCCTCGAGCACACCCAGCACCGACGCCACTGCCCCACCCCCGCATCCACCCGCACGAATCCGACGGGGAAACTCTGCCTCCCACACCCGGACGTCATGCCTGACCAGCGAAAACCAACCGATCACGTACGGAAGGACAGCAGCTTCTTACGCACGCCCTCTCGGGAACATGCCTCCCGAATCGCCACGCTTCTCGTCGACATACAGCAGTCCACGCACATCGACCAGCGGCTCGGCATATTCGAGTACCGCGATCGCGGCCACTACAGGGTCAGCGATAAGGGTGATTCCGGCGTCGCGGCTCGGCACTCGGACGTCAGGGTTCACGATTCAAGCGCCTCGGCCAATTGGGACAGAAATACCTTGAGTACATTATCCGCAGCCTTCTCGCTCACCACGCTTGGACGGTAAGACAGCACCACTGTGTCGCCGCTGTCCGCGTAGCCAGTTCCAGCCGGCCAGACCTCAAGCATCGTGTCATTTGCCAGATGCGAGTATGCCTGCCGGAGGAAGCGGGTCCGTGCGGCCGGGACTTCGAGTACGGGTGCAGGATTATTCTGGAGAGCGAATACGTGTCGGTAGGCCCGCCCTTTGTTAGCGCGTGGTATGAGCTTGGCGACGTCCTCGAATTCTAGGTCAATGAATTCGAGAGCGGCAGCGATTTGGGACTGCGCGGCCGGCAAGACCATTCTGAACGGGACCGCCTGCACAAGCCGAAGCCGTACCGGGACCATCGCGACGAAGTTGCCAACGGTTCGGGCCAGTGGCAGGCCCATCCTGCGGTTCACCGGGACTCCGAATACTACGTCGGACACGCCGAGGCACGTCTGGAGCGTACGGGCGTAGGCGGTGGCGAGCAGGCCGAAATACGAGACACCAAGCTCTGTGGCCCGCTTCCTGAGCCGGTGGCCGTCGGGTGTCTCGACACGGAGCGCTAGAGCGGTTGCCTCGTCGGGTCCGGCTGCGTCGCCTGGTTCCATTGGCAGATCGGGCAGTGCTTCGAAGTACGCGCCGGCCTTCGCCTGTTGCTCCCCGAAGGACGGGAACGTGCGCGTTGCCGCGAGCATGCCGTAGGCGGCTCGGAGTGGGATCCGGTCGGCTGGCGCTGGAGACAGCGGCCGTCCGCTGGCATGGTGTTCGTACAGTTTCGCCAAGTCGTGAGCGACGACGGATTCGGAGTGGCCGTCGAACGCAGCATAGTGCGCAACCAGTCCAACCAGGGTTGTCGAAGTACCGAGCCCGACCACGACGCCGCGCCCTACGAGTCCGCTGGTTGGATCGAGCGGCGCATCGAGGACGTCGAGTATCTGTTGGAGTGCCTGTTCCCGGCTCGTGGCGGAAAGGACGACAGGCTCAGTACCGGATACGTCCCTGGCAAGCTTGGATTCCCCGCGAATGGAGAACGAGCTGTGTAGCGCGTCATGCTGCGCGCCCAGGTCGCGAAGAGACCGCAGCAGGGCGGTCCTGTCGATGTGACCATCGATCTGCCATAGCATGACGCAGTTGCTGGCCGTGTCTTGCGGCGACAGGCGCTGTCGGAGCACGCAGTTACGCACGAGCGACGGGACCCACGAGGTGGGGAGGGCTGTGCGCTCGGCGATCGCGCAGTCGTGCAACGTCGCCGTGATCCCGTCCATGCTCGTGTCCTGGAACAGTCGACTCATCGGCGCCATGATCCCTGTTTCCTTGCGGATTCGCGAAACCAGGGCTGCCAGTTGGAGCGACGTGCCCCCCAGTTCCCAGAACGTGAAGAACGGGGAGGAGGGGGCGAAGCCGAGCGCCTCACTGTAGTGGTGCGAGACCAGTTCACGCAGGCGCTCGAAGCGGACCTCGGTCATGCCCCGTGCCCCCCGTCTCGCGCGCCCGCGAACAGAGGGTCCTCGTAGTCCTTCATCAGGTGGCACCTGCCAGTGTCTCTTGGGCGTACGCGTGGACGGCGCGGCGGTCGAGCTTGCCCGAAGCGTTGTAGGGAAGCTCAGACATGAACAGATACCGATCGGGGCACATCACGGCGGGGAGCCTCGCCTTGGCCTTGGATTTCAGACGGTTGACGAGAGCGTCGTCGGCGTCGCGCGGGACCACGCACGCCACGAGGTACTCGGCAGCGCCCGCCAAGCACACGCAGACTACGGCGTCGTCTACGCTGTCGTCCTCACGCAGAATCTGTTCGATCTCCTCGATCTCGATGCGGAAGCCTCGCCGCTTGATCTGCTGGTCAATGCGGCCGAGGAACTCGAATTCACCATTGGGCAGCTGCCGGCCGAGGTCGCCCGTCCGATAGGTCCGGCGACCATCGAGCATCGGGAACCGTTCGCGGGTGAGGGAGTCCTGGTGAAGGTAACCATGTCCGACGGTCAAGCCGCCGATCACGATCTCCCCGACTTCCCCGGGCTCGAGTTCAAGCCCCGACTCGTCGCGAATGCTCATCTCGGCGTGGAGCAGCGCGACACCGATCGGTGAGCGCGACCCCTCCTCGGTGTCCTTCAGGCTAATGACCTTGTAGCTGGCGAAAACGGTGGTCTCGGTCGGGCCATACATGTTCGCGCAGACCACGCCTGCGACCTCGGGAATGGATAGGTACGTCCGTATGAGATCGAGGCGAATGGCCTCGCCGACAAAGAATAGATGTCGTAGCCCGGACGCGCGGTTCGCCGATCCCCTATACGCCTCCAGGACGAACTTGAAGTACGAGGTCACCAGGGAGACCACCGTGATCCCCGCGGAAGCGACAAGCTTGACGAACTTCGTCGGGTTGACCATCGCCTCGGATGGCACCAGGTAGGCCGTCGCGCCGGTGGCGAGCGCTCCCCACAGCTCCCAGACTGATGCGTCAAAACTGAGCGAGTGGAACACCGTCCACCGGTCATCTCCGGTGAGATCGAACAGTGGGATCGTCCCGCTCAGGAAGGCGAGCACGTTGTCCTGGGTTATGGCACAGCCCTTGGGTCTCCCCGTCGAGCCGGAGGTGTAGGCCACATAGGCCAGCTGTACATCTCCGAAATCCCCGACTTCCCGCCCACGCCCCTGGATCTGGGTCACCAGCTCTGACCCCGACGAGTCCAGGACCAGGCGTGCCCCGGCGTCCTCGAGCATGAACTGGAGCCGTTCGGGCGGATAGCTCGGATCCAGGGGGACGTAGGCGGCGCCGGACCGCAGGATCCCGAGGATCGAGGCCACGGTCTCCACATTCCGTCCTACACGCAAGCCGATGAGCTTGCCCCGCTGATTTCCGTGTTCGGCCAGCAGTCGCGCGATCTGCTCGGACCGCTCTTTAAGTACCCGGTAGGTAGCCGACTCGTCGGCGTCGACCACAGCTATGGCATCCGGTGACCGGCCCGCCACATCGTCGAACAAATCGATGAGGGACACGTAGCTACTGAAGTCCCAGATTTCCAACTGAACCCTCCTATATGGGGAACCGGCGGATGCCCTCGCTGCCCGCGCACGAGGCGGTGGGTCCTCCGAGCCCTCCCGGCGTGGTCTCAGACCGCTGCTTCACTCTGTGTGTCTGCGTCCAGCGCGGCCGCGAGCCGGCGCGGTGTGGGGTAGTCGATGACCTGCTCTGGGGCGATCTCCAACCCGATCTCCTCGGCCTGGATCACCATCTGCAGCAAGAGCAGCGAGTATCCGCCGAGTTCGAAGAAGTTGTCCTCGGGTCCGACGGGAGCAGCCAACAGGTCGCTCCACAGCTTGCAAATGGCCTCGGTTGTGGGGCTGGCGGCCATGTCACGCTCTCCTTCTCAATGTCGTTGCTCGGTTCGTTCGCTTCCTGGAGTCCGCCTGTCCTGAGGACAGATGCCATCGCTGCGTGAGGAGCCTCGCGTTTTCCGGACAGGGATTTGACGGGCTGCTCGCCCCCACCTCTGAGAAACGCCACGTCCAGGACAGTCGCAGCAGGGGCTACCATCCCGTCAGCAGTCTCGGCCAGCGTCGTATCGATCGACTCCCACCGGCCGTTACGCCTCGTCCGCACCGGCTTTACGTGCTCCACCGCCTTGACCGACCCATCGGGCGTCGCGGAAGTCGGTGAGCACGCTGTGGTGGAAGCCCGGGTCGTCGAGGTCGAGGCCGAGCGCGCATTTGAAGTCGAGGCGGCAGCGTACGGCCTCGACAGCGTCGCGGTCGGAGAGTCCGAGCAGGAACTGCAGCACGCTCACCGTGGCCAGCTGGGCGGGTGATAGGCCGGGACGCCCGTCGCGTGGGTACCAGTCGGCGAAGCCCTCGTCCCTCCACAGGCCGTCGAGACGGTCTCTCACCCACATCGCCGTCGTCCCAGCCGGGTTGCTGGCACGCGCCATCCGCGCGGTCAGTGCCGGGACCTCGGCACCCGGACGGGGACGAACCGACATCTCGCACTCCTCGGCAGTCTCACAGGCCACATACGCCCGGGAGACTGCCGCACCACCATGATCACCGGCAGGCGAACACCAAGATCCCCGACAGAGTCAAGCTAACTGCTCGGCACCGGTCAAGACGAACTCCCAACCGGCCGCAACGCACGACACAGGTCTCCCAGAGTCACGAGGCGTTCGGTGGCCTGCAGGTCGAGCAGGACATCCAACTCCTCCTCCAACTCGACGATCACTCCCGCGATCAGCAGACTGTCCAGACCCACTTCCTCCAGCGTGCTGTCAAAGGAGTACTGCACCGGTCGTGCGTTGTCCGCATCGTCCAGCACCCGCCCGAGCACGCTGCGCATGGCTTCCTCGCTGATCAAAATGTCCTGAGCGGCGTCGGTTTCACTGCTTGTCATAAGTCCTCACCCTTCTTTCTGAACGGTTCTGTTGCCGACCTGTCCCGGTTTGTTCCGGTGCGATCTCGAGCTCTTCCTTGACAGCACGAAGGAAACGAGCCGCGTCCCAGCCGTTGACGACCCGGTGGTCGTAAGACACACCGAGATTGAAGAAACTGCGCTGGTGGACCGCACCATCCGGCAACAACTGCACCTCCTGCTGCACCGAACACAACGACAGCGCACAGACATGACCGGGGAAGATGATCGGCATCGCCTGCACGAGATCAGGCTCCGTATGCAGAGTCACCGCGATGTTCGAGGCATCCAGATCCTCCGGCTCGAACCGGCCCCGCATCGCCTTGACCCGGAACCCCATCAGCACAGAAGCGATCTCCGCCAGCGAAAGCGTCTCGGCATCTCGCACCACCGGCAGATACAGCCCACGCCCGACATCGACCGTCACACCCACCCGCGCACGGTCCGACAGAACCACCGACTCACCGTCGACCAGGCGGGAGAAGAACAGGGGAAACTCAGCATGCCGCCGGGCAACCGCACCGACCAGGAACTCCGTCACTCCCAGGAACGTCCCGTCCCTCTCCGCAGCCGCATCGCGAGCAGCCAGCAAAGCGTCGCTGTACACCTTCATCACGGTGAAAGCCGCCGGGATCTCCCGATGTGACACAGCGACATTCGCAGCCACCGCACACTGCACCGCAGACAGCGGCACCACCTCGGCCGCCTCGGTCACCTCAGTCACCTCAGTCACCTCAGCCGCCTCAGCCGCCTCAGCGACAAGAGCCTCGACATCGGAGCGCTGCACCAACTGCCGGCCCAAGGCGCGCACCTGCTCCTCGCTCACCCCGTGCAACTCCATCAACCTGCGCGCAGGACCGGTGACCACCACAGCGCTCGTATCCGCCTCCGCTCGTGACTTCCCCGCCTCGACCGCCCGACCTGCATCCGCGTACTCCTCCGCGGACAACAACCGGCCGATGACCACCCCAGGAGCGCACCGCTGCCCCGCCGCAACCCGGGTCTGCAGGACACCGTCCTCCGCGGCCTCGAGATCACTGACAGCCTTGGACGTCTCGATCACCGCCAGGGTGTCCCCCGCGGCGACCTCAGCACCGTCCCCCACCACCCACTCCACCAACGTGTAGTCGGCGTCATTGCTGTTCAACCTGGGCATGGTGATGTCAGACACCGGCTACTCCCGTCAGCACGTCTCGGATGTCATCAGCCTGCAGCAGCAGCTGCCGCTCCAGATGTGAACTGGCGGGGATGACCTTGCACTCGGGGTGGAGCAGCCGGACGGGTCCGCTGAGCGAGGTCCACAGTCGGCTGTGGATCTGGTGGGCGAGGTCCGCTCCCCAGGTGCCGCCGGCCACGCAGTCCTCCGCGATCCAGACCTGTCCGGTCGCGGTGAGCAGGGGGACCAGAGGTTCGATGTCCAACGGGTACAGCTGCGAGGGGACCACGAGCCGTGTGGTGGCCTCCTCATCAATGAACGCGGCCCGCATGGCCCGGAGGACACGGTCACTCAGGCCTCCCGGAGCGATCACCAGATGGTCGACCTCGGGGCCCCCGAGGCCGGCCCAGGCGAAGTTCTCCTCCGCATCCACGAAGCCGGATTCAAACAGGCTGTCTCCCTCTTCCCCGCCGAACATCCGCCGGGTGTAGAGGACCTTGTCCTCGAAGAACATGCAGGGATGGCCGAGCTCCAGCATCCGCCGGAACACCGTGGTGTTGTCATGGAAGGGGGAAAGCTCGAAGACCGCGAGGTTGGGGATCCCGAGAAAGTGCTTCTGCAGACTCTGACTGTGGGTGGGCCCGTACCCGCGATTCCCACCGCTGGGACACCGCACGACCATCCGCATGGGGATGCGGCTGCCGTACATGGTGACCGACTTCGAGGCGAAGTTGAGGATCTGGTCGAAGCAGAGCGTCACGAAGTCCGAGAACATCACCTCGATGACCGGCTTCCGTCCGCGCAGGGCCAGTCCGCCTGCCACTCCGGCGAGCGCTCCCTCGCTGATCGGAGTCGACAGCACCCGCTCCCGGTACGCGTCGGACAGGCCGCGGGTCGCCTTGAAGGCTCCGCCGTAAGGATCAACGATGTCCTCGCCGAGCACATAAACGTCTTCGTCCTCGTCGAGCAAAGTCGCCAGGGCGCGGTTGAGGTTGGCGACAGCGCGCTCGGACGGACAGCTAGGCATCGTGAACTCCGATCAGGGGTCGTCCGGATACCTCTGCGACGGTGTCGGCCATGTGTCGGTGCCGTACTGCATCGAGCCGCTGGAACTGCTCCGGGAAGGTCGCCTGGTAGAGCCGGTACCAGTCATGGGCCGCGGCAGCCTGCTTCGCCGCCTCGTCTCGACTGTCGTCGCCCTTGCTGTGCGGCCCGATCCGGTGCGTCTCAAACTCGACGACCAGAGGCCGGCACTCAGCGCGCACTTGCGCGACGGGGGCGGCGAGAAGCCTGCGAATGACGTTCACGTCCAAAGAGGTCACCTTGATGTGACGGCAGCCGAAGCCCTCGGCCCGTCCTTCGATGGAGCCGGCCAGGTGCGCTTCGAACGGCGTCGACTGGGCAATTCCGTTGTTCTCGACGACGATGAGGAGCGGCACCTGCCACAGCTGGGCCAAGTTGAGCGCCTCGTAGACGACGCCCTCACCCCAGGTGCCGTCGCCAATGAAGACGACCGCCATGCCCGCACTGCCGGTGGCCTTCATGTCAAGTGCCGCCCCGACCGCCACCGGCATCAACTGACCCTGAACCCCGCTGGACAGGAAACCCGGCCGGTGGATGTGCTGGCTACCACCCCGTCCACCGCAGACCGCCCCACGACGGCCCATGATCTCCGCCAACAGCCCTGCGGCATCATCGAAACGTGCGAGGTAGTGACCATGGCCGCGATGGTTGCTCAAGACCAGGTCGTCCGGACCGAGGAAGGGGCTGAGCGCGACCGGGATGTACTCCTGCCCGAGGCAGGTGTGGGTGGTCCCGGAGATCTCTCCCCGGTCGAAGAGCTCCAGAATCTGTCGTTCGAAGTGCCGGATCGACAGCAGCGCGTCCAGGTCCGCGTCTGAGAGTTCGGTGAGGTCAGCCAAGGCGCTCAGCCACCCGCCGGGAAAGAGGTGGCTCCAGCGGACGCGGACGCCATAGGGAAGCGCTCGTGCGCCATCGCAGTCAGCCTCGGGCGGTCGATCTTGCCGTTGGGATTGAGCGGCAGCGACTCCTCGTGCCAGAAGTGGCGGGGAATCATGAACTCGGGAACTGCGGAGGCCAGCAGCGCGCGCGCCTCCGCGGCCTCAACCGGCCCCCCGGTGTGGTAGGCGGCCAGCTCCGACTTACCCTGGTTCTCCACCAACACCACAGCGACCTGTTCGATTGCCGGGTGCCGGCCGAGGTGCCACTCGATCTCCAGAATGTCGATCCGGTAACCACGGATCTTCACCTGGTGGTCGACCCGGCCCAGGTACGCCAGGCCCAGTCCCGGAATCTTACGGACCCGATCACCGGTGCGGTACCAGTCTGTTCCGTCAGCCTCGTGGAAGCGGTCCACGTTGTCCTCTTCGTCGAGGTACCCCGGGAAGGCCTGCCCGCCGGCGACGCACAGCTCACCCTCCACGGACTGCGTCTCACCGTCCTCGACCAGCAGGTAGCGCAGGTTGTCGTAGACCTCCCCGATCGGCACGATGCCGTTGACGAACTGCTCGGTCGGCTGGTCCGGCGACCAGCGGTAGGTGCTACATGCGATGGTCAGCTCGGTGGGGCCGTACAGGTTCTCCACTGCCGCCCCGGGGGCGGCAGCCTGCCAGTCCTGCGCGTCGCGGGCCCGCAGCGGTTCACCACAGAACAAGCTCCAGCGCAGAGTCGGCAAACTCCCCGGCGTCAGCTTCCCGAGACGGCGGACCAGAGCGATGGCGCTGGGCACCGAGAACCAGAAGGTCAGGCCCTCACGTCGGATGAAGCCCGGCAGGTCGACGAAGGCATGCGCCGGTACCGACACCAGTGTGGCGCCCGCCCCCCAGGCCATGAACAGGTCGAACATGACGAGATCGAAGGTCAGGTCGAAGGTCTGGGAGAGGACGTCCTGCGTCCCCAGGCCGTAGCGGGCGTGGTTGTGGACCAGGAAATGGTCCATGTTGGCATGGGTGATCGGCACCCCCTTGGGCCTGCCGGTGGAACCCGAGGTGAAGAGGATGTAGGCCACGTCGGAGGGATCGGCCGACGCGGGCGCCGACAGGGCACGAGCGCGGTCCACCGCGACGGTGGCCAGCGGAACCTTCGCCGTCTCCTCGGCGTACGGTGCGAGGAACCGCAGGTCCGGGCAGTCCTCCGCCAGCCGGTGCAGCACCGGCAGTCCGTGCTGGTCCGTGATCACGGTGGTAAGCCCTGCCTCACGGATCGTACGCACGGTGCGGTCCACGGGAAAGCCAGGGTTCAGGGGTACCGCTGTCGCACCTGCGTACAGCGCGGCCAGAATCCCCGCATACGCTTCAATGCTGCGGGTAGCGAGGACACCGACCGTCCGAGGTGGCTCCTCAGCACCTGCCACCAGGTTACCGGCCCACAGTAGAGCCAGTTCGTGGAGCTCGGTATAGGACCAGGCGCTCCCCCCGATACGCACAGCGGTACCCTGCGGGTTACAGGACCACCCCTTGAGGAACCACTCCTGGAGGCTCCTGGGGGTGGCTGGTCCGGAGCCGCTGGTCTCCGGCAACAGTGTCGGGGAATCGCTGGTCATGGACGAGGTCCTCCGTCCCGCGAGCCCACTGCCCGCGATGCTGTGGGATCAGTGCGTATGGCCCGGTGGCCGTCAAGGCGAGAGAGCAGCCCCTGGCGATCGACCTTTCCATGCGGATTGATCGGCAGCTCATCGAGGACAAGACAGACCTCGGGCATCTTCCCCGCCCCCAGCCTCACAATGAGCTTCTCTCGAACGTGCTGCTCAGACCCCCCGCTCGCCACACACAGCGCTGGTCCGCGATCCGCTGTTGGAGGGAAAGCCACAGCCGAGGTGACAGCCGGAATGTCCAGTGCGGCGGTCTCAATCTCTCGGGTGGAGACGCGCACGCCCCGGATCTTGAAGATGCCGTCCCGCCTTCCGACCACATGAAGGTGCCCCCCCTTGTCGAAGTGGCCGAAATCCCCCGTGTACAGGGTGCGACCGGCACCGGAGCCGCGAAAACGGTCCCGGGTCGCCTCGGGTGCCCGCCAGTAGCCGGCCATCACATGCGGTCCCCGGACAACGATCTGCCCAAGTCGTCCAGGGGGTAGCGGCAACCCCTGCTCGTCGATGATCTCCACGGTGGTCCCGGGAAGCGGAAGCCCCGCAGTCCCCGGAAAACGGAGGTCCGCGTCAACGGGGGAAACGGAGACGCGCTTACACTCAGTCAGACCGTACATCGAGACAATGCCGACACCGGGAAATGCCTTCCGAAGGGAGGCGAGCTGCTGTGCTGACAGCGGCTCACCGGTGTTGGTGATCAGCCGCACCCGGTGGTCGGCGGCCTCCTGCCCGGCCAGGCGGATGAGCGCCGTCGCGAGTGTGGGGACGATCGGCACGACGGTGGCCCCGGCGGACAGCAGCTCGCGCAACAGATGACGGTTGGCAAAACTGTCCGCGAGCACCAGGCGCGCGCCGACCGATGTGGAGAGAAAGATCTGATGCAGACCGTAGTCGAACGACAACGGAATGCAGGAAAAGACGGTGTCGTCCCTTCGGTAGCCCAGTACTTCGCCGACAGCCTGGGCAAGGAAGGCCACCTGGGCGTGGGTGCAAACGACCCCGCGCGGCACCCCGGTACTTCCTGACGTGTACATCAGCAGAGTGGGCTGGTCCGACCATGGACTCGCCGAGCGGCGAGCGACGACCGCTGCCTGTGGTTCCTCCCCCGCGGCACCGTCCGCACCCGCCGCCTCCGGTAGTCCCGTCAGTTCGTTCACCGAGCGGGCGGCGGACAACCACCTGTGCGGCAGTGCGGATTCACGCTCGTCGACCACAATGAGCCGGGGCACGCAGTCGTCGAGCACCGCCTGCAGCTGGAAAGCGGAGAGATGCCTGCTGACCGGAACGACGACCGCTCCCAGCCGAACTGCCCCGAACAACAGCGCAACATACTGCCGCGAGGCGGAAAGACGAAGCACCACCCGGTCGCCCTCACGGACGCCGTTGCCACGCAGCCACGACTCGGCAGCACAGCTCCACTTCAGGAGGTCGGCATAGGTAGCGGAACCCGAATGGTCCGTCACCGCCTCGGCTCCCGGGCGTCGAAGTGCGGCGACGTCGAGAAGGTGGTCAAGCCGACGAACGGAACGCAGACCGTGTGGAACGCCGTTCACCAGGCGATGCTCTCTCGACCGGGCAGCCCGATGCGGTCGAAGAACTTGAGAGTCCGCTCCATGACACTCTGATGGAAAGCGGCCCTGGACGGGTGGCGGAGAACCTCGCCGCGGATGCTCAGCGGCTCGGGGAGGGCGGCGTCCACATAGGCGGACGGGTTGTAGAAGGAACGCAGACACACCGAGATGTACCGAGCCAGATACCGGCCGGCCGCCTCCAGCTCCGAGGGATCGGCCTGCTCCCTCGCCTCATCATGAAGCGCCGTCATCAGTTGGCGGCCGAAGGCGATATGGCGGGACTCTTCCTCGTGATGCACTGCATTGATCCGCTGCGCCACAAGCGGCAGCCGCTCATCATTGGCCATACGCGCGTTGTACACATCGCACAGCTCTTCGGCGATCAGGATTCGACCGAACACCATCAGGTCACGCACCGACTCGTGCGCCGCAGGTGCCGCCCCGTCGAACCCCCGCGTCGGATACACCTTCCCACCGTACGACTGGCAGAACGTCGCGAAGAACCACATATGCTCGTTCTCTTCGCGGATGAAGTCGTGAAAGAAGTCCGACAACCCCGGGTAGCGGGTGGTGTAGATACGGTCGGACACCTCACCGATGAGCCCGCGGATCAGATGTACGTTCAGGCTGAAGAAATTGACCGACTCTGCCTGTGTAAGACGGATCTGCTCCGGCTCGCTCAACCGGTCCCACACGGGAGTGTCATAACAGGACGTAAGCTCCGGACTCATCCAGTAGCAGTCCGACGGCAACGACTCCGGCCACTCAAACTTTTCGAACACGCTTTGGAACTGAGAGCGGGAGATCGCGCTCAGCCGACCGGCGACCTCTTCAAGATGTCCCCAGGACTTCACGACCGTGCCTCCTGAGCTGAATCTTCAGAAACGGACACCAGGGAGCCCACAGCGGCCAAAACCGTGTTTGCGGTGGCAAAGGTCTCAGCCGTCAGAAGCCGCGGCGGAATCTGGACGGCGAACTCGTCCTCGATCGCGATGATCAGCTGGACTACCTCAATCGAGTCCACCCCGAGCGACACCAGCGACGCATCGAAGTCCAAAACCTCCGAAGCGTTCAACAGTCGACAATGGGGGCGGAGAACATTCTCCATCCGCTCCAACGAGACCTGCATCTGAAATCTCCCAAATCGGATAGGGCACAAAAGAGCCCCCACTGGTAAAACTGGGTGGCTATGAAGCGAGACAAGCGACCGACGATCGGCAGCCGCGACCCGGCCTGCTCCACGACGAGAGCGATTGGCGCCTCTACGGTTCTCTCGTCACACGGACCACCCCGAGGATCGGATAGACGGCAGCGGTTGTCAAGATCTTGCTGAGGGTATATCAAATTTGAGTTTCCTGCACATAGTTGGTCGACATCCCGAACAGCCCACACGGGCAGCCTGACACCTGCCGAACGTTGACTCCGACCCCCTGGCAAGATCTCGCAAATCCTGACAGATCTTGACGCCCCGAACGGGCAGTGCATTCGGCTGTAGTGCCAACTCTGTTCTCTCGTGCGGGCCGGAGCGCGAGGCCGCGTACTGAGTGCGCGGTCCGAGGCCGACCCGGGTCTTGCGACGAAATTCGCGGTATGCCCCCTTTCGGCCTGTGCCTGATCGGGACGGCGAAGACACCGCCTGTGCCGGTAATAGGCCAGATCCGCTAGGGCAGGAAGGGGGAGCCGGGTGCGGGTAGCTATGATGCGGCGGGTACGGGCGGCGGTCAGGTCGTACGTGCGCCCCGGGCAACTCCCTCGAGATCCACACGATCCACGACGAAGATTCAGTCGTTCCGGTCCTCCCGTGCTGGCCTGCGACTGCTCCCGTCCGACGGAACTTTACCTCGGGACCCACCGGATAGATGCACAGCCCACACTACACATCTTGCTCTGAAACTAGAGCTCGGGATACCCATAGGTTCGCAGGACATCCCCGTAGAGGCGCCCGAAATTCTCTGTCTGCTCCGGGCTGAACACGTCGCGCCAAGCCCCGATCTGACCGCGGAAGAAGGTTCGAACCGACGGGTCAAAGAGACGATGATCACTATCTCCGGGGGTCATTCCCAAGAATTCACCGACGCGCATAACCGTGGAACGCTGATGGCTTTCGCTCCCTCCCCCGGCTGTTCCCACAAGCTCCTCGAACGACAGCTTCGCCACCGAAGGATGGAAGAGCAGCCAACTATTCCGATTGTACTTCTCCACGTGCTCGCCCATGTGCGCGATTGCGAAATCCAACTGAGCCGAAGCGCTTGGCATCGCCTCGAGGATCCGGGCGAAGATGAGGTTGCGAGCGAATTGGCTGTAGGGTTCGTTCGCCCGCTGCAGGAGATAGTTGACAAGGGACAGCAGCGAATCCCGGGGGTCTCGATAGTTGAAAAGTATGCGAGGCTCCCCCGTCGAGCACCAGTCGAGGAGGTGATCCCCGATCTTAAGTCCATGAAGAAACAGACAAGTCTGAGGAGGGTACTCTTCGAGCAGGTCCAGCATCAAATCGGGCCGCGAGAACAGCGAACGCCTGTCACTGACACGGGGATTCTTCGCGTGCAGCCGAGTCAGGACCTCGTCGAAACTGTCACGAATACCATGGCCGATACAGCGGTAGCCGAACGCATCCGCCATCATGCGTGCCACCAGATTGGTGCCGCTCTTCTGAAGCGACACGACCACGACGCGCGGCGGTGTACTTACCTCGCCCATAATCAAACCTCCGAAAGCTTGGCCTGGCCGGCCCTCCGTGCACTCGGAGCGGGAACACTCTGACGGAATATCCGTGGATGCTCATAGCCAGGCACCTTATGGTAAATGTCGAGCTCGAGTGACGTAACGTCAGTTGGTTTTCCGAGTCCGATTCGTCTGCGGCCTGAATCGGCTCGGACGGGACTGCGGCTCGCCCTGGCCTCTCCGGCCAGTCGGCGTCGGCGCCTCGGATGCCGATCGGTAAGCAACGTCGCCGGAGGTCACGGGTGCCGGCCAGTTGCGACGTCGATTCGCCCCAGTGGGCCACATATCCGGAACCCTCGGGCCTCCTACTTACCGAGTTCCGCCTTCCGCGATCCCCAGTAGGCGCAACGTCTCGTCGACGATGGCCCTGTGTACCGTCTCAACTTCGCCGTTGCCATCGAATTGATAGACATTCTCTTCTTTGCGTAGCAGTGCCGAGTACCTATCGTATACCGCTTTGTGGAACTCGACGCCCTTGTCTTCGATGCGGTCGCGGGTGCCTCTGTTCCTCAGTCTGTTTTTGCAGTCCTCAGGCGACGTGTTTATGTGGAATATGATGGACCGGTCTCTTCCCTCACAGATATTGTTCTGTATGTAATTGATCAGCTCTACATCCTCCTCGTCTTTTCCCTGCATCGCAAGGATTGACAGGAAGAATCTGTCGACGATCAGGACGTCACACTCCTCCTCTTCCTCTTCCGCCGCCACAGTTTCATCCAAGAACGCTTGCCTCGCTGCGCACAGCATCAAGATTTCCACCGTGTTGCTGAAAGTGTTGTTGATGAACATCTCTCTCAGCAGCTTGCCAGCCGCGCTATTGAAAACATGTTTATACTGGCTCTTCACCCCAATTCTGTTCAAGTATTCATTGAGGAGCTTCGCCTGCGTTGTTTTACCGCTGCCATCTATCCCTTCGAAGACTATCCATGTCGGCTTGTTCATTCGTCTTCCGGTCCCCTCGGTGGATGGTGAGGCGGAACTGCTCGTTGATCGTTCGGTTTCTCATCGCCGATTCGGTTTCTCATCGCCGATCCTCCGGAGTTCTGGCTGCTGTCGTGCCGTCTCCCGGCCGGGGGTGTCAGCCCCCGACCGGTTCGTGATGCCGGTTGTCGGGGTCACGCCGCAGTCGGATCCGGATTGAGGATGATATTCTTCAACTCCGCCAGAGTTTCGATGCGATGACTAGCCTGTGAAAAATCATTGTCTTCGGTGAATTCGCTGCGGACAACGACACAGTCGATGCCGGCCGCCAGAGCCGACTTCAGCCCCCTGGACGAATCCTCTACGACCAGAGCCTCTTCCCTGGTGGCCCCGAAGCGCTTCAGGCCGGTCAAGTACGGTTCCGGGTCCGGCTTGGCGAGCTTGTAGTCTTCGCGAACAAGGACGAAGTCCATGAACTGTCTGATCGAGCGCTTTTCATGGATAAGTTCGAAATCCGCACGTTTTGCAGTCGTCACGATGGCCATGCGGACGTGATTTGACAGTTCAGCAAGGGTCTCGACGACACCATCGATCTCGATGGCTTCTGTTCTCAGATACTGCTGATAGTAGTCATTGCGAGCCTCACGCTGCCTGCTGATGGTCTGCTTGTCAATGCCCGCCGCCTTGGCTTGGGCCCATGTCCCCAAGCCAAGGCTCATGTCCCGGAGGTACTGATCCTTATCCAAAGTCAGACCAATGTCGGCCAGGGCGCGCTCTCCCGCTTTATAGTACCAGAATTCGGTATCCACCAGAACGCCGTCATGGTCGAAAAGAATGTACTTCTTCACTACCCTGATCCTTTCCAGAATCTTTTCCGTCCGTCGCCCCACCGGTGAACCGGGCAGGGGAGTCGACGCCGAGCGCGACAAACGAGGCAACCCGCGGGTTGGTAAGTCGGCGATAACCTGCCCGGATCAACGAAGTTGCCCCGTATTCTCCTATCCTGCCGCAGGCGACCTCGGCCTTGAGACCCTCGAAGCGGTCACGAGAGTGATCGTTGCGGAGCACGGGGAGCACAGTTGCACGCGGCGGTCTGTGAGCCGGGCCCGCTGTGCCCTTGTCCACCTGCGCGAACACGACACCCTGGCTCAGCTCGCCGTCGGCTGCCGCGTCAGCGTCGCGACGACGTGACGCTACGCGGACCACACCATCGGGGTTCCTCGCCACACACGCGCTCGACATCCACGAGGTACAGACACGCCACCAGGCGGACGAGGAGGCATTGCCGCTGAACGGGGCGGCCCGCCGCGAGGGCGTGGACCTACAGGTCATGGCGAACATGGAGGGCCGGCTGCTGTGGCTGTCTCCGGCATTGTCCGGCGGCGCGCCACGACGCGAGGGCCACTCGCCAGCACGAAATCCCGGCCGCGCCGGAGGCCGCCGGCCCCCAAGGCCCCGGCGAAGAGGACGTGGGCGTGAGCGACGTGCTGGCCACTCCCGCTCACTCTCACGGTGTACACGTGAAAGAGGCTCCCGGTAGCCGCGGCCATCACGAATCGCCCCGCGATCACTCATAAGTGAACGGGCCACTGATATTTGCGTTCTCGGTGATGGCCTGCTCCAGACTGACTCCACGACAGACATGCGCAAAGATGGCAGGACTCAAGCGCCATCCGATAGTGATGATCGTGTGCTCGGAATGCTGCTTTGACTTCTCGTCCAGGAACTCGCGAACTCTTTGTGCGAAGTCTCGGAAGGACTCGCCTTGGGGAAAGGGTTCGTCGATGAAGTTGAGGTAGTCTCGCTTGCCCAGATCAAACTTCATGCCAGTGTACTGTGGACCATTATCGATCTGACGAAGACGTTCATCAATGATGATCGGGATGGGCGTGTCGCCGAACAGAAGCTCGCAGGTTTCTTTCTGACGTGGCATCGATGACGTGTACGCAGCCGCGGATGTCCCGCTCTTCGCGACCAAGTCGCTCACCAGACGAACCAGGCCCCGGGTCTGGCTCTTGAAGAGGGGGCGGAGTGACGGATCCACCGGGTCGTCCGACGTTCCCAGGATGATCCCTTTTCGGGCGGCAGGCACATGATGGATTGCATGTATGGTCAACACGAATCGCACCTACCTGTTTTCGAACCTTCTAGTATGGCCTGACCTGGAATATGTAGATCGTTTCATTCCTTATCCCCCATTCAATCTGCACCCTGCGGGAGAATTGGTTCTCCAGGTCCACTGCGATCTTCATCAATGATTTGAACAACCCCGCGAGAGGCTCGGTGATGATGGCCGGATACGCGCAGTAACTCTCGCTGTCGTCGATGATGTCGACTTTCCTGATGTATGAAATCAGAGGAGTGACGTCCCCCTGCATCAGGTGGCACAGATCGCCGACCACATACTCGAGCAGCATGTAATCATAACCATTGAACGAGTTAGACGTCAGAATTACGCCGGACACGTCTGCCGAAATCATTTCCTGCACTATGGCAGACATGTCTCCTTCCGCCTTGCCGTACTTGTCTATCGAATTCGCTTGCTGTGAGCGGTATACAGATCTAGCCAATTCTATGACATTATCGGAATCGCTGACATCAACATCGACATAGCTTTCGAACAGACCTGCATAGGAGCCCGTACTGCTGTCTTCGCTCTCGTGAGACGATCGGATGACGATCCGATCACACTTCATGGAGGCAAGTCTCTCAAGAATGACTTGCCGAACATCTTCGTCATCAATATTTCTCAGCGCATGACTGGTTATGACAAAACCTTCAGCGATTCTTGCAGACTTGTTTATCTTCATAAGATTCGCTGCCTTAGCGCCTATTTCTCTGGTTGCATACCCACTTTCTTCATCCAAGTTGACGACGATTTTATTCGCTGCCGACTCCGACAGGCTGACGTCGTCCAGCCTCCTTATGGTTCCACGATCGAAATCAATTTCGATATGATCGTTCGTTTCCAAGGAATCCAGCAGGCCGGGTACATTGATCATGCTGCTGATGCCAAGCTCACGGCACAACACCGAAGCATGAGAGGTATATCCGCCGTACTGGGTCACCAATGCACCGAACTTCCTCAGTTTGGGTACCAGGTACGGCCGAAGGACGTTCGTGATAACGGCAACGTCTTCTTTTGCCTCGGTTGCCTCTATGAACTCGTCAAAACTGTTCAGGCCCTCCTCGTGTTGCTCGACCTTCTTGACCCTGTACTTTTTCGACCCGGCACCAATGAGGACGTCTCCGGACAGCTCGTTCCGTGAAGAGTCTCGCCCGCTTTCAATCTCGATGCCTTGCGGAACCACTCCCGAGAAGCTGATGGCACCTTCCGCTAGCTCAAATATCACAAGCTTCTGTCGCCTAGAAATCTCCGCATCCGAGACTCTTCTCCCATAGCGAATGAAGTCGGCAATCTCATCTATCAGCATGTAGTCGAACTGCTGCTTGCCGATCTCCTTGATGAGCCCGTTCAGGAAACGACTCCTCGTCGTGACCTTGAACTTCTGGAACTCCTCCCGCATGAGAATCTTCAAATACGAAAGTTCACAGGTATGCCTGATGAGCAGCCTTGTCTCCTCACTCAGGTTTATTGCGGAAGCAGTCCTCTCGCTCCACGCTTCCGCGTGGCTGTACCTGAAATGAAGATTATCCAGGAAGGCTTTTTCCAACTGCACGCTAGTCGGAGTCTGCTGAGAAAGATGATCTTTGACCTCGGTCGGCGTGATGCCGTTCGGGCTCCCAGACGAGATGGTTGTCGATCGGTACTTCTCGACAAACCTCTCTATCTCCTCATCCACGCTCTGGCCGCTCAGGTGCTGCTGAGACATGGCCAACATGTCAACCGTCTGCAGATGGGTCAGCAGCTCGTTGTTGTTGGTGGCGAACAGGGAGTCCTTTATCGCCTTGGCCGCAAAGCGGGTATCGGGCGGAAGCTCCGAATCCACCAAATCGAAGACATTCGCGTAAAACGTATCGGTTATGACCGAGTTGTAGTATGCGATGTACTCGCACAGCAAATTGCAGTACAGCTCAAACTGCTCAGACAATGCCAGGCCGGCGAATGCTTCATCCGAATTCCGCATCCGTTCCAGGACGTCGTATATTCCTGAAATGCACCGCTTGTACGTGTCCTCGTCCAGCAAAAACCTGACGATGCCCTCTCTGACGCGGGCCAGCCCTGCTGCTTCGAAGTACGCCTTGTAATATCTGTTCGTCCCTATTGACAGATAGTAGTCAATGTCCAGCCGCGCCATGGAGCCGTGATATTTGTGCAAGGCTCTCACGTTGCTTTCTTCTATCATGAGAGCCCAGCTACCTTCATCCAGAAGGTTGAGTTTCTTCATGGACATTTAAACATTCCCCTTGGCGTCGATCAAGATCCCGGGATCGAGAGGGCGGTCGCAGACGAAGTGCCTGCGCGCTCCTTCGGTCACGTCGGTGGCGAGGGGCCACCGTGGGCCAGTGTTCTCTTGTAGTCGATGAGTTCGCGGGTGAACCATGGCAAGCTGCGCCATGCGTGCACTCGGGGGCGCCGGACCTGGCCATAGTCAACAACCCGCGGGGCGCCGCGGCTGCGAATATCTGAGCTTGACGACTTGGTAAGCGCGGACCATTCCTTGGTGGGCCTGGACGAGAACAGTTCCGTCTGCATGGTGCGACCCAGACGAACGCATCAAAATCTTCAGGCAGGGCCGCGACGTGAAGCGTCTCGCCCGCTTCGTTGACTGCCGGCAGCACGAGCTGCATTGTTGTCGCACTTGTCTGCGTCGAGCGAGCGCCGAGGTGGATTCTCTCCCGGTTCCTAAGCGAGAACCCGCAGCCTGGTTGAGCATCGGCCGGTCACGACGTCCTCGGCTCCGTCACCTGCCGAGAAATCAGGGTTGACTTCCCCGCTCGGTGGACCACCGTCGGCAAAGTGAGCAGTCTGCGCGTACACATCACGACGAATATGCCCCCGGGATGCTGTCCGCTCCACAATCCTCCCTCATGGTGTATTTAGCAGGCGTATCAGACATCTGTTATTGCCGCACCGGCGGCAACGGTACTGCGCGCTTCGCTGCGCCGATTGCCGCCCAGTGAATCGCCCATCTCCTACGACTCCGACCCTGGATACGACCGGCCTGAACGATCCGCGGGCCGGCGCCGAACGCTCATGCATCGTTCGCGGGCGACCCGCCCTCGCGTCTCAGCATCTGGAACGCTCGTCCCAGTGGTTGGCGAATCGATCATCAAGCCATCACTCGGAGTTTGTCAAGAAGCCATACGAATGCAAGCTCACTGCCCCCGTGACGAGTTGACGCCCCCTTATCTATTTACGACTGCAACTGACCCGGATGTCCGATTTGGTCGATAACGGGCTCTCCGGCCCATGTGTGCTCTGATCCGCACAATCGAGTCAATAGACGATTACTCGGCATGTTTGCGTGAACTCGGATGCGCACTCCCGAAGCAAGGCCACCCTCAAGAGCTGGCGACCCCCGCGAAGGCTCCGCTGCAGCACCGCGCGCATCACCGACATCGTCAAGGCCGCGCTCGCACTTCAGCTCGCCACGTCACGCTAGGTCCTCCACGATCGCTCCCACACGCAACGGCATCCTGCGCCGGGCAGTGATCTCCCGGATCCGGTCGCAGGCGTGCAGCATTGCCCTGCACGAAGGCCAGCGGGCAAGGTGGTCGTCGGGGTGGCAAACCAAGTCCCCGTCATACTCGTCCCACGCCCGGTCCAACCGGTGCGGGTAGACCTTGTGCAACAGCGGCGAAGTCACGCCGCCCTGCAGGGTCCCGGTCACCGGCCGCCGCACCTGGCCCGTCCTCCAGCACCCCGGCACCCCGCGCAGGAACTCGAGAACGGACTGGTCGATAGATGCGTTCCTCGACCGCGTGCATCGACCCCTCATGCGTAATCGCCTAAAAGCAGTCGGCGATGTCCGTCTCCACCACCCACCGCCGTCCCCGCCCGTGCTCGTCGACGAGCACCTGCAGGGCGTCGTGTGCTGCCCTCCTCGGGCGGAACCCGAAACTGCACGGCGGCACGTCGGCCTCCGAGATCCGCGAGAGCACGATCTTGAGCACGGCCTGCACTATCCGGTCGCGTACCGCAAAGACGGACAACGGCCTTCGCTCCTCCCCCGCACCCGGCTCCGGGATGAACACCCGCCGGGCGGGACGAGGGCGATACCGGCCCTCCCGCAGTTCGCCGGCCAGCTCGCCCAGGAGGCGGTCGATGCCGTACTCCTCAGCTTCGGCTGAATGTACGACGCCGCAGGCTGCGCATGATGGTAAGGACCATATCGTCGCTCCCCCTTACCAGCCGGCTGCGGTAGCTGCTCTCCCCGGCATGTCTGACGATGCGCAGGTGGGTGTGCTGCCGACGCTCCGGTCTCGTAGTTGCCGAGCAGAGGTTGTCGCGATTGCCCCGGCGGTGACGAGTACTGCGCCAGGTCTGGGCTCTCCTGGCGCAGGATCCGGACCGGACCGCGCATCGCGCGTTGAGCGAAAGGCGGCGGTCGACACGTGTCTCCGTCGTGCCCGGGTGGTCCGCCGGTAGTCAGCGGTGCCCGATTGGGACCGACGCCGTCGACGAGTTCAAGGCCTGCATGATCTGGGCCATGCCCTCTTCGCATGCGATCTCGCGGTACGGGGTCAGCCGCCGTCGCGACGTGTACCCCGAGCTTCCCGTCGACACTCTGGGCCTGCCTCCCACCGCTTCGGGCCGCCTGTCGGCCACCCTCTGCCAGAGCGCCGCCGGAACATCAGTGACACCCTGCTCCGGCACCCCGTCGTCCCGCAGGCCGATCCACGGTCGGAGATCGAATCGAGCTCATACTCCCGCGCCACCTGGTAATGATCTACGCCCTCGACGGTGTGGATCCTCGACGTCAGCGGCTGCGTTGAGCTGTCGCTTGATGCTGTCGGCCGCAGCCACGCGGAGTAGGCGAGGAGGGCACTTACCTGGCTGTTCTCGATTTCCTCTCGGCATGCCGGTGTACTGCCGTCGCCCTCCTGTGGAGGGGCTCCTTCTACTGGAAGCCCGTCTCGCCGACGCCACCACGCT
>NZ_LIQR01000135.1 GCF_001418575.1 Peterkaempfera griseoplana
CCCCTGGCGGACCTGCCGCCGCTGCGGGTGCGCCCCCTCCCGGCGCCGTCCCCCGCCGGCGCCGCCGACCTGGTGGAGGAGGCCGCTGAGGAGCAGCAGGCGGGCGGTGAGGAGCTGCAGCGGATCCGCCGTCAGCTGCAGCAGGCCGAGCAACTGGAGCGCAGCCTGCTCGCCGAGGCCGATGACCAGTACGAGGCCCTGCGGCAGGCCCGCGNNCCGCCGCGGGCCCGGCGGCGGCCGACCCCGCCTCGGTGGCGGACGAGGCCGTCGACGACGAGAACGGCATCCCGGCGACCTTCGCCGACCTGGTCGCCCGGCTGGGCGAGTTCCCCGCGCTGACCTTCACCGGGGAGGCCAAGGAGACACTGGCCCTGGACGAGCAGAACGCCGGCTCCGGATGGGCCCGCCTCGCCTGGGACGGCCTGCTCGCCCTGCAGGACTACGCCGACGCGGCCGTGCACGGCCTGGCGCACGGCGACTTCAAGCAGTGGTGCGAGCACACCCCGCCGGGCTGCCACCCGTTCCCGCCCCGCAAGGCGGTACGCGGGGAGTCCCAGACCGTCTCCAGCAACGCCAAGTGGAAGAAGGAGCGGATGCTGCCGGTGCCGCCGACGGTGGATCCGTCCGGCCGTGCCTTCATGGGGGCCCATCTGCGGATCGGCGGCGGCGGGACCGCCCCCCGGCTGCACTACCTCGACGACTGCTCGGGCACCGGCCGGATCTACATCGGTTACATCGGCCTCCATCTCACCAACACCAGAACCAACTGACCGTTCCCGACGCAGGAGGCAGAGCATCGCGCCCGTGCCGTGGCTCCATGCCCGAAGCCGCACCGCCGCGGTCCACGGCACGGGCGGGGGCACCCTGCGCCACCTCGCCGGGAGGCCGACCGACGCCGCCCGGGCGCAATGAAGTTCTGCACGCACATGAAGCTCCGCAGTGAAGTTCTGCACAGTGAAGTCGTGCAGAGTGAGGGACGGTGTCCCCGGTGCCCGGAAGCCGCCCTGGGCTTCCGGGGCGACCCTCCGCGCCCCGGCGCATCCGCATCCATCCGGAAAGGTCTCCTGTGATCCCCCACAAAGCCCTCTCCGGACGGGAGAATGCCGGAGGGGCCGGCGAGCTGCGCTCATCACCGCATCGACGACGACCGCCACGACAACAGCGTCGTCATGCGCTCCGGAGGACGCACCGCAGGGCAAAACCGGACGCCACGGTCGACATGACGTGACGTCAGGTGCAGCACCGCAGGCATACGTCCCACCGGCAGACACACGCACGACGACGCACTGTACGAAGATGACGCACGACCGCGCGACCGGATGACACCGACCACGGGGGAGCGACCGCCGATGCAGTACCCGCACAGCCGTAGCAGCGGCCGCTTTCTCCATCTCCCGCGCCGCGACGCCTCCGAGTCCTCGGCCGAGGAGCCGGAGCGGTCGTCGGAGGCCGCCCCCGGCCACGGGGCCGACGACGCCGTGCGCTCCGCCACCCTGCTCACCAGGGAACGCACCGCGGTGGCCGCGGCGGAACTGGCCCGGTTCATGGATCTGCTGGACCGTGCCGCCAGGCCCGGCCCGGCGGTGGACTTCGACTCCCAGCGCCGCGTCTATGAACCACGCCCCTACGCCGGCCCCGATCCGGTGGGGCCGCCCAGGTGGGAGGACTACGCCCCGCCCGAGCCGCCGGATGCGGCGGCTGACGGGGCGGGAGGCGCGGACGGCGCGGACCCGGGGCCGGGCCGGCGACTGCTCGACCCCGCCTACCAGCGCGAACGGGCCGCGGCGCGGCTGCGCCACCAGCGGGCCCTGCGCGAGTGGCGGGAGCAGCAGGAACTGCTCGGCGGCGGTCGCACCGGAGGCCCGCAGGACCGGATCCAGCAGGACCGCATCGAGCACGAGCGCGCGGAGCTGGCCCGGGCCCGCGCCGTGGAGGAGTACAACAGCACCCTGGACGAGTGCCACCGCGCCTATCTGAACGCGGAGCCCGCCGCCGTGGAGTCGCTGCTGGAGCGGGCCCTCGCCGCCGCCGCACACGCCACCCCCGACCTTCCGGCGACCTGCCGGGCGGCCTTCCGCCCGCTCACCACCGTCGCCGTCCTCGACCTCGAACTGCCCTCCCCGCAGATCGTCCCCTCCGTGGCCGGCTACCGCCTCGGCCCCGAAGGCGGCGGACCCGAACCCGTGCCCAGGCCCGACAGTGAGCGTGCCACCCACTACCTCCAACTGGCCGCCCGGCTGGCGCTGCGGGCCCTGCACGCCGTGGCCGCCGCGGACCGTGACGAGGTGCTCGGCGGCGTCGTCCTCAACGGCTTCGTACGGGGTCCGGGCACCCCGCCCGGCGGCGTCTGCCTGCTGAGCGTGGACGCCGACCGGGAGGATCTGGCGCGTACCCGACTGCTGCCGCCCGGCCGGGCCCAGGAGACCGACCAGGAGGACGCGCTCGCGGTACTGCGTGCCCTGCCCTCGGTGATCACCCCGGACCCGTACGGCCCGGCGGGAGTCCCGCCGTACGCCACCGCGACCGCGGCGGTGCCCGCCCCCGCGGACCTGTCGCCGGTGGAGTTCGGTCTGCTGGTGCGGGAGCTGCTGGAGCACATGGGCCTGGCCGGCTGGTCACCGCGGCTGCAGGGCCGCGACGGGCTGGTCGCGGTGGTCGACGGCAGCGAGGGGTCCGCGCTGCCGGGTCGCTGGGTGGTGTGGGCGGCGCGTCGTCCCGGCGAAGTCGATCTGGATGCGGTGCGCACCCTCTCCGAAGCGGTCGCCGAGGAGCCGGCCGACGCGGGCCTGTGGCTGACCACCTCTCACTTCACCTCGGAAGCCGCGGAGTTCGCTGCCGCGGAGGAAGGCCTGCTGCTGATCGACGGCGAACGGCTGCGGCTGCTGCTCCGCACCCATCTGGACGGTGAGCTGGCGGAGGCGGGCTGACCTGCGGTTCCCGGTCCGGACGGTGCGGAAATGCCAGACTGGCCACCACAGGTGTCACCTCGGTGGCGGTTTCTCCCAGGCGCAGGGCGCGGCGGGGTGCCGACAGGGCGGCACCCCGGCAAGGCATTCCCTCCCCGGCTCGGGCCGGGAGGTCTCACACGAGAGGTCGGACGGACATGTGGCGGGCGAGGCGCGTGGAGACGGCCGGTGCGGAGCGGACCGGGGCTGCCGCAGGAGAGGGGATCGGTGAACTGCTGGCCGAGTGCGAGCTGTTGCGCGAACAGGCGGACGGGGCCGGCATCGCCCTGGACGACAGCCCGCAGTCGCTTGCCGCGCTCGACCAGATGCAGCCCCGCTGGCGGGACGATCCGGAGACGTCCGAGTGGCTGGGCAATGACGCGGGGCTCTATCTGGGCACCGTCATCGTGCGGACCGTGCCCGGCGCGGTCTGGCGGGTCTGGCCGCGCGGCAATCCGGTGGTGGTCCTCCCCGGCGGCCGGGAGCTGGATGTGGTGGAGATCGGTCACGGCTGGGCGGCCGACGGCTACCCGGAGCTCTCCGCCGCGTATGCCGAGGTGCGGGTCGACTGACGTGCCGTCATGGGTTCGCGGGGTCCGGCTGCCGGCCGCCGATGGTGGGATGCGCGGGCAGTGCGCCCACCGGCACCTGGAAGACCGCCACCGCCCGGAACGGCGCCAGGCACTCCCGGGGCGCGGCGGCCGTGCCCGTCCAGCGCACCGAGAGGTCCGTGCCGTCCGCCCACAGCTCGGCGCCCCGGGGCTGCCCGCAGCCCACGGCCGCTGTCACCGCGACCAGCGCCCGTCCCGGGGCGGGGAGCGGCTGGGCGTCACCCGGCCGTCCGACAACGGCCCGCAAGCGGTCGGCGATCTCGTGCTCCCCGCTCCTGTCGAACCACTGGGGGTAGCTGCGGGCCTGGGCCGGCGTGGTGAGCACGGAGTTCGCCCCACCGGAGATGCCGACCGCGGTGTGCAGATAGCTGAGCCCGGCATCCACCCGGTGGCGCCCCGCAGCCGGGGACGGCGATCCCGGCGGCGGTCCGGCCGGCGGTGGAGCCGAGGACGGTGACCCGGACGACGGTGACCCGGACGACGGT
>NZ_LIQR01000136.1 GCF_001418575.1 Peterkaempfera griseoplana
CGCCGTGCCCCCGCCCACCCCCCGGCCGGACCACCTCTTCGAGGGACGGCGGATACGTTCAACACGGACAATCCGGGCATATGTGCCAGAGGCGTTGACACCCCGGGGCCCCCAGTGGTGGGCTCTTGGCGAATTCACCCGGGCATCGGCGGTCCAGCAGGCCGCCGGCGCGCCCCTGGGCCGATTCGCCGCCGGCCGACCCACAGCGAGGAGGACCCGTGCCCAGCCGCCTCTCCGTGCCCGCCGCCGGTGTCCGCCTGCGCCGCCGGCTGGAACGCAGCGCGGTCCTGCGCGAGGCCCTGTACCACCCGGCCGCCCTGGCGGCCCGCCGCACCACGGCCCGTACCGCCCGCAGGATCGCCCCGCTGACCGCCGACCGGCTGATCGCCGACCTCAAGGGCACCCGGCCGCTGCTGGAGCAGGTCCGCCGGGAGCGTACGGCGGCCTCCGCGGCTCCGGCGCCGCGTCCCGGCGGACGCCGGGCCGCACTGCGCGCCACCGCCGCGCTCTCCGCCGCCGCCGTGGTCGGAGGCCTGGTCGCCGGCGCCCAGCCGGCGGCCGCCGCCGGGCAGGACGGCGCCGCGCTCTCGGTCAGCGCCCCGGAGCGGAGCGGAACGCACAGCACCGTCGCCGTCCCCGCAGTCTTCCCCCGGCCGCAGGACCAGCAGGCGCTCGGGCGGGCGGTGACCGTGCCCCGGCAGGTGTCCGTGGTGGCCGCCCCCAACGCCGACCCGGGCGCGCTGGAGACCGTACGGGAGGTGCTGCGGCAGGCCGGTGCCACCCGGGTGGCGGTGCTGCGCCGCGCCCCCGTCCCGACCGCCGGAAGCCTCACCGTGCTGGTCGGCGGAGCAGCCGAGGGCGCGGACGGGCAGACCGACCGCACGCTGCGCCTGCTCGCCGCGTCCGCCGGCCGTCCCGACACCGAGGCGCCGTCGCCGACCGGGCTGCCCGCGGGCGGCTATGTGCTCTCCGCCGGGCAGCTCGCCACCCGCGACCACCGCGCCTACGGTGCGGTGGTGCTCGCCGGGGTCGACGCACAGGGCACCTTCTACGCGGCGCAGACCCTGCGCCAGCTGCTCACCGCGGTACCCGCCGGCCAGGGCCAGAGCGCGGCCGCCGGCCGCGGACTGCCCGGCGTCGCCATCCGCGACTGGCCGTCGACGGCGGTACGGGGCACCGTGGAGGGCTTCTACGGGGAGCCCTGGACGGACCAGCAACTGCTGGACGAGATCGACTTCCTGGGCCGCACCAAGCAGAACGCCTTCCTCTACGCGCCGGGCGACGACCCCTACCGGCTGTCCCAGTGGCGGGAGCCCTACCCCGCGGCGCGGGCGGCGCAGCTGCGCACCGTCGCCGACCGGGCCGCGCGCAACCACGTGCAACTCGGCTACGCCCTCTCCCCCGGCCAGTCGCTCTGCTACAGCTCGGACGACGACGTGCGGGCGCTGGTGGGCAAGCTGGAGTCGCTGTGGGGGCTGGGGTTCCGCTCCTTCCAGCTGCAGTTCCAGGACGTCTCCTACCAGGAGTGGCACTGCGACGCCGACCGCGGCGCCTACGGCACCGGCCCGGAGGCCGCCGCCAGGGCGCAGGGCGCGCTGGTGGGCAGGGTGCTGAAGCAGTTCTGGGGCCGCCACGGCGGCCAGGGCCTGGCGCCGCTCACCGTGCTGCCGACCGAGTACCACCAGAGCGGTGCGAGCCCGTACCGCACGGCGCTGGCCAAGGCCCTGCCGGCGGCCGCGCAGGTGGCGTGGACCGGCGTCGGCGTGGTGCCGCAGCGGATCACCGCCGGGCAGCTGCGGGACACCGCGGCGCTGCTGGCCCACCCGGTCGTCACCATGGACAACTACCCGGTGAACGACTGGTCCGAGAACCGGCTCTACATGGGCCCCTACACCGGCCGGGACGCCGCGGTCGCCACCGGGTCCGCCGCGCTGCTGGTGAACGCCATGGAGCAGCCGGTGGCGTCCCGGGTCGCCCTCTTCACCGCCGCCGACTACGCCTGGAACCCCGCCGGCTACCGCCCGCAGGACTCCTGGCGGGGCGCCCTGCTGGCACTGGCCGGCGGATCGGGCACGGCAGCCGGGAGCGCTCTGTGGGCCCTGGCGGGCAACAGCGCCTCCTCCCCGCTCTCCGACCGGGAGTCGGCCTATCTCCAGCCGCTGCTCCAACACTTCTGGGCGGCGCTGGAGCCCACCGTGCAGCCCTCCGGCTCCGGGCGGCACCCCGGCGACGACACCGGCAAACAGCTGCAGCAGGCCGCAGCCGCGCTGCAGGACGCCTTCACCGCCATGCAGCAGGCCCCGCAGGCCCTGCGCCCGGTGGCGGGCGGCGCCCTGGCCGAGGAGGCCGGGCCGTGGCTGGAGCAGCTGGCCCGCTACGGGGCCGCCGGCCGCGCGGCGGTGCGGATGCTCCAGGCGCAGCGCGGCGGCGACGGTGCCGCGGCCTGGCAGGCCCGGCTGGATCTGCACCGGGTGACGGCGGAGATCGCCCAGGGCTCGGCGACGGTCGGCGACGGCGTCCTGGACCCGTTCCTCAAGCGGGCGCTGAGGACCGCCGACAGCTGGTCCGGGGTGAGCGCCTCCGGGGCGCGGGCGACCACCACCATGGGGCCGGAGCCCGGTCACACGGCGGCGATGATGACGGACGACGACCCGGACACCTTCTTCTGGAGCGACGCCCCGCCGCAGCGGGACGACTCGGTCGGCGTCGATCTGGGCTCCGAGCGGCCGGTGGGCCGGGTGGTGGTCCGGATGGGATCCGACGACCCGGACGACGGCGGCGCCGCCGCCACCGCGGTACCGGCCGCCGACTCCTCCGACGCCGGTGAGGACGCCGACGACGGCTATCTGCGGCACGCCGTGCTGGAGTACTCCACCGGCGACGGCGGCTGGCACCGCATCACCGAGGTCACGGACACCCGGACGGTCTCCGCGGAGCTGCCCGCCGGCACCGTGGCCCGCTATGTGCGGCTGCGCGCCACCGAGAGCCAGCAGACCACCATGGCGGTGCGGGAGTTCAGCGTGACCGCGCCCGGCGCGGAGCAGCCCACGGTCACCGGCGGACCGCCGGCCGCCCCCGGCTCCTCGGCGGCGGCCGCGGTCGACGGCGACGCGGACACCGCCTACCGGGCGGCCGCCGCCCCCGCGGACGGCGACCGCCGGCTGATGGTGGAGCTGGGCGCCACCCGGCCGCTGGACCGCCTGTCGGTGCTCACCGACCCCTCGGTGCAGGCCCATGCCGTGGTCGAGGCCCGGCGCCCGGACGGCAGCTGGGCCCGGCTGGGCACCCTGCGGCCCGGTTACACCGAACTCGCCGCCCGCGGCGAGGAGGCCGACGCGGTCCGGCTCACCTGGGCGGACGGCAGCCAGGCCCCGGTGGTCAACGAGATCGTCCCCTGGTACGCGGACACCCCCGTGGCGCGGCTGGAGGTGTCCCGCAGCACCCTCGACGTGGTGGCGGGCGACACCCGGCCCACCACGGCGAGCGCCACCCTCGAAGCCACTCGGGCGGGTGCGGCGTCGGGCCGGTTCAGTGTGCAGCTGCCCAAGGGGGTCAAGGGCCTGACCGCGTCCGTCCCGGCGTCGGTGACGGTGCCGCGGGGCGGGCGGCTGGCCGTGCCGCTGGCGGTCTCCGCCGCGGCCGGCACCCCCAGCGGGGTGTACCAGGTGCAGGTGTCCTTCACCGCTGGCAGCCGTACGGTCCGCCAGGAACTGGCGGTGCGGGTGGCCCCGCCGGTCTCCGGCCCCGACCTGGCCTTGGGCTCGGTGGCGACCTCCTCCGGGGACGCCGACGGCCATCCGGCGTCCGACGCCACCGACGGCGACCCCGGCACCCGCTGGGCGTCCTCGGGTGGTGACGACTCCTGGCTGCAGCTGGACCTGGGCGGCCCGGTGCGGCTGGGCTCCGTGGTGCTGCACTGGCAGAGCGACGCGGTACTGAGCTGGCAGAACGCCTACGGCGTCGCCTACCGGGTGGAGACCTCGCCGGACGGGGCGGTGTGGACCGACGCCGCCACCGTCCAAGACGGGCACGGCGGCACCGAGACGGTCCGCCTGGACGCGCCGGACACCCGCTATCTGCGGATCCAGGGCGTGCTGGCGGCCAACCGCTTCGGCTACTCGCTCTCCGGGGTGGAGGCCTATGCGGTGGCGTCCCCCAAGGCGCCGGACACACCGGTCACGCCGGTCACCCCTCCGCCGTCCACGCCGGCCGACCCGGCCGCCCCGTCGGACAGCGCGGTGCAGCCCTCCGACGCCCCTACGGCCTCGCCCTCCGCGTCCCCCGACGAGCCCTCGGCCACTTCCGGGCCCGATCACCAGCCGCAGCTCTGACCCGGCTCCTCGCGTCCTCTTCTCGAAGGGCCGAGGTCCGGCGGTACGGACGGCGGGCAAGACGGAGGGCCGGCGGCGCGTCCGCTGCGGATGCGCCGCCGGCCCATGAGGCGTGCCGTGCCGGTCCGGTACGGGCCGGTCGCGGGGTCAGGCGGAGAGCTGCTGCGCAGGCTCGCCGCGGCGGTCGTGGAGGGTCCGCCCGTGGGGGGAGCGGTCGAGGGGGACGGTCGGCGGGTCGGGCTCACCGGTGCGATGGTCGACGTGGTGGTCGATCTCGCTCAGCTGCTCACGGCCGCCGTAGGGCTCGAGGTAGGGGCGCCACCGCGGATCCCGGTGCCCGGTGCCGATGATGCGCCAGGCGAGTCCGGTGGGTGGCGCCGGTGGTCGCTTCATGCGCCAGCCCAGTTCGGAGAGGTGGCGGTCGCTCTTGACGTGGTTGCAGCGGCGGCAGGCCGCCACCACGTTGTCCCAGCGGTGCTGGCCGCCGCGGCTGCGCGGCACCACGTGGTCGACGCTGGTGGCGGCGGCGCCGCAGTACACGCAGCGGCCGTTGTCCCGGGCGAAGAGCGCCCGGCGGGTGAGCGGTACGGGGCCACGAAAAGGGACCCGCACGAAGCGGGTCAGTCGGACGACGGACGGCGCCGTGACGGCGCTGGTGGCGCTGTGCATGGTGATCCCCGAGTCCTCCAGGCTGACCGCCTTGTTGTTGAGGACGAGGATGAGTGCGCGGCGCATCGAGACGACGCCTAGTGGCTCGTACGACGCGTTGAGGACGAGGACATGCGGCACGGATGCCTCCTTGTACGCCTACGGCGCGTGGCTCGCGCCGGGACGAGCGGCTGGTCGCGTATCGCTACGCGATCTCCCCTCAGTGTCGCCGCATGCCTGGCCACGGCGCCACCAATCCCGTGTAACGGACCAGGTGTGTGTTCTCCCACACCAGAATTCCCGATGCGGCCGCCCGGCAATCTCTCCGGCCCGGCGGCGGTGACGTGCGAGAGGGCCCCGTGGAGCGCCGCCGTCCGCCGTCATCGGCCGGCCATGGACGGCCCGTCGACGGCCCGGGGACGGCCCGGCGGAGCCACCCGACCTGCCGCAGGCAGCGTGGAGGACCGTCCGCCGCGCGCTCACTCCCTGGCGGCGGAGGGACGCAGACGCGACCGACGCGGAAAAGCCGCGGGCTGCGGCAGATCCACGCGGCCTGCGAACGGTTCGCCCAGGGCCTGAGTGGCCGGTCACGCTCATGCATCAGCAGCAGTGACACAGCGGTCCAGTGCGCACAGAGTTCACCGAGGCGTCAGGAAGCGTTTGTGTCAACTCTCGGATCGACAGCTTAATTTGCGGTGATCATTCCTGCCGTGGAAGGGCATCGCACATGCACCGCGCCACCAAGATCTCCGCCGCAGCTGCCGGCCTGGCCGTCCTCGCGGTCACCGGCACCGCCGTCGCCGCCGCGAACCAGGGCGCCAACGACTGGCCCTACGCCCACCACAGCGCCGCGTCGTACACCCTGGCGGCCGTAGGCGACGTCGCCTGCGAGCCCGACGACGACGAGAACGCCGCCACCCCGGCGTCGCTCAAGTGCGGCAGCCCCACTCTGGGCGGCATGAGCGCCGAGTTCGCCACCGCGAAGCAGGCCACGGACATGCACCCCGATGCTGTGGCGCTGCTGGGCGACGAGCAGTACCAGGTCGGCAAGCTGAGCGACTTCGAGCAGTCCTTCGAGCAGGCGTGGGGCGGCCTGAAAATGCTGGAGCGTCCGGCACCGGGCAACCACGAGTACTACCCGTACACCAAGAAGGGCGACAACGAGGCCGGACAGAACGGTGTCGGCTACTTCGGCTACTTCAACGGCCATGACCAGGCCGGCACACCGGAACCCCAGGGCCAGGCCGGCGACGACACCGCCGACAAGCAGGGGTGGTACTCCTACGACCTCGGCAACTGGCACATCATCTCGCTGAACGCCGAGTGCGACTCCGACGCGTTCCACCACGACTGCTCCACGACGGACAACGGCCTCCTCGGCCAGGAGACCCAGTGGCTGTCGAAGGACCTGGCCGCCAACACGCGTCCGTGCACGATCGCGTACTGGCACCAGCCGGCCTTCAGCGCCACGACGGCCTCGACCGCCACGGTGCCCGCGTCCGCGCCGGGTGCCGGCGGCACCGAGGGCGGGGCGACCGACGCGTGGTGGAAGGCCCTCTACCAGCACCACGCCACGCTCGTCCTCAACGGCCACGAGCACGCGTACGCCCGGCTGCGCCCGATGAACCCGGCCGGCCAGTACGACCCGAGCCGCGGCATCCCGGAGTTCATCGTCGGCTCCGGCGGCGAGGCGATCGACACCCTCGCCGGCACTCCGGGCAACTACGACAACCCCAACGTGGTCACCGCCCAGGCCGGCGCGTTCGGCGTCATGAAGCTCACCCTCAAGCCGCACAGCTACAGCTGGGACTACAAGCCCGTCCTGCCCGGCCCCGGTTTCGACTCCACCGCGCTGCAGTACAGCGACTCCGGCAGCGGCGCCTGCAAGTAGAGCCCACCGAAACGCCAACGCGACACCCGGGCGGCACTGGCGCTGCGCGACGGATCGGTCACACGGCGTCGTCGGCCGCTCGGGTCCGGCGGGTACCGCCGGTAGGGTGAGGCCTTGCACAGCTTTTCCGCACCGAAGGGTTTCACCGTGGCCTCGCCGTCCCCCACCCCCAGCCCCTCCGGCGACGGGCTGCTGGGTCACACCCCGGCCAGCCTCACCCAGGTCAAGGAGAGCGCCGACCAGGCGGCGGG
This sequence comes from Peterkaempfera griseoplana, assembly GCF_001418575.1. GTDB lineage: Bacteria > Actinomycetota > Actinomycetes > Streptomycetales > Streptomycetaceae > Peterkaempfera > Peterkaempfera griseoplana. Next base: position 7,122 of record NZ_LIQR01000136.1, read on the forward strand.
CTGGGTGGACCAGAACTGGCAGGGCTGGGTGGAGAGCGGCGTCCGGATCGTCTTCGTGGTGGTGCTGGCCCTGGTGCTGCGCACGGTGGTGCGCAAGCTGATCACCCAGCTGATCACCCGGATGGCCAGGGGCGCCGAGGAGTCCGCCGTGGTCGGCGGGCGGCTGGGCGGCCTGCTGGTCAATGCGGAGCGGCGGCGGCAGCGGTCCGAGGCCATCGGCTCGGTGCTGCGCAGCGTGGCCTCTTTCGTGATCCTGGGCACCGCGGCGCTGATGGTGCTCTCCGCCCTCGGGGTCAACCTGGCACCGCTGCTGGCCAGTGCCGGGGTGGCGGGCGTGGCGATCGGTTTCGGCGCCCGCAACCTGGTCACCGACTTCCTCTCCGGCGTCTTCATGATCCTGGAGGACCAGTACGGCGTCGGGGACGAGATCGACGCGGGTGTGGCCAGCGGCACCGTGCTGGAGGTGGGCCTGCGGGTCACCAAGCTGCGCGGTTCCAACGGAGAGATCTGGTACGTCCGCAACGGCGAGGTGAAGCGGATCGCCAACATGAGCCAGGGCTGGTCCACCGCCACGGTGGATGTGCAGGTGGGCTATCGCGAGGACCTGGACCAGGTGCAGTCGGTGATCCTGGCCACGGCCGAGGAGATGGCCAAGTCGGCGCCGTGGGACGAGCTGCTCTGGGAGCCGGTCCAGGTGCTGGGCGTGGAGTCGGTGGCCTCGGACTCGGTGGTGCTGCGGGTGGAGGCCCGTACGATGCCCGGCAAGGCGGGCCTGGTCGCCCGGTCGCTGCGGGCCCGGCTGAAGGCGGCCTTCGACACCGCGGGGATCCGGCTGACCAACGAGGCGGTGACGGCCTCCCCGGCCGCCCTGGCCCCCACCGCCCCGGCGGCGGCAGCCGATGCGGCTCCCGCGGCCGAGGCGGCCCCGCCTGCGGCCCCGGCCGAGGCGCAGCAGTCCGCCGCGCACGTCGACAAGGGCTGACCCGGCGGGAGGGCTGACGGCGCCGACCGGCCCCCCGGTCGGCGCCGCGCCGGCCGTTCGGCGGACCTGGAGCTGGCCAGCCGACGACCGGTCGGAGTGCGGGCGGCGGCGACAGCCGTATCCACCCCTTTCCCGGGTTCCGCCGCGCCGGTTCCCGGATATACGGTCTGCCGTATTTTCGCGCTACCACCGGGCAGGCCGGAAACTGCCCGGGGATACGCGCTGCGGGCACCCCTGGAGGGTATTCCCGTACGGCCGTCCGCACCCCTTGCACCGCCCCCGGACTGGTCCGGTGGGGCGGCACAACAGAGATCCTTGCCTGCTGACGGGGCTCCGTCAAACCGACCTTCCCGGTCATATGTTCAACTCTGAAGAATCCATGACGTTGGGTAGCGGTAAATGCCTTGACGAATGGCCCGTCCCCACATTTCCCGCACCCTCCGCGCGCGTAGCGTGACGGACAGTCAGCTACTGTGACGCGCAGCACATTTTCACCGTGCGTCGCCGGACGGTCACAAAGCGGCGGCGGTAACGCTTCGGCATCCACGCTCCCGGAGGCCATTGACACGTCACGCGAGGCGCACCTACCTTCCTGGCACCGATAGGAAAGTTTCCTAACAGTTCCGGGAGGGCCCGTGACAGGCACCAGCGGCACCCCCGCCGTCGCCCCCGTCGCGGGCACCCCCAGCCTGCTGCGCGCCATCAACGACCGGGCGGCACTGCAGCTGCTGCTGGAGCGCGGGCCGCTCTCCCGGGCCCAGATCGGCACGCTGACCGGGCTCTCCAAACCCACCGCCTCCCAGCTGCTCTCCCGGCTGGAGGCCGCCGGCCTGGTGGTGCCCGTGGGCACCACGGAGGGCGGCCCGGGCCCCAACGCCCGGCTCTACCAGCTCGACCCGGCGGCCGCGCACGTCGCCGGGCTGGACGTCACCCCGGCCAGGATCCGGGTGGCCGTCGCCGACATCACCGGCCGGGTGGTGGGCGAGCATGTGCTCGCCACCCCCGGGCGGCAGGCCGCAGGCACCGTCGACCGGGTGGTCACCGCCGTGGGCGAGGCCGCCGGGCAGGCCGGCCTGGAGCCGGACCGGCTCTCCCAGGTGGTGGTGGGCGCCCCCGGCGCCATCGACCCGCTCACCGGGCGGCTGCGCTACGCACCCCACCTGACGGGCTGGCACGCACCCCGGCTGCTCTCCGAGCTGGCGGACCGCCTGGGCACCCCGGTGGTCTTCGAGAACGACGTCAATCTGGCCGCCGTCGCCGAGCAGTCCCTCGGCGAGGCCCGCGGCTGCGAGGACTTCGTCCTGCTGTGGGCGGCCGAGGGGGTGGGCGCGGCCGTGGTCATCGCCGGGCGGCTGCACCGCGGGCACACCGGCGGCGCGGGGGAGGTCGGCTATATGCCGCTGCCCGGTGCGCCACTGATCCGCAACGTCCGCCGGGAGAACTCCGGCGGCTTCCAGGAACTGGCCGGGGCACCGGCCGTACTGGCCCTGGCCAGGCAGCACGGCATCAGCGGGCGCACCGCCCGGGACGCCGTGGCCAGGGCCGCCGCGGCCGGCGACAGCCGCGGCGACGCCGTCCTCGCCGAACTGGCGCACCGTCTCGCCACCGGCCTGGCCGCGATCGTCGCGGTGGTCGACCCGGAGCTGGTGGTGCTCTCCGGAGGGGTGCCCCAGGCGGGCGGGGAGAGGCTGCGCGCCCTGGTCCAGGAGGAGCTCACCGGGCTGGCCGTGCCCAGGCCGCGGCTGCGGATGAGCGCACTCCAGGAGTCGCCGGTCGTCCAGGGCGCGCTGCAGAGCGCCCTGGTCACCGTCCGCGACGCCGTCTTCACCACGCACTGAACGTCCACGGTTCTTCTTCCCTCATCCCTGCCGGGCCCTCCAGGAGGACATCCCCGTGACCACCAGCACCCGCAGACCGCACCGGACCACGGCCGCCCTCGCCTGCGCCGCCGCCGTCGCCCTGCTCGCCGGCGCCTGCACCGGCAGCAGCGAGGGCGGGGCCAAGGACGACGCCTCCAAGGACACCACCATCACCTTCTGGCACGGCTGGAGCCAGCCGTCCGAGGTGAAGGCGATCTCCGACAACATCGCCGCCTTCGAGAAGCTGCACCCCAACATCCATGTCAAGGTGGTCAAGAACGTCACCGACGACAAGATCAACCAGGCGCTGCGGGCGGGCGGTTCGGACGCCCCCGACGTGGTCTCCTCCTTCACCACCGACAACGTCGGCAAGTTCTGCGCCTCCGGGGTGTGGGCCGATCTGAAGCCCTTCCTGGCACAGTCGCACATCGACCCCGCCACGACCTTCCCGGCGGCCATGGCCGACTACACGCAGTACAACGGCAACCGCTGCGCACTGCCGCTGCTGGGCGACGCCTACGGCCTGTACTACAACAAGGACGCCTTCAAGGCGGCCGGCATAGCCTCCCCGCCGAAGACGCTCTCGGAGTTCGACGCCGACGCCAGGAAGCTCACCAAGGCCACCGCTAACGGCTACAGCCGGCTGGGCTTCATGCCCGACTTCCACGGCTACGAGTCCACCCCCACCCACTTCCTGGGCCAGTGGGGGGCCACCTACTTCGACAAGAACGGCAAGTCCGACCTGGCCGCCGACCCCGCGGTCAGCGCGATGTTCCAGTGGCAGCAGAAGCTGGTGGCCGACCTCGGGGGCTTCCAGAAGCTGGAGAAGTACCGGACCGGCTTCGGCGACGAGTTCTCGGAGAAGAACCCCTTCGAGACCGGGCAGGTCGCCATGGCGATCGACGGCGAGTGGCGGACCGCCAACCTCAAGGCGGACGGAGTGACGTTCGACTGGGCCACCGCACCGTTCCCGGTGCCGGACGACCAGGCTGCCACCTACGGCCGCGGCTACCAGACCGGCACCATCATCGGCATCGCCCGCACCAGCCAGAAGCAGAACGCCGCCTGGGAGCTGGTGAAGTACCTCGCCACGGACACCGACGCGGTGGTGAGCTTCGCTAACGCGATCCACAACGTGCCGTCCACCTTCGCGGCGCTGAAGTCGCCCAAGGTCGACCAGGACCCCAACTTCCGCACCTTCCTGGACATCGCGGGCAACGCCCACTCCAGCACCACCCCCGCCAGCATCAACGGCGGCGCCTACCAGGTGTCCCTGCAGAACTTCGGCTACAAGTACGAGTCCGGCCAGGTCCCCGACCTCAAGGCGGGCCTGGCAGGCGTCGACAAGGAGATCGACGCCGCCATCGCCCAGGCCCAGTGACCGGCATGGCAGCCCTCCTCCCCGTCCCGGCGGCGCTGCGGGCCAAGCGCCGCCGGGAGGCGGTCCGCACCCTCGCCTTCCTGTCGCCCTGGCTGATCGGCTTCGCGGTCTTCTTCGGCTACCCGCTGGTCTCCACCCTCTACTTCTCCTTCATGCACTACGACGGCTTCGCCCAGCCCACCTTCAGCGGGCTGAAGAACTGGCGGTATGTGCTCACGTCCTACCCCTTCTTCTGGCAGGGCGTGCGCAACACCCTCTGGCTGGTCGTGGTGATGGTGACGCTGCGGGTGGTCTTCGGCCTGGGCGTCGGCATGCTGATCACGAAGATCAGGACCGGTGCGGGGTTCTTCCGCACCGCCTTCTACCTGCCGTACCTGGCGCCGCCGGTCGCCGCCACCATCGGCTTCGCCTTCCTCTTCAACCCCGGCACCGGACCGGTCAACCATCTGCTGGGCACCCTGGGACTGCCCCAGCCGGGCTGGTTCACCGACCCGTCCTGGTCCAAGCCCGCGCTCACCCTGCTGGCGCTCTGGGGCGTCGGCGACCTGATGGTGATCTTCATGGCGGCGCTGCTGGACGTCCCCCGCGAGCAGTACGAGGCGGCGGAGCTGGACGGAGCGGGCGCCTGGCAGCGGTTCCGCTTCGTCACCTACCCCAACATCTCCCCCATCGTGATGTTCGCCGTGGTCACCGGGGTGATCCAGACGCTGCAGTACTACACACAGGCCCTGGTCGCCGGGAAGGTCGCCAGCGGCATCATCGGCAACTCCGGCCAGCAGTTCGAGCCGGGCTACCCCCAGGGGTCCACCTGGACCCTGCCGCAGATGGTCTACAGCCTCGGCTTCCAGCGCTTCGACTACGGCTCCGCCTGCGTGGTGGCGCTGCTGCTCTTCGCGGTCGCCATGGCCTTCACCGCACTGCTGCTGCGCCGCCGCTCCGGCCTGATGGGCGCCGAGGACTGAGGAGGACCGTCCCCATGACCGATGCACTCCCGGCTGCGGCGCTCCGCGCCCGCCCCACCCCGGCCGCCCGGGCGGCCCGCCGCCGTACCGCACTGCACTGGATCGCGGTGCACGCCCTCGGCGTGGCCGCCGCGCTCTTCTTCCTGCTGCCGTTCGTCTTTCTCTTCCTCACCTCGATGATGTCCGACCAGCAGGCGCTCACCTCCGACCTGTGGCCGCACCACTGGGCCTGGGGCAACTACAGCAAGGTGTGGCACACCCCCGGCTTCCTCACCTGGTGGCGCAACACCCTGCTGTACGCCGGGCTGGGCACCGTGCTCACGGTGGTCTCCAGCCTCCCGGTCGCCTATGCGCTCGCCAAGTTCCGCTTCCGCGGCCGGCGGATCGCGCTGATGGCCGTGATCTCCATGATGATGCTGCCGCCGCAGGTGGTGGTGATCCCCATGTACCTGTTCTGGGCCAAGCAGCTGCATCTGTCGGGCACCCTGTGGCCGCTGATCATCCCGATGGCCTTCGGCGACGCCTTCTCCATCTTCCTGCTGCGGCAGTTCCTGCTCACCATTCCCCGGGAGTACCTGGAGGCCGCCCGCATCGACGGCTGCGGTGAACTGCGGACCCTGCTGCGGGTGACGGTGCCGATGGCCAGACCGGCGATCGCCGCGGTCGCGCTCTTCCAGTTCTTCTCCTGCTGGAACGACTACTTCGGCCCGCAGATCTACGCCGGGGAGAACGAGTCCGCCTGGACCCTCTCCTACGGCCTGGAGTCCTTCAAGGGCGCCCACCACACCAACTGGAACCTGACGATGGCCGCCACCCTGCTGGTCATGGCGCCGGTCATCGTCCTCTTCTTCTTCGCGCAGAAGGCCTTCATCGAAGGCGTGACACTGACAGGGGTCAAGGGCTGATGTCCTCCGTGAAGCCAACCCGTCTCAAACTGACCGTCGTGGGCGGCGGCTCCACCTACACACCCGAACTCGTCGACGGCTTCGCCCGGCTGCGCGACACCCTGCCGCTGGACGAACTGGTGCTGGCCGACCCCGACACCGGGCGGCTGGAGCTGGTGGGCGGCCTGGCCCGGCGGATCCTCGCCCGGCAGGGCCACCCGGCCACCGTCACCACCACCACCGACATCGACGCCGCCGTCGACGGCGCCCACGCCGTGCTGCTGCAGCTGCGCGTCGGCGGCCAGGCAGCCCGGGACCGCGACGAGACCTGGCCGCTGGAGTGCGGCTGCGTCGGCCAGGAGACCACCGGCGCCGGCGGCCTGGCCAAGGCGCTGCGCACGGTGCCCGTGGTCCTGGACATCGCCGAACGGATCCGCAGCGCCAACCCCGACGCCTGGATCGTCGACTTCACCAACCCGGTCGGCATCGTCACCCGGGCCCTGCTGACCGCCGGTCACCGGGCCGTGGGCCTGTGCAACGTCGCCATCGGCTTCCAGCGGAGGTTCGCCCGGCTGCTGGACGTCGGACCGGAGCGGATCCAGCTGGACCACGTCGGCCTCAACCACCTCACCTGGGAACGCGGCGTCACCCTGCTGGACACCCCCGGCGGCGCGACCGGCCGGGAGGTGCTGCCCGAGCTGCTGGCGGCGCACGCCCCGGCGATCGCCGGCGATCTGCGGCTGCCGCCGGAGGTGGTACGCCGGCTCGGTGTCGTCCCCTCGTACTATCTGCGCTACTTCTACCAGCACGACGCGGTGGTGGCGGAGCTGAAGGCCAAGGGGTCCAGGGCCGCGGAGGTGGCCGCCATCGAGCGGCGGCTGCTGGAGATGTACGCCGACCCGGCGCTGGACGAGAAGCCCGCGCTGCTCGCCGAACGCGGCGGCGCCTACTACTCCGAGGCCGCGGTGGCACTGGTCGCCGCGCTGCTGGGCACCGGCCCGGCGGTGGGCTCCCGGCAGGTGGTCAACGTCCGCAACGACGGCACCCTGCCGTTCCTGCCGGACGACGCCGTGGTGGAGGTGCCCGCGCTGGTGGACGCGAACGGCGCCCGCCCGCTGCCGCAGCGCCCCGTGGAGCCGCTGTACGCCGGACTGATCGCCCACGTCACCGCCTATGAGCAACTGGCGCTGGAGGCCGCGCTGCACGGCGGCCGCGACCGGGTCCACGATGCGCTGCTGGCCCATCCGCTGGTCGGCCAGCTGGACCGGGCAGCCTGGCTGACGGACCGTCTGATCGCCGAGAACCGCGCCCACCTGGGCTGGGCATGACCCGCAGCGATGCGGCGTACGGCGGGGAGGACCGCCCGCGCGGCTCCGTGCCCGTGCAGGGCAGCCCGATCGGTGCCGGGACGGTGGGGGCGACCGGCCCCGAGCTGGTCCGCGGCGTGCTGGCGGTGGACGCGGGGAACAGCAAGACCGATGTGGCGGTGGTGACCGCCGACGGCACCGTGCTGGGCACCGCCCGCGGCGGCGGTTTCGCCCCCCAGCTGGTGGGCGCCGAGGCCGCGGTGGCCGGGCTGGCACCGCTGGTCGAGGAGGCGGCGGCCGAGGCCGGACTGCCGGTGGACGGCGAGCGGCCGCTGGTCACCCATGTCTCCGCCTGCCTGGCCAACGCCGATCTGCCGGTGGAGGAGCAGCGGCTGCAGCAGGCTCTGGCGGCGCACGGCTGGGGCCGCACCGCGGTGGTCGCCAACGACACCTTCGCGCTGCTGCGGGCGGGCACCGACGCACCGCGCGGGGTGGCGGTGGTGTGCGGGGCGGGGATCAACTGCGCGGGCCTGCTGCCGGACGGCCGTACCGCCCGGTTCCCGGCGCTGGGCGCCATCACCGGCGACTGGGGCGGCGGCCTGGGACTGGCGACGGAGGCGATGTGGTGGTCGGTACGGGCCGAGGACGGACGCGGTACGGCCACCGCGCTGGCCGCCGCCGTCGCCCGCCACTTCGGGCGGCCGTCGGCGACCGCGGTGGCGGAGGCGGTGCATCTGCGCGAGCTCCCCGAGGCACGGCTGCACGAACTGGTGCCGGTGCTCTTCGCCACCGCCGAGCGCGGCGACCGGGTGGCGGTCGAACTGGTGGAGCGTCAGGCCGACGAGGTGGTACGGCTGGCGGTGGTGGCGCTGCGCCGGCTGGGGCTGCTGGACTCGCCCGCCGACGTGGTGCTGGGCGGCGGGGTGCTGGCTGCCCGGCAGCCGCTGCTGCTGGACGCGGTGCACGCGCGGCTGGCGGCCGAGGCGCCCCTCGCCGAGCCCCGGGTGGTGACCGCTCCCCCGGTGCTGGGCGCCGCGCTGCTGGGGCTGGACCACCTGGCCACCGAGGGACTGGGCGGCGGCGCGGCGGCGCAGCGGCGGCTGCGTACCTCCCCGGCGCTGGGGCGCGGCCCGGTGGTGGAGGCGCCTGCCGGCTGACCGCTGTGCCCGGCCCCGGCTCGACGCCCCGCCGGCGCTCCTCCCGGGGCGCCGGCGGGGTGTTCCGTGCCGCCCGGGAACCGCGCCGGACCGCCCGGCGTCGCTCTCGGCAGGGAACGTCCGGCGGTGACCGGTTCGCCCGAGCTCAAGATCGGCGCAATCGCGGTGTGACCGCCACGCCCGGTGGCCATACTGCTGGCGGAGGGGCCGGAATCCCTCCCGGGGGAGGGGGCCCGCATGACCGTCACACCGGCGCCGGGCGGCGCGCCCGCACCTGCCCGGCCACGGACCCGGCTGCTGCGCGCACTGGGCACCCCGCCCGGCCGGCTGCGGCTGGCCGGCCTGGTGCTCGCCGGACTGGTGCTGGCGTTCGGGGTCACGGCGGGGTGGCAGACCGTCCGGCGGGCGCAGTCCGCGGACGCGGTCGTGGAGCGCAGCCAGCCGCTGAGCCAGGACGCCGCGGAGATCTACCGCTCGCTGGCCGACGCCGACACCACCGCCGCGACCGGCTTCCTGCTGGCCGGCGGTGAACCGCAGTCCGTACGGCGGCGCTACGAGCAGGACCTCGACCGGGCGTCGCAGCTGCTGGCCCGGGCGGCGGCCCGGACCACCGCCTCCTCCGACAGCCAGCGCTGGCTCTCCGCCCTCAACGAGCAACTGCCGGTCTACGCGGGCCTGGTGGAGACCGCCCGGTCGTACAACCGGCAGGGCCTGCCGCTCGGCGGCGCCTATCTGCGGTTCGCCTCCACGCTGATGCAGCAGCAGGACCAGCTGCACCCCGACGACCCCTACCGGGCGCACGGCATGCTGGCGGCCGCACAGAAGCTGTACGAGGCGCAGACCGGACAGCTCCGGCGGGACTACACCGGCGCCCGCGCCGTGCCCTGGGCGGCCGCCGTGCTGGGCACGCTGGCCCTGGGCGCGCTGGTCCGCTTCCAGATCGGGCTCTCCCGCCGGACCAACCGGGTGTTCAACCCCGGCCTGCTGGCGGCCTCCGCCGCCACCGCGGCCGCCCTGCTGTGGCTGCTGGCGGGCCACGGCGCGGCCCGGGACGACCTGGCCGACAGCGACCGCCACGGCGCCGCCCCGCTGCGGATGCTGGACCAGGCCCGCATCCAGGCGCTGCAGTGCCGCGGCGCGGAGAACCTCAACCTGGTGGCCCGCGGCTCCACCACGCAGTACGCGGAGCGCTGGGACAGCGTCACCCGGCAGCTGGCCGGGTCCGACGGCTCCGGCGGCACCCTCGCCGACTCGCTGCGGCTCGCCGCCGGGGACACCGAGGGGACGGCCCGGGTGCGGGCCGCGACCGCCGACTTCCGCAGCTGGGACAAGCTGCACGGGACGGCCGCGGCCAGCAGTGACGACGGCGACTACCAGGCCGCCGTGGACGCCACGGTGGGCCAGGGCGCCGCCACCACCGACCGCGCCTTCGAGCGGATGGACCACGAGCTGGCCGCCGCGGCCGCCCATGAGCAGCGCGACTTCGAGGCGGCCGCCGACCACGGCCGCGGGGCGCTGTCCGGCCTCGCGGCGGGCACCGGCGTACTGGCTGTGCTGGCCACCGCCGGAGCGCTGCTGGGCATCGGCCGCAGACTGGCCGAGTACCAGTGAGGGGGAACGGGATGCCCCCGGGCACGCTGGGCCGGCGGCTGCCGCCGGCCGTCGCGGCACTGGCGCTGGCGCTGGCCGTCGCCGCGGCCGGCGGATCGGCCCCGCAGCGGACCGCACCGCGGACAGCACCGCGGACCGCACCGGCCGGGCAGACCACGGCCGTACGGGCGGCGGCCGGCGACTGCACCCCGGAGAACATGACCCGCAGCGTGCCGCCCTCGGCGGACCAGAGCGGGACCAAGGTCCGGCAGATCGTGCAGCGCGGCCGGCTGATCGCCGGCGTCGACCAGAACAGCTACCGCTGGGGCTACCGCGACCCGGTCAGCGGGCGCTTCGAGGGCTTCGACATCGACCTGGTGCACGCCATCGCCAAGGCGATCCTGGGCGACCCGGACAAGGTGCGGTTCATGGCCGTGCCCACCGCCGAACGTATCGATGCCGTCCGGTCGGGGCGGGTCGACCTGGTCGTCCGCACCATGACGATCAACTGCGCACGGCTCCAGGACGTCGCCTTCTCCACCGCCTACTTCCAGGCGGGCCAGCAGGTCGTCGTCCCCGGCACCTCGCAGGCCCGCACCGTCGACCAGGCCCTGCACGGCCGGACCGTCTGCGCCGCCGAGGGCTCCACCGCGCAGGAGGAGCTGAGGCGCAACCCCCGCGGAGCGACCGTGCGCCTGGTGGGCAACCAGCTGGACTGCCTGGTGCTGATGCAGCTCGGCCGGGTCGACGCCACCATGACCGACGACGCCCTGGCGGCGGGTCAGATGGCCCAGGACCCGACGCTGAGACTGGTGGGCGACCCGCTCACCGCGGAGCCCTACGGGGTGGCGATGAACCGCGCGGACACCGATCTGGTGGCCCGCGTCAACCAGGTGCTGACCGACTACCGGAACGGTCCCTGGCAGCGCAGCTACCGCACCTGGCTCCAGCCGTACCTGGGCCGGTCCGCCGAACCGCCCGCGGCGCGGTACCTTCCCTAGGACCGGACCGGAACGAGGAAGGCGGGGCATGGCGCTGACGGGACCTGCGGGCCCGGTGATGAACCGGGAGGAGGTGGACCGCGCCCTGGTACGGCTCGGCGCGGAGCGCGAGGCGATCGAGACGGCACTGCTGGCGCTGCAGGACCACCCCGGCCGCCGTCTGCTGGAAGGCGCCGAGCTGTCGGGGCGCACCGCCGAACGCTGGGCCGTGGCCGAGCAGGGCGCGGCGCTGCTGTGGTCGCTCTTCGACCGCTACGCCGAGGCGCTGGCCGCGGCCCGCGCGGTCCGCTCCCGGCGCACCCGGCCGGGCCAGGCGGAACTGGTGGAGCTGACCGAACTGCTGCAGGGCGCCGGGGTCACCGTCGCGGGCAGCCAACTGCCGGGCGCCGCCCGTACGCTGGCCGGTCCGGCCCGGCTGAGCGAGCAGCTGACCCTCGGTGAGCTGGTCGAGCGGATGAACACCTGGTACGCCACCGTCATGGACGTGGTGGCGGCCGCCGACGCGGTGTGGTCCGCGCTGCCCGCCCGGATAGACCTGCTGCTCGCCGAACTGCACCGGGTGCAGGCCCTGGCCCGCTCGGTCGGCGTGCACCCGGACACCCATCCGGCCGGCGGCGCGCTTCGGCACCTGGGCGCCGAGCTCGGGGATCTGCGTGCCCAGGTGGTCTCCGATCCGCTGGCGCTGTGGACGCCGGGCGGCCCCCGGTCCGCCGACGACCCCCGGGGGGCGGCCGGCGGGACGGTGGACACCGGCCGCTTCGACCGCGCCGCCCGCGAACTGGACGACCTGCGTGTGGAGTTGGAGGCGCTGCTGCGACTGCGGGACGAGGCCGACGAGCGGCTGCAGCAGGTCGGTGAACTGCTGGCCCGCGCCGACGCCACCCTGGCCGAGGCCCGCCGGGCCCGCGGCGAGGTGCTGGCCAAGATAGCCGCGACCGAGGTGCCGGCGGTGCCGGGACCGGCGTCCGCGCTGCGCGAGCGGATCGCCGGCGCGGCCGAGCTGCGTCACCACGGCCAGTGGCACAGGCTGGCACCGCTGCTGGACTCACTGGAGGACGCGGCGGCCAAGGAGCTGCTGAGGGCCCGTCACTCGCTCAGTTCGGTGACCCGGCCGCTGGCCGTCCGGGCCGAACTGCGCGGCCGGCTGGACGCCTACAAGGCGATGGCGGCCCGCCTCGGGCTGTCCGAGGACCCGGAGATCATCGAACGGTACGAGAAGGCGCGCTGGCTGCTCTGGAGCGCGCCCTGCGATCTGCGGGCCGCCGACTCGGCGGTGGCCCGGTACCAGCAGGCGCTGCGGCCGGTGTCGGAGCCGGCCGCGGACGGAAGCCCGGCGGAGTAGGGCGGGCGAGGGGGGGCCATGGGCGCACCGTGCAGGCAACCGGACTGCGAGGGCGGGGAGATCGACCAGGACGGCTACTGCACCCAGTGCGGACTGGCCGCGCCCCGGGTGTCCTCCCCGCCGGCCTCCGCTCTCGCGGCTGCTGATCCTCCGGTCTCCGCCTCTCCGGCTGCCGCTCCCCCGGCCTCCGCCGTGCCCCCGGCCCGTACCGCGCCCGCGGGGCCCTTCGCGGGCCCGTCCTCCGGCCCGCCCTCCGGCAGCTCCCGCTCGCGCCGCTCCGCCCGCTCCGGATCCGG
>NZ_LIQR01000137.1 GCF_001418575.1 Peterkaempfera griseoplana
GTGCAGGAGATCCTGCGGGGTGGGCGTCGTGGGGACGGTGGTGGCGGTTGGCGGCTGCTGGAGGGATGTGTGAGGGCTCAGTGAGTCGCTGAGGGCGGCGGGCTTGCCGGCGCAGTGATCCTGCGCGCAGGTGCCGCAGCGGGCGGTTGGGTGGTGCTGGGGGCAGGGCGGCAAGCGGGAGGCGGTGGGCCGGTTGATGCGCTGGTGCTTGGCCCAGCCGGTGATGTGCAGGTACTCCCGGCCGTCGCAGCCGGTGTAACGGCAGATCAGCCCGGCGGCTGCCAACTGCTGGAGATCCTGCTCGACGTGCACGGGGGTGTGCGCGGGGCGCAGCGGCCACAGCGCACCGGCGATGATCGCGGCGTTGCAGCGGTAGCGGCCTTCGTCGTCGGCCTGGGTGAGCAGCCCGAAGAACGTCCGCTCGGCAGTGAGGGACACCTGCGCCAGCGACTCGGAGACGAACGCCTCCGGCTTGATAGTGCGGATTCTCGCCATGGCTACCGCCCCACCTGCGCAGTCAGGCGGCTGGGCACCAGGCAGCCGGTGGCCAGGTCGAGGTCGTGCGGCTGGGTCCAGTCGGCGCCTTGGTGGGCCCGGATGACCCAGTGGGCGACGGCGCGGCCGACGGCGCGGGGTACAGGCAGCAGCTGCCCGCCCCTGTCGTAGGCCTTCGCCGGGTATGCGGCGGTGGTGATCCGTAGGACCGTGGCGGCTTCGGGCAGCACGGCCCGCAGCGCCTGCACGGCGTCCTCATGCTCGGAGTCGGGGTGGTTGCGGGGCTCTGCAGGCAGGTCTGCCCGTGCCCCGCCTGTACGCGCGGTGGCGGACATGCGAAACTGGCTCCTTGATATGGGGGCAGCCCGGCGTTGTCCGTCCAAAGACCGGCCGATCTGCCTCGGTTGTGAATCCGCGCCCTACGGGGTGTGCGACCCGGCGCCTGGGAGTTCCCGCTCCCGGGCGCTTTGTCGTTTCCCCTCGTCGCGTTCGCGCTCCCCGGCCCATCCGCCGCGGTCCCTGCCCTCCCCTTTCCCCGCCAGCCGATTCCTTGATCATCGACTGGACCAGCGACCATACGGCGACCCCCGTGACCAAGCAAGGAATACGCCGCGCACCGGGTCACGTCTGGCGGCAGTTCGTAGAGCCCCCATCGCGAACTTCATCCCCCGGCTTGGGACTGACCGCTTATCTTCGGCCGATGACAGCGCGGAGCGGCTGACGCCGGCAGCAGGCACCCTGCCCCTTCATCTCGCCCTCCCTTGGACCGTACGTCGCACCAGGACCGAAGACCGCTCCCACCTGCGGGACAGACACCAGGGTCCGTCGATCTTGGGGCTCAACGTACACCAAAGTCCCGACACTGGGGAGACCAGAGTGCGCAGCGACGCCTTCGAGTAGGGGCGACAGTGCACTACAGTGTGGGGAACAACTTGGCGACTCAATGGAGCGGACCCATGGCCGATCAGGGAGGAAGGTCCGTAGCCGACCGGCTGGATCACCTGTTCAAGACGCGTCACCCCTCGGGCCGCGGGCCTTACACCATCCCCGAAGTGGCCGAGCTGACCGCACGGTACGCGGACAGCATCGGAGACCCCTCGGCGAAGCTGAGCGCGAGCGCGATCCAGAAGATCCGCAACGGGACGAAGAGCAACCCCACAACGAGCACCCTCAAGGCCCTGGCTAGGGCCTTCGGGGTACGGGCGTCCTACTTCATCGATGATGAGCCGCCCGCCGAGGCCGGGGGCGAGGCAGGCTCCACGGCGGCGGCTCTCGCCGAGCTGGAAGCCCTCATGCGGGACAACAACGTGCGAAACATCGCAATGCGGGCCAATGGGCTGTCCGAGGAAACGCTGCACCTCTTGGCTGGATTCATCGAGCGAGCACGAACCCTTGAAGGCCTGAAGGACGAGCAGGCATAGCAAGGGGCTGGGGCGCCACGACATCCCACCCATCGGCGAGTTGCCCCGAGCCTTTCGACGCGCAGGCAAAAACTAATGGGAACTCAGATCACCGTTGGATAACGGAAACGGTAACCGAACGTGACCGCACTCCCGCTTGCGTCGGGAAGAAGCGGACACCTTGGGACCGAGCGCCGCGCCGCGCATCTACGCTCCGCAGTTACTGCACCCAGAACGGGTCCCACCATGCGGTTGATCATGTTCGGGACACGCGTACTCGCATAAGCTGATCTTGCCTTCCACGGCTTGCCCGCGGGAGGCGGAACCATCGCACCATCCAGGGACAAGCATGCGAATCCGGCGCACAAGGAAAGAGTCGGCCTCCCGCGTCGCGAACGACGCGTTTCGCGAGGTCGTTTCCCGCCTGGAGATCCCCCACCCATTCTCCATCGAGCAACTCTGCGACAACCTCGCCGCCATTCGCGGCCGCCCCATTCACATTCACGCGATGGAGAGGCAGTCGGCGACCCATTCGTCTCCGTGCGGGGTCTGGATCGCCCTGGAGGATGCCGACCACATCTTCGTGGAGGAGGCCACCAGCCCCCTGCACCGTGTGCACATCATCCTGCACGAGCTCTGCCACATGCTCCTGGGCCACTCCAGTCTTCCTGGAGAGGACAGGCTGTCCGGCGAGGAAATGGAGCGGGAAGCGGAAGAGGCCGCGCTCGCCCTGGCTGCGGCGGCTTGGCCGGAGATTCCGCGTCACACCGTCGTCAGCGCCCTCGGAAGGACGAGCTACACCGACGAGAACGAGAAGGCGGCCGAGTCCCTGGCCGGCCTGATCGCCGAGTACGTGCACCGGTCGGAGACGGCCGCCAATGGTCCGGACGACCAACTGGTCAACCACTTGATGAACGCGCTCAGCGAGGGATGAGCCGTGTTCTACCTGAACGTCACGGCAGCGGTGGTCTTGTGGCTCATCACGATCTGGCGCGCCCCCGGAGCATGGCGGAACCGTCAGAAACGCCCTCTATGGGTGGCCTTTGCCGTCCTTGCGTCGAACCTACTGCTGTCGAATAACGGAGCGGCCCGCGCCTTCGACCTCTTCGTCGGAGTGAACAGCCTCTCGGCTCTGCTCAAGCACCTCGCCGCAGTCACAGCAGCGGCCTGCGTCGTGGCCTTCCTGGACGGCGCGCTCGCCAGCGCGGCCTGCCCGCCCACCAGGGCCAGGGCCCACACGGTCGTGCCCATCGCGACAGCGGCCCTCATGATCACTTTGTTCGGTGCCGCAGGCCGTCCACACGAAGCCGTGGACATGCTGCTCGCTTATCCGCGCGACCTGCGAATCACCGCCTACACCCTGATCTGGACCCTCTACTTCGGGTGGGCCCTGGCCACCGCGACCCGCCTGTCCTGGCGGTGGTCACGCCGTCCCGGCCCCGTCCTACTACAGCGCGGACTGGCGATCATCTGCCTGGGAACCAGCATCGGCATCCTCTACGCGATCCACCGGGCCGGCATGCTGTTCACCGAACGCTTCAACGTCCACCCGGTGAGCAAGAACGCGGACAGCGCCATCAACGCCCTGCTCGCCGTCATTCCTCTGCTCCTGATCGCCGCTGGCAGCACCCTTCCCGCCGTCGAGAAGATCCGCGAGGCCGCACGGCACCACCGCGATGTCCACCGGCTCTACCCCCTGTGGGACGCACTCACCTCCGCCACACCGCACATCCGCCTCAAGCAGCGCCCCACCCCGCTCCGCGACCTCCTGAACGTCCGCACGCCGCGCGAACGCCTCTACCGGCGGACGATCGAGATCCGCGACGCCATCCTGGTGCTCAACGACTGCGCGCCCGTCGCAGTCCGACTCCGCGCGGCCGACCACGTCGAGGACGCCGGACTTCCCGACACCGCCGCGGCCACGGCAGCAGAAGCCTGCTGGGTCCGCGCCGCCCGGGAGGCACGGGTGGCAGGCCACCTCACCTCAGGCACCGTGGAGCCCCCTGCAAAGGCCGGCACCGACCTGGACACCGAGGTTCTCGTCCTGGCCTCACTCTCCGACGCCTACTTCTCCCCACTCAGCGAGGAGTTCGCACGTCAGCACCTCGCCCGTCTCAACCGTTCGGAAGTCCGTCTGTGAGCACCTTCTCGCCGCCCAAACCCCCAGCCTTCGTCGACTGCACCACGAGCCAGAAGGCAGCCCGGATCGTCACCGACGTCCTCGCCCCGGCCAACCTGGTCATCGCCCTGCTCCTGCTCGTCGGCTGGCACGGCACCGGCTCCCCGACAGGCCTCGGGTGGGGACTGCTCGCAGCCCTGTTCTGCGGCGTCATCCCGCTCGGCATCGTGCTGGCCGGCGTCAGGCGCGGCGGACTCACCGACAAGCACATCCGCATCCGCCGTCAGCGCGTCCTGCCGATGGCCCTCAGCCTGATACCCGTCGTGGCCGGCATCACCCTGCTCCACCTCCTCGGCGCCCCCACGGACGTCTCCGCCCTGGTCATCGCGATGCTCGTGGGCCTGGCCACCTCCCTGCTGGTCACAGTCTGGTGGCAGATCTCCATCCACAACTCAGTGGCCGGCGGCACCGTCATGATCCTCCTGCTCGCCTTCGGCCTACTGATGCTCCCCACCGTGGCCGCGGCCGCGGCCATAGGCTGGTCCCGCCTGACCCTCAAAGCCCACACCCTTCCCCAAGTCCTCGCCGGAACGGCACTCGGCAGCGCCGCTGCCCTCACCTTCGCTCTCCTCCGCTGAAGCTTCTGACCTAGACCATGCACCGCTGTCAGGTATCCACGAGGGCAGAGCTGCGCCCCTCCAGCACAGAACACGACCTTCTCTGCGTCCTCACAAGGGGATGGCTGGACCTCCGCCAACTCCACCCCGATGAACGTCAGCTCGCCGAGCAGTTCTATGAAGAGAATGCAGTACACCAGCAGCGCCTGGCCTCCCTACAACGCGCCGCCCAAGCTGCATGCGAGGCATGGACAGGGCTACGGCCTCACCCCATAGGGTCCTCCTGCAACGGCACCGCCCTCAGCAATTCCGACATCGACTTCTATTTGCCCATGCCTGAATTTTGCCACGATCTGAATGATCTCCGAAATCTACTCGCGGGACGGGCCAGTTACCAGAAGGCGCGCATCGGCCCGGCCGGCGAGAATCGCTACCTATTCAGATATACACGAGATGCCACACGCATCGACCTTAACTTCATCCCGGCCAGAGACTTCCGGTTTGTGGCAGCCGTGGCCCAGGAACTTGCCACCGGCCTCACGACGGACGACTGCATCGCACACACCTGGGTGAAGCACCTCCTCCACGAGCGACGGAAAGACGATGCCTATCGCGAGTGGAAGACCGCAATGCGCCTGTACGCGTCCCCCACGCTCCGGCGACTCATAGACGCTCGCCAGAAAATATAGAACCGGTCGGTGCGTCCGATCAGAAGGATGCGGACGAGCAAGGCGCGTGCCGCCAGTTACGCGGGGGCCCGGGCCTTGGGTGGGGGTCAGCGGTCTTGAGACAGCGCGTGGAGTTCACTAAAGAGCCCGCCGGAGTGGACCAGGTCCTGGTAGCGGCCCTCTTCGACGATCCGTCCGCGATCCATGACGATGATCCGGTCGGCCATCTTGGTGTTCTCGATGCGGTGGGTGACGACGATGGTGATCCGGGCGCGGGCGATCTGCTTGAGTGCGGCGAACATCTGGTGTTCACCGCGGGCGTCCATCTCCGAGGTCGGCTCGTCGAGGATGAGTACGGGTGGGCGGCGGTAGAGCGCGCGGGAGCAGGCCAGGCGCTGCCACTGTCCGCCGGAGAGTTCGCTGCCGCCCCACAGTTCGCGGGCGAGCAGCGTGTCCAGGCCTTTGGGGAGTTCCTCGACGGCGTCGCGCATGCCTACGGAGTCGATGGCGTCCCATACGGGGCCATCGTGGTAGGTGATGGGCTGGCCCAGGGTGACGTTCTCCCGTACGGCGAGCGGCCATTGGCCGAAGAACTGCGGGACCAGCCCTGTGCGTGCCCACACGGTGGCAGGGTCGGCGTCGGCCAGGTCGATGCCGTCCCAGGTCACCCGGCCCTTGTCGGCGAGGTACAGGCCAGTGATCAGGCGGGTGAGGGTGGACTTGCCCGATCCATTGCCGCCCACGACCGCGACGACTTCGCCGCGGCGCAGTGTGAGCGAGAGTCCGTCGACGGCGCGGGTCTGCTTGTTGGGGTACTGGTAGACGACCTCGTCCAACCGGATCACCTGCGGCTGGCCGGGCACGGTCAGCCCGCCGCGGTTCGGGGCGCGTTCGGCGGCCAGGTCCAGGAAGTGGCGCATGTCGGCGAGGTAGAGGCCAGTATGGAAGACCGCCGCTCCGCTGATGACTACCTGCGAGAGGGCTGCCAGCGAAGTCTGGACGGCGACGACGGCCGTCGCGGCGACGGCGAGGTTGACGCGGTCCGTAACGGCCAGCCAGGCCAGAGCGCCCCAGGTGCCCAGGAGGAAGATCCCGCCGAGAGCGGAGGTGGCCAACGTGATCCGCAGCATCCGCGGTGCCATCGCCAGGGTGCGCCGGTCGATGCGTCCGGACAGGGAGCGATACCAGAACAGCAGGTACTCCGTCATCCCGTTGGCGCGGACCTCGTCGGCGAGCTTGGGGGTAGTGGCCCACCAGCGCATCATGCTGCGGACGTTGCGGTCGCCGATGTTGGCGTAGTGCGTCTCGTAGTCGACCCGCGCGGACATCACCGCCCCTGCCCCGGCCGGCAGGACGGCGAGTGCGAGCAGGAGGAGCATCAGTGGGTGCAGTACCAGGAGGACACCCGCAGCGGCGATCATACGGATCAGGGCGGCCGTGAAGTGTTGGGCGTCCTTGACCATCATGGTGGTGCGCACCACGCCCATCTCGGCGGCTTCCTGCCGGTCGGCGAACCCCTCCTCGCCGTAGGCCGCCGCCTCTACGCGGACGACCGCTTCGACCATGCTCGTATCGGCGCCCGTCGTCAGCGGCGGCGTGATCCGGCCGTCCGCATAGGAGGAGAGTGCGGCCGTGGTCCGTCCGATGGCGGCGACAACGGCGATGACCAGCAGGGCAGGGAGGGCGGCGCGGATGCGGTCGGACGCCGGTCCGCCGCCTAGGAGCGGTCGCATCGCCCGGGAGGTCGCGACCAGGAGCACAGCCGCTGCAGCTCCACCGACTAGCTGACTAGCAATCAGCATGACCACTGTGCGCCGGTCGATGCTCCACGCCATGCGCCCCGTCTGCCATAGCACCGACGGCAACTTGGAGCACAGGTGTCTGAAGGAGGCATCCCCCAGCGGGTTCTTCCCGTAGTGCCCCTCGAAGGTGATCTCCGCAGATGGCAACGGAGGAGGAGCCTCTGTGTTGTCGTCCTTCGCGGTATCGGCAGCGGTCACCTGTATGTCTCCTCAGCGGCGAGTTGCGGACTGGTCATGAGTGCCTGGACCTCCATCAAGAGTGGTGAGCGGTGTGCAGGTCCCGCGCTATCCCACCGGCCGGGCAGGGACGCCGAAGGCGGTTGACCGGTAGTGGTGTTGGATGTCCTCCGGCCGGACCAATCCGTGAGCGGATCCGAGCGCAGTCGCGTGGGCTCTGCTGAGAGCACCGAGGGCCTGGTGCGCCCGCACGACGTGCTTGCCGACGGTGTCGGCCGTCAGGTTCAGTGCAGCAGCGATCTCAACGTTGGGCGTATCAGCGGCCATCAGCCGTAGCACGGTGGACTCTGCCGCTGTGAGATGCGGTGCGGATAGACCGAAGCGGACTGCGGTGAAGTTGTGAGCGGTCGGTTGCCGCCGGGCTCCGGCCCTTTGGGCCGGGCGCCGGAGCTGTTCTGAAGTGCCAGCGGGGCTTGGGGTTCGCCTGGGCGGGGCTGCGTCTCGGTGCGCTTGCGCCGTAGGGCGGTGAGCAGGATCGCGGCCAGGGTGCCGGCCTCGGTGATCCGGCCGTCGCTGCACATGTCCACCGCCTGGTCCAGGGACACCCAGTGCAGCTCCATGTCGGCCTCGCTCGCATCCCGGTGGTGCTCGCCGACGTTCAGGCCCTGGGCAAGGTAGAGGTGTTCGCGGGTACGCGCACCGGCGGGCATTCGCCACATCATCGTGAGCAGCTCGACCTGGGCGGCGCGGATGCCGGCCTCCTCCGCCAGCTCTCGCTGCGCGGCCGCCAACGGCTCCTCGCCCACCTCGCATCCGCCACCGGGGCACATCAGCAGCCGCTCGCCAGCCACGTAGACGTTCTCCTCCACCAGGGCGATCCGGTCCCGGTCGTCGAGGGCCACGACGCGTACCCCGTCGACGGACTCGATGTACTCGTACGTCCCCAGACTCTGGTCGGATCGCCGGACCGAGTCGCGGCGCACCCGCATCCGCATTCCCGTGTACTCGACGGTCGACGAGAGCGTGGTCCAACCGTCGATCACGCTTCCTCCCCCTTCTGGCTGTGCTGCGCCGACACGAGGCCCAAGGTTGCTTGGTGCGCGAGGTGGGTGCTGAGCTGCGTCGGGTCGTCCTCGGCGTCGGCGGGGGCGCCGTCCAGCCAGGACATCAGCTGCAGCGCAAGGAGTCGGCTGTCCTCGGAGATGGTCGGGTCGGAACTCAGGCGGCTGTGGGTGAACCAGGTGAGTTGGTGGTCGGCCTGCTGCCCGGTGGCCGCGGACACGTTCACGAGGGCCAGGTAGATGTGGTCGACGTGGGTGTGCGGGGTGCTGGTGTGGCTGTCGGGGCTCGCGTCTCCCTCGCAGATCCACCACGGAGCGGGAACAGGAGAGTGGGGGAAGCCGACCGGGGTGGGTGCGGTGGGCCCAGGGATCAGGCGGGCCTTGAGACCGGTCTCCTCCAGGACTTCGCGGACAGCGGCGTCGTGCACTCCCTCCCCGACCTCGCCGTGGCCGCCAGCCGGCACGTGGCTGCCCAACCGGTCGTGCCAGATCAGTCCCACGCTCCAGAGGCCCGCGTCTCGGCGCAGGAGGAACGTGCTCGCGGTCACCTCCCGCACCGTCCTGTCCGCCACCGTCTGCTGGTCGGTCACTGCATCACCTCGGGTTCTCTCGGACGTTGAGCGCCCGGCCGGCGCTCCGCATGCTCTTCAGCGCGTGGGCAGACCCGGCCCGCAGACAATCTGCGCGGAGACCTCGCCGCCGGGGGCCGTCGCGGTCAACCGGTCGTCACCGCAGCCAGGAGCTTGCTCGTGAACCGGTGCATGTTCGGGTCGAGTTGCTGGAGGGGCTCATCGAGAACCTGACGCCAGGACAGCCACTCGACCGCGAAATACTCGCCGGGATCGAACCAGGCCACGTCCTCGCGGTGGGCACGCAGAACGAACCAGTAGGACACATCGGTGTGACTGCGCGGGCTTACCGTCGGCGTGCGGGTGACGAAGAGCGGGTTGCGGCCGAGGAGGGGAACAGCCGGGAGCCGCAGTTCCTCCTCCACCTCGCGGACGACTGTCTGCCAGGGGAGTTCCCCGGGCTCGACATGTCCGCCGCTGGGCAGACGCAGGCCGGCCTTGCGGTGGTGTCCGAGGAGGAGTTCCTCGCGGTCGGGGTCGGTCACGACGAAGTACGCGACCAGGTGCGGGTCGGGCTCGTCGAACACGGTCCGGTCCAACGGGGAGCCGTCACGGATCCAGGCGGCTGTCTCCTGAAGGTGCTTGGCCTCCATCAAGTCCCAGGGGCTGATGGCGTCTAGATCCTGCAGGAGCAGAGCGCGCCGGTCGCTGTCGGTCATCACGGTCGTGTTGTCCTCTCTGTCGGTCTGGGTGACCAGGCCGCTGGGCTCGGACCCTCCGCCATGTCGTCGGGTCGCACGCGCATCACTGGCCAGGCAAAGGGCACGCCAGTTGTTGCCTCGGCTCTCGTTTCGCTGTGGGATGCCGGGCTGCGGCTGACGGGATTCACCGGCCGGTCGGTGTCTGCGCGTCGGGGACCGCGATCAGGTGGAGCAGTGCGGCGACGCGCCGGTAGGGGTCGGTGCGGCCTGCCCGTTCCTCGTGGTCCAGGACAGCATCCAGAACGGCCGGGGCCGGGAGCGGCGCGTCGTCCGGGGCGGTGTCGGTGAAGACCCGGACGCCGTACCACTGGGGAACGGTGAGCCCTCGCTCCTCCAGTTGGGTGGTCAGCTCGTCCAACCGGTCGGCGCGGGCGTCGGCACCGATCCGGTTGCGGTAGCCGCTGCCTTCGAACGCCGGCGCGACGTTTTCCCAATCTCCGAGGAGACCGGGGCGCATCGCGAGCGCGTCGCCGTTGCGCACCAGCAGCGACACGATTCCGCCCGGCGCCACAGCCTGTGTGATGGCATCCAGCACTGGTCCGGGATCGGGAAGGTACATCAGCACCCCGTGGCACAGCACCGCATCGAAGCTGCCCGGCGTGACGAGGTCGCCCACGGCGGCCGCGTCGCCCTGCACGAGGGCTACGCGCTCCGCGACGTCTGCGGGCTCCGCGGCCAGGGCGGCACGGAAGTCATCGAGGAGCTGGCCGGAGGCGTCCAGTCCGACCACCGTGTGGCCGCGGCGAGCCAGATGGAGGGCCTGTGTGCCTTGCCCGCAGCCGATGTCGAGTACGCGCCGGCCGGGTGCGTCTGGGAGGTGCATCCTGAGCTGCCGTGTGACGAGTTCCTGACGCACCCTCTGCCGCAGCGTGCCCAGGCGCGCCCGCCACTGTTCCTCGCCGATCGCGAATCCCACACCCATGTCATTCCTCCCTCTTCGAAGTCCTGGTGTTCCGGTCCGCCGGTCGGTCCGCTGCAGGGTTGGCCGGCCTCCTTCGCCGTGTCGGGCCGTCCGCCGGGGTCACGGCTTGGGGATGGCGGCGCGGAGGCGAGCGAGGGTGCGCTGTCCGCGCTGGACCAGGTGCCGGTCGCGGCCCCCATTGGCGCTGCCCCAGGCGATGCCGGAGACCGCGTCGAGCACTTCCAGTACGGGCAGCAGCGCGGTCTCCACGGGGGTGGGCGTGCGCCCGCAGCCGGAGAAAAATGCGGCTTCGAGGTCGGGGCGGTAGGCCCATTCGTCGGCAAGGCGGACGAGGTCCCGCACCATCGGGCCGGGCTCGGAGCGCTCGTAGTCGATGAGCCGGGCCGTCAAGTCGTCGGCGACGAGGACGTTGCGGTCCGCCAGGTCGCCGAGGGTCGGCACATGGAGCAGCGGCGAGATGTGATCGAGGCGGGCGACCAGCGCGCGGACCAGGTCTTCGTCGCCGTCCCCGAGGTGGGGGCGGGCGGCCGCCAGGTGCCGGTCCACCTTGTGGGCGTAGTCGGTGGGAGCAGGTCCCGGGGTGGGCGCGGCGGCGTCGTGGAACGTTCGAACCAGCACCCCGACCTGGTGGTATACCTGCGCCAGGTCGGTCCTCGGCAGCATCAGGTGCTTGAGAAGGCGGCCGGGCAGTTCGCTGATCACGACGGCGCTCAGCTGCTCGTCGGCGCCCAACAGCCTGGGCGCGTGCTCGCCGAGCGCCGTCGCTGGGCCGCGTAGTGCGGTCACCTCGCGCTCGTGGAAGTGCGCGTTCTGGTGGACCTTCAGGAAGACGGCAGGCCCGGCCTCGGTGGTGAGGCGCCAGACCTGGCTCTCCGGGCGCGGCCAGGACGTGTCCTCGACCTCGGCGACCGGGCCGGCGACGCGTTCGGCGAAGGCCAGCAGCGCGTTGTCCGGCTGGATGCTGTCAGCCCTGGTGAGGGGGAGGGCGTGGCTTCGCTGCGGACCCTGGGGCTGGTACGCGACGGTGTCGCCGGGCTGTTGCCGGTGCAGTACGACGTGCTGGCCGCGTCGGTAGGCGTCCAGGCCGGCGTGGCAGTAGGCGACGAGTTCCTTCTCTGGCAGCGAGTCCATCGGCCACCAGCCCATCTCGGTGCACAGGTCGGGCTCGCAGATCCGCGGCTCGCCGCCGGTCCACCGCCTCGCTTCGAGGAACCATCCGGTCCGCTGCTTCCCGTAGGGGTTTCGGTGCTGCACGATCACCGCGAGGCGCAGATCGGCCCGGTCCACGGTGATGCCGGTTTCCTCGCGGGCCTCGCGGATCACCGAGTCGACGATGTCCTCGTCGGGGCCGTCGACGTGACCGGAGGGGAGGTTGAACAGGCCGTTGGCGTACGGGGACCCGGCACGGCGGGCGAGCAGCACCTCGTTCCCGCGACGCAGGATCAGGTGGACGTCCACCGGCTCGCCGTAACGTTGCGGGGCCGGTCCGGTCTCGGGGGCGTGCTCGTGGACGGCGGCCATCGGCGCTGTCTCCATTCTCGGTCGTGCCGTGTGGTGGGCGGTCGGACGGTGCAGGTGTGAGGCAGGCCGTTCGCTTGGCTCGGGCAGGTATTGCAGGCGCGGATGGATGAGCGCCACAGCACCCACAGCGGAGCGGCCAGCAGCAGTGCGGTGAGGGCGAGGGGGGCGCGCCTCACCTGGATGGGCTCCCTGCGCCGATCAGCCCGAGGACCTCCGCGGCAGGGCGCACGTCGCCGAAGGAGCGGTACAGGGCGCGAAGGCTCGCGTTGTGGGCGTCGTCGGTGCCGTCGGCGCAGCCGTCGGCGACGACGATGATCCGGTATCCGAGCTCGGCGGCGTCCCGGGCGGTGCTCTCGACACAGACCGAGGTGACGGTGCCGCACAGCACGAGCGTGGTGATGTCCCGCTGCTGCAGGAGTTGGAGCAGGTCGCTGCTGCCGGGGAACAGGGCGCTTGTCCCCGTCTTCTCCAGCAGCACGTCCCGCTCCTCGTCGACCGCCAAGCCGTCCAGGAGGCGGGCGGGCAGCGGCCCGGCGCCGCCGGAGACGCGGAACATCTCGGCGACCTCGGTTCCGAAGAACTCCTCCCGCACGGGCCGCCGCTCTCCGGTGCCGGGCAGCACCCAGTACACCAGGCCGCCCGCCTGGCGCAGCACGTCGGCGATCCAGTTGACTTGGGGGACGATGCCCCGCAGGTAGGGGCCGTCGGAGAACGGCACCACGTCGATGACCAACAGCGCGGTTCGCAGCGGATCGAGCTCGAGGAAAGCATGGCGGCGCCCGCGGCGGTCCTCCTGCCGCTCATACTCGCGGGGGGCGATCCGCCACTGATGCACCAGGGCGCCTGCCCCGGGCCCGGTCATAGTCTGCTGCGCCGCCTTGGTCGCGCGGTCGGTGCCCGGATCCGCCGCCTTCACCTCCTCCCTCTCCCGGACCGGTGCGCTGCCCGCGTCCTGGCCGATGAGGAGGCGCAGCGCTTGGACGTCCGCGGCGAGCTGAGCTTCGTCCTGGTGCCCCTCGTCGAGGAAGGCCCAGGGCATCGGTCCGCCGGGAGCCGGATCGTCCACGGTGCGCGGGTACATGTGGGCGTGCAGGTGCGGCACGACGTTGCCCAAGAGCTCGATGTTGAGCTTCAACGGCTCGTAGTGGCGCTTCAACGCCTCGCCCACGGCCAGCAGTTCGCGCCAGAACCCGGCCGCCTCCTCCTCGCTCAACTCGGTGGGGTCGGCCACATGCCGCGAGCCCTTCCAACGGACGACTGTGTAGCCACGGACCCGGCCACTGCGCCACAGATAGGCGTCCAGGTAGATGCCGCGCATGTACCGCAGGCCCCAGCCGATGTCGTCGTGGTCGGGCGTGGCGCACATCGAGCATTCCTCGCCGGCCAGCCATCGCCGGAAGTTCTTCGGCCAGGCAGCCGTCGAGCCCACGTCGTCGGAGCCGGAGGCCGGCGCCTGGGCGGGAACCGCTGCTCGCCCGGCCGTGCTCTCGCGGCCCGGTGCTGCGGCACCCACCTGCTCGTGGTCACCCGTATCCGGGCTCGAAGAGCGGGCTGCGGGGAGGGTCCAGGTCAGCGCGTGCGCACTGGAGCCCGAGGAGACCCGCTGGCGGTTCGGGTCGGTCAGGTCCAGCCGGTAGCGGTCGGGCGCGCCGGCGTCTTGCCAGCGCCGGTGGAGTTCCTCCACCTGCTTCCAGACCTCGACCGGGCCGCCAGCGGCGACGTGCCAGCGGCTGGAGCCGTCGGGCCGGGTGGCGACCGTGACGGATTCGCTGGCCGGGTGGTGCAGCGTCCACCCTCCGCCCTCGGGATCGGTGCCACGGACCAGGCCGAGCATGTGCCCGGCCGCCAGCCAAAACCCCGCGCCCTGCCCGGTGCGCTCGGGAAGGGCAACGTCCGACCAGCGCTCACGGTCCATCGGGCCGGGGGCGGCCGGAGCCGTGTACCAGTCCTGGCCGGCCGCGCGGGCGGTCCCGGATCCGGGCCATGGTGCGATCACTGCTTCCACACCGTCGCCGGTGCGGTGGACGAGCACGGAGGCGGGCCAGGAGCCGGAGCCGCTGTTCACGCAGCCGAACAGCACCCCGCCTGGCGCGAGCTGGTCCAGAAGCGTGGCCGGGACCTGACGGGTGGAGAACCCGAGCACGATCCGGTCGAACTGCTCACCCTCCACCCCTCCCAGCGCGTCAGTGCACAGCAGTCGCGGCCGGTACCCGGCGCGGGCCAGGTGCTCGCGGGCGCCGGCGGCCATCGCCGGGTCGACCTCGAGGGAGGTGACGTGCTGGTCCCCGAGGATGTGACAGGCCAGTGCGGTGACCAACCCAGGGCCGGTGCCGGCTTCCAGGAGCCGCATACCCGGCTGAAGCCCGAGGGGCTGCAGCAGCCGGACCGAGCCGACCGCCGCCGTCGTCATCGACGCGAACCCGCCGCCCACCACGATCCGGCCCCGGGGGGTGGTGCGCGGATCCTCTCCGGGTAGCTGCACCATGAGCGAGTCCTCGCCGTGCAGCGCCTCCAGCCACTGTGCGCGGTCGGCCGGGTGGTGACCGTCCAGGAACCGCCACACGGACTCGCTGGTGCCGACGACCTCATTGAGGCGCACGTAGCCGCGCGGCACGATCACCTCCCGGGGCACGGCCAGCAGCGCGTCACGCACCTGCGGATCGCTCAGGACCCCGTCCTTCTCCAGCCGGTCCACCCGCTCTGCCCGCAGACGTCCCGGCTCCCGCTCCACTACGCCGGACGGCTCGCACCTCGTCGTGCCAGCAGACGGGTTGCACTCGATGCTCACTGCTCTCCCTCCAAGTCGGCGGTCGTGGCGGTGTCGGCAGACCGCGGCGGGGCCCCGTCGACCAGCTCGATGAAGCCGGGCCGCGTCAGGACAGACAGGGCACGCTCGGCGTCCGGGCGCGGCAGTTGCGTGTTGAGGAGGTCGTCGGCGCGGACCCACACGCCTGCCCCCAACGGGGCGTCGGTGGTCAGCACGGTGAAGACATGGGTCAAGGTCGGCGTGGTGGCGTCGCTGACCCAGTCGATTGCTCTTGGCACGAACGCCGCCCGGCGCAGCCGGGTGATCCGGGCAGCCGTCTGCTGCGGCAGCTCCTGCTTGACGGGCACCGGCCCGCCGGGCAGCCGGTGTTCGCCGGAGGACGTCGTGAGCCACACGCAGCCGTCGGGGCGGGTGATCACGATCTCGACGGCGCAGTGGGCACGCGGGCGGGTGGCGATGTAGTCGGTGCGGTTCATCGGCAGGGTGACACCGGGCGGGGGGACGGACCGGGGAGTCGACTTCGCCCGCTCGGCGGCGGTCAGCGCAGCGACGGTGGCCTCCGGGTCGTGCGGGCGCCCGGCGACCAGCGCCACCGGGCCGTGGCCGTTGTCGGCTGCCGCCAGAGCAGCAGTGACGCGGCGCCCGAGCCGCGGCGGCAGCAGCTCCCCGCACTGCTGCGGGGTGTGGAGCGACCAGGAGGCGACCTCGGAAGGCTGAGGGCGGATCCGCTCGCACTCGGCGGAGGTGAGCGGCTCCTTGAGCCAGTACAAATAAGCGGCGATGGGCGGCCGGTCGCGGCCGATCGAGTAGTCGACACACGCCAGGCCGGCGAGCTCCAGGTCGAGGCCGAGCTCTTCGGCGAGCTCCCGGGCCGCGGTAACGCGCGGCGTCTCGCCCACCTCGGTCCCGCCGCCCGGCACGGCCCACGGGTGATGAAGGTCGTAGGTGATCTTCGTCAGCAAGCAGCGGCCCTGCCGGTCGCGGGCCAGGACCCCAGCGGCGGTCAGGACCAGGTCATCGACACCTCGTCGCGTGCGCGCGATGGCGCCGGTGCGCCTCACTGGCCGCTCCTGAGCTGAACGCAGCCCACCGAGCGCTGCATGAGCCTTGCGCCGGTGTCAGCTCGGCGTTCGGCTGCCGGCACGGAACCTGTGACGACGGGCAACGGGACCTCCAGGCGGACGGGCACGACGGGGTTCCAGGCAGGGCGAAACAGCCCGATTCAGACCAAGTTGAAGGGCGGTCCGAGGGCGTCGTGGAAGGTGGTGGCGAAGAGCATCGCAGCCGCCTCCGGCGTGTCCCAACCCTGTCGCCGGGCAGGTCACCCGATGGTGCCAATCCAGAAACCACAGCGGCGAGTTCATTGCCCAGGGCTGACACCCCTTGCGGCGCCCGGGCACGGCGCGCCAGACCGCCGCAGCCGCACGCACACCGACGGCAGACGACGGAAGCTGGGCGGCGCGTGGAGACTGGGTTCGAGCGTTGAGCCGACGCCATCCGAGGGCGGTCGACGGCACGTAAGGGCGCGCCGCTGACGGCTGGCCACCCCGCGATGTTCGACTCGATGACGGGTGGCTCCACCTGCAGCTCCTCGCTGATCGTTATCACTGCGTTGCCGAGAGTGCCCGACTGTCGCCTGACTGATGATGGAACCTGGGTCTGACAATCCGCCCCCGCCCCAGTTCAGACGGGGCGAAGGCAACGAGGTCGCCCCGTAGGGCCGCCTCTGGCGGCTACTCGTGGACGTGGAAGGCCGCAGGCGGATACCGCACTCCATTGACCTGGAGGAGCAGCTCGTACGGGCCAGGCCGGACGGCCGCGGTTCCGCTGGCCCGCAGCGGGTGCGCCTTCTCCAGGTGTGCGGGGGCGTCTGGGGAGAGGCTGAGGCGGCGCAGGAAGTACGCCTTCTCCCGGCGCCGCCTGTCCGGGGACACGGGCGTGATCACGTACATGATGTGCAGCGGGGCCGGCACGGTGACGGACAGCTTTGCGGTGAACGTCAAGCTGTCGCCGACGCGCGGTCGCTCGGGAATGATGGTGAGTGGCGACACGGCGACCGGAGCCGGGCTGGGGAAGCCGAGGAAATCGAACGCCGCCGCGTTCCCGCTCTTGACCTGATTTCGCAGGGCGTCGCGGGAGATGAAGTCGAACTGCCCAGCACCCTGCCCTTGCTGCTTCCAGCGGGCCAGCGTCGACAGGACGAGCTCGGGGTCGGTGGCGGAGATGTCCCGCAGATGGTTGGCCACCGACGCAGCGACGAAGCGGGTCTCGTCGCGGTGCAGCAGCTCCAGGATCGGCAGACCGGTCGTGGGCGGCAGCGTAATCCGCTCGGACCAGGGGAGCACCGGACGGGTGGACTCGCTGGCCAGACGACGGACGCGGTAGTCCTCGCTGCCGGCCCAGGCGCGGACGGCGGCCAGGGTCTGGTCCGGGTAGGCGTTCAGGAACGTGCGCACGGCGTCCTCGGCGGAGAAGTACCGGGTGAACACCACCAGGGCGTCCAGCGCCTGGTCCAGCTCGGCGTCGTTGCAGTGGTACCGGGCGACGTAGCGCGAGTAGGGCGAGTAGGTGTGCAGGCCGAAGTCGTTGCCGACCCCAGCAGCCTCGGGCGAGGAGGGAAGCGAGGCAAGCAGCGCCTGGAGTGCGGCCGGCCCGGTGTACGGCAAGTGCTCGTGCAGGGCGCGTGCCGTCCGGTCAATCCGCGCCTTGAGCTCGAGGCGCGGAAGGTCCGCCATCACGTCGGTGGTGAACGCGGCCGGGTCGAATCCGGGAACGGCGGCGTGAATCTCATCCGCGATCCGGGCGATCCGCTCCGAGTTCAACGCGCTTTCCTTCAACGGCTTTCGCACTGCTTGCTCGGTCATGAGGCAACCCTAGGAAACAAGGCCGTCGCGGTACCTGGCGCACCAGCGGCGTGTCACCGTGACAGGATGCTGGAATCGACGTGGCCACTATCGAACGACCGTGCGATATAGCAGCCGGGAGTGACGAGTGCTGTCGCAGGGCGAGGCCGTGTGAAGGACGGCGCGGTTGTCCCAGACGACCAGATCTCCCTGCTTCCAGCGGTGGGTGTACAGGTAATTGGGTGCGGTGGTGTGGGCGAGGAGGTTGATCAGCAGCATCCGGCCGTCGGCCTCGGGCAGTCCCACCACACGGGGGATGACCATCGAGCCGAGCAGGAGCGCGCGGACGCCGGTGGCGGGGTGGACGGGGGCGAGTGGGTGGGTCACCTCGGGCAGCTGCACGAGGGTGCCGGCCTGGGTGGAGGAGCGGCCGCCGGCCGCGTCGGCCTGCTGTGCCGCGAGGTGATGGACGGAGTGGACTGCGCTCAGACCGTCGACCCGAGCCTGGAGATCGGCCGGAAGGTCGGCATAGGCGCGGGTGGCATCGGCGAAGCGGGTCTCACCGCCCTCGGCCGCAGTGATGACCGAGTACAGCAGGGTGGCGGCGGTCAGCTCGGGTTTGAAGCTGTTGTCGGCGTGCCACTCCTCTTCCTGGTCGCCGTCGTAGATGCCGACCGGCGTGCCGCCCTGGTGGATGTTGGAGACGACGGTGAGGCCGGGGAAACCGGGGACGGTGTAGCGGCGGTCGGTGGCGGTGTCGACCTCGCCGAACAGGGCGGCTGCGGCGAGCAGGTCGGCGTGGTTGAGGTGCTGGCCGGGCAGGACGAGCACCCGGTGGCGGTGCAGCGCGTCGGTGAGCGCGTGCGCCACGGGGGAGCCGGTCTTGCGGGCGAGGTCGGTCTCGACGCGGGCGCCGAAGCCGCCGGGAAGGGGAGTGACAGCGAGGTCCATCGTGCCTCCGGGGGCTGGGATCCGAGCGTCAGAACTGGGGGGACTGGAGGAACGGAGTGATGTCGCGCTGCCCTGTGGAGGCGGCGCACAGCCGCTCGATGCCGATGCCGAGGCCAGCGGTGTCCGCGGGAACGGTGCCGGCGTCGACGGCGTCCAGGGCGAGCTGCTGCTCGTCGTCGTAGAGGCCGACGGCCTTGGCGCGTTCGGTGAAGGCGTTGCGGTCCGTCTCGTCGGTGTAGCCGTGGACGAGTTCGATGCCGTCGACGATCAGCTCGAACCGCTCCAGCACGGCGGTGGTGCCGTGGGCCAGGCGGGCGCACGGCTCGTCGCCTCCGGTCGGGTAGTCGGTCAGGAACACCGCGCGGCCCGCGGTGCCGGCCTCGAGTTCGAGGGCGACGTAGCGTCCGAGGACGTCACGGAAGGGCTCGGCCGGGTCGGCGCCGATCCGGGCGGCCATGCGCGGGTGCAGGTCGCCGATCGGCTCGGTGCGCAGGTCGATGCTGAACGCGTCGTGGACGTGGTCGGCGATGGAGAGCTGCTCGGGGGCGTAGTGAGGCAGGTGCGGGCCGACCAGGCGCCAGGCGAGGTCGATCAGCTCTTCGAAGCCGAGCTTGGCGGCGTACAGGTCGAGCATCGTGAACTCGGAGGCGTGGAGGGCGTCGGGGGGTTCGGGCCGGAAGCAGGGGCCGATCTCGTACACCCGTGGGAGTTCGGTGCTGACGTTGACGCGCAGCGCCGGGCCGATCATCGCGCGCAGGTACCGGCCCTGGTGGACGCCGGCGGGTGCGCGACGGCCGGGTCCGAGGTCGGCGCGGCGGGCGACGGGAGTGATCAGCTCGGTAAAGCCCTCGTCGTGCAGCAAGGCCCGCAGGCTGTGCAGCACGTGAGCCTTGGTGCGGATGGGACCGGACAGTGAGGACATGCGTTTTCCCCTCAACTCAAATACAGGAAAAGGGAGTTGTTGATTTCGCGCCGCTTGGGCGTTGCGCCCTTCTGGGAGCG
Source organism: Peterkaempfera griseoplana (assembly GCF_001418575.1). Lineage (GTDB taxonomy): Bacteria > Actinomycetota > Actinomycetes > Streptomycetales > Streptomycetaceae > Peterkaempfera > Peterkaempfera griseoplana. Next base: position 19,676 of record NZ_LIQR01000137.1, read on the forward strand.
CCTCAAGGTAGCCGCACGCCGTCGCGGCGCAGAAGACGGCGCGCACCGGCCCAGTGGTCCGGCGCGCGGCCGTTAGCCGGGTTTCCAGATGCTCGCAGGAGCGTTTCCCCAGGCCAGCGGCAGGATCGACGCAACGGGTACGCAACGTCGCGGCGCACCTGGCGCAACGCCATGAACCGTTGCCGCTGCCCTTGGTGCGGCCCTAGCGTGATGGCACGGCCACTCGGCGCGACGGTTTCACCAGCGCCCTCGATGTAACGCCCGGCCGGTCCCTTCGAGCCGTGCAGATCTTGGCTCGACCATCCGATTCACCACGCGTGGCTGCGGCATGCCCGCAGCCCGAGAGGAGAACCCATGGACCAGACCCTGAAGCTCGGCATGCGCCCGGGTGACGGCACCGTCAAGCTCGGCATGCGCCCCGGCGCCGCCGTGAAGCTCGGCATGCGCCCGGGCGTCAAGCTCGGCACGCGCCCCGGCGCCGCCGCCTGACCCCGATCGTCCTGATCGGCTGACGTGCTGCTGATGGTGGGCGGGCGCCCCGCCCACCGTCGGTGGCTCACGGAAGGCCCAGATCCAGTCCCCAGCGATGTCAGGAGGAGAGCAGATGGGCAGGCCCAGCCGGTGGTCGATACGCCGGAGCGAGAACACACCGAGGCGCACCCGGCACTCGACCGGCGCATCCGGCGCGGCTCGGCAGGCGCTGGGGCCGGAGCTGATCGGCGAGCTGGAGGACCTGTGCGGCGCTCCGAGTGTCGGCCTGCGGGATGTCGCGTATGACGTCGGCGCGATCGTCGTGGCGGCATTCGTCGGATCCCTGGCCGGGCACGTCGTCGGGCCGCTGCTCGCGGTGCTGTACATCGGGGTTCGCCAGCGGCACCTGTCGAACCTGGCGCATGAGTGCGTCCACGCAAAGCTGCTGACCACCGCCGGCGGCAACCGCCTGGTCGGGTACCTGTTGACCGGGATGCTCGGAGAGGGGCTTCGGCCCTACCGGGTCACCCACGGGGTGCACCATGCGCAGCTGGGCACCGGAGCCGACCCGATGTTCCAGTCGTACCGAGCCGGGCGCCTTCACACCGTCCGGGCGCCGACGAGCCGGACCGCCTTCGTGCTGCGGGTGATCGTCAAGGCCGCGCTGTGGCGACTGCCGACATCGGCGCTGCGGACGCTGGTGACCCGCGGCCCGCGGGAGAGCAGGTGGGCGCCCGCTGCCCGCGCGGTGCTGTGGGCCGGCGTCGCCGCCGTCTGCTGGTCCTGCGGTGTCCTGGGCGAGCTACTGCTGTACTGGCTGGTCCCGCTGGTGTTCGTGCGGCCGGTGGTCACCTGGATCACCGACCTCGGCAACCACGCCGGCCTGATCGAGAGCGACGACGTGCTGCTGCAGACCCGCGGCTGGTCCTCGCACTGGCTCACCCGGCACTTGCTGGGCGGCCACCTCGACGACATGTTCCACCCGGTGCACCACTGGTGCCCCAAGATCCCCTGGCGTCGCCTTCCCGAGGCCAAGGCCCTCCTGTCCGAGCGCCTGGAGCGCTGGGACGAGGTGCCGTGGTGCTCCGGCTACTTCGCCCGCCGCGGCTCCACCCCCGAGGTGCCGTGCGTGATCGAGGACATCATCACCCGCCTCACTGCCAAGCCCGCGGCCCAGCAGGCCATGGTCGCGAGGCGCGCGGCCGCCTGACCAATTCCTTCCATGACTGTCCACGACCGGCCCCGCCATAGTGCCGCCCGGACGGCATCCCCTGCCCGCCTGGGCCGTGCCGGCACCCGCCGCCGAGGAGGCGGCCACCCCATGACCAAACCCCAGTCCCAGCTCGACCCGCCCGCCCAGGGCGTGCGCAGTTTCGATGACTTCACCCGACTGCGCGAGGTCGTCGTCGGCCGCGCCGACCACTACACCGAGCATCACGCCGACAGCAGCTGGCGGCTGTTCTACTACGAGAACGTCGCCCCTCACCTGCCCGACGGCCAGCGTCGGCTGTCGGTCCCGCAGCAGATCGTCGAGGAGCTGATCGAGGACGTCACCGGCTTCGCGGACGCCCTGGCCGGCTGCGGGGTGCGCGTACTGCGCCCCTCAGCTCCCGGCAAGGACGTCCAGGTCTCCTCCCCGTGGTGGAGCAGCGGCGCGACGCCGCCGCTGAACGTCCGGGACAACGCGGTCATCCTCGGGACGACGATCGTGGAGACGGCGCCGCACATCCGCGGCAGGGTCTTCGAGAACGACCACCTCAAGGCCCACTTCAACCGCTACTTCGCGCAGGGATCGAACTGGCTGTCCATGCCGCGGCCCGCGCTCGCCGCCCACTCCCTCGACACCGCCTACTTCGACCGGAGCGGCATCGACGTCACCGCGGCGATGGCCGGCGAGGACGCTTTGCCCATCGACGGCCTGGGCCTGGAGATGGTCTTCGACGGCGCGCAGTGCATCCGCCTGGGCCGCGACGTGCTGGTCAACGTCTCCAACCACAACCACGAGCTCGCCTACCAGTGGCTCGCCCGCAACTTCCCCGAACTGCGCCTGCACCGGCTGCCTGGAATCGCCGACAACCACGTCGACTCCATCGTCGTCCCCCTGCGCCCGGGCCTGATGCTGCTGCGCGACCCGAAGTACCTCGAACTCCTGCCGGAGGAGATGCGCAGCTGGGAGGCGATCTACCCGCCGCCGAGCTCGGTGCCCGAGCCCGACTACGACGAGTTCGGGTTCGTGATCCCCACAGCGTCCCGCTACATCGACATCAACGTCCTGTCGATCGACGAGAACACGGTCGTCGTCAACTCCCTCTACCCGGAGCTGATCGAGGTGCTGGAGCGGCGCCGCTTCACGGTCGTCCCGGTCCGCCACCGCCACCGGCGCCTGTTCGGCGGCGGGCATCACTGCTTCACCCTCGACACCGTCCGTGATGGCGGCCCCGAGGACTACCTCAGCTCCTGACCCGGCGGCCCGCCCCGCGCACGCACGCCCCCGGCCGCACCCGCGGCCGCGTACCCGACGCCTACCCGAAGGAGTACCCCGGCCATGAGCAGCACCGGAAAGTGGCCCCCGCCTCACGCGTTCTGGACCGACACCCTGCCAGCCAAGACCGACGGCATGAGGCGCCCGTACCTGTTCAAGGGCGTCGTCCCCGCCTCGGCGGCGAACGCGGCCACCGTCCTGGACGGGTTCGCCGCGATCCGCCGCGCCCACGCCACCGGACTGGAGATCACGGCGAACGCCCGGGTGTACGTGGGCGAGGAGCACCGCCCCGACCTGGTCGACAAGGTGCTCGGCGCCGACGCCTGGCCGGAGGGCGGCTTCATCGCGTGGATGCAGGAGCAGGTCGGAGCCGAGCGGTTCAGCCTGGTCCTCAACACCCTGGAGAGCGTCAGCCCGGCGCTGGCCGCTGGCCTGGGCGAGTTCGTCGGCGCGCTGATCGGCGGCTGGGGCGTCCCGGCCGGCGGGGCCGAGCTGGTCGCCTTCGTCGGCAACTACTCCGGGACCGCGTTCGGCGTCCACGAGGGATACGAGAACGCCTTCCTCACCCACTACGGGCCCGGCACCAAGGACTTCTACTGCTGGTCGGCCGAGGAGTACCGCAAGCTCACCGGCGGCAGCGACCCGCTGTACGGCGACTACACGTGGCTGCTGGAGCACGGCGAGCACTTCGCTCTGGAGCCCGGTGACGCGCTGTTCCTGCCCGAGCGCGTCTTCCACGTCGGCCGGCAGAGCGAGTTCTCCGCCAGTGTGGCCATCCCCCTCTACACCTTCCCCGACGCCGCGATCGCCCGGGGCTGGATCGCGCCGGACATGGTCGAGTCCCTCCTGGTCAGCGCGCCGGACACCGACGCCGGCCGGCCGTCCCCGATGCAGCCGCTGAGCGCCGGCCCCGGCGAGCTCGCCCGCCGACTGGGTGCGGTGACCGCAGCCGCGTTCACCGCAGCCGCCGAGCAAGCGACGGCCGCCGCCGAAGAGCACGCCCACCAGCGCTGGCACACCGTCCTCAGCAACGGCGGCTGGCAGCAGACCGAGAACGACCTCGCCCGTGACGAAGCCGCCGCCGCGTTCGCGGTCACCGACCTCGCGCCCGGCACGAGCATCGCGGTCCGCGCCCCCTACCGGCTGATCGTCACCGGCCGGCAGGCGTTCCTCCGCGGCTGCGAGGCGCCGGCCGACCCCGCCGTCCTCACCCCCGGCCTGGTCGAGCGCCTCAACAACGGCCCCACCCCTCTGCCCGACGACCCGCAGGTGGTCTCGGCGATCCGCACGCTCGGCGCCACCGGCGGCCTGACCCTCACCACCACGTCCGAGGAGACCGAGTGACCACCACCGCTCCCGCGCCCACGCTCGAGGACCTGCGCGGCACCAGCCTCGTCGAGATGTACCTGCAGGCGAACCCGGAGACCCGCGGCTACATCCACGCCACCATCCAGGGCAAGCGCACCAGCGGCGACGACCTCGTCGACAAGCACCTCAAGCCCATGATCGACACGATCTACCGGCAGATCCGCGCCCTGGTCGACCCCGCCACACTCACGGCGGCCCAGGCCCGCATGTACATCGCCGAGCTCGCGGTCTTCGCCCGGCACAACGCGCAGTTCCTGCGCCTGGCCGCCGCCCAGGTCTACGGCGCCTGCCCGGCGCTGGGGCATGAGTTCGACCGCAACTTCCTGGAGGAGGGCGGCGAGCCCGGAAAGGTCCCCGCCCACTACATCCTCTACACCCGCGCGTTGCTCACCGACTTCGGCCTGTTCGTCAACGGCCACGTTCCCGCCGACGAGACCGCCAAGCTGGTCCTTCAGCACCAGGTCCTGGTGAACTCCCACATGACCGGCCTCATCGCCGGCGGCTACTACGCCACCGAGGGCGTCGCCGTTGCCGAGACCGAGATCCTGCGGGACATCACCGACCGGTACGGCGAGCTGACCAGCGGGGCCAGCGGCGCAGCGCTGAAGAACCTGGACTACTACTACCGGCTGCACCTCGACGAAGGCCACGAGGCCGCACAGGTCGGCGGAATGAGCGTGGAGGAGGCCCACATCGAGGGCCTGGCCCGGTTCATCCGTCAGAGTGACCTCTTCCACCTCGACCTGCCGCAGGCACTGGAGGGCTTCCTGCAGATCCTCGGTGCGATGGCACACTGGTGGACCCAACTGGCCTATCGAGCGAGGAAACTGAACTAGTGTCCGAGACGGTCGCCACCATTGCCACCGCCGCTGCCGCCACCGGCTCCGGCCTCGAAGTCCGCAGCGGCAGCTGCCTGTGCGGGAAGATCCGCTTCACCGTCACCGGCCCGGTGGACGACCCGCACGTGTGCAACTGCGCGCACTGCGCCAAGCGAGCCGGCGCGCCGTTCCAGTGGTGGGTCGGGTTCCCGATGGACGGGCTGAAGTGGACCGGCGAGGGCGGCGAGCCGCGCTGGTACGACACCTACCCCGGCAAGACCGCCCGCGGCTTCTGCGGCGAGTGCGGCAGCCACATCGCCGCCCGCGACTACGGCGACGACACGATCATCGGCATCCTCGCCACCGCTCTCGACCACTACGACACCGACCCGGCCGTGGCCCCCACCAACATCAACCGGGTCGCCGAGGCCGCCGACTGGCTCGCCCAGTGCGACACCCGGCCCGCCACGGCCAGCTGACCCCCGGACCCTGCGGGGGCGGGCGCATCTGACAGCGCTCGCCCCCGGAGACCCGCCGCCACCGGGCTGTGCCGGGATCACCTCCACCCCGCACACCACCGCGCCCCTACCGACCTCAGGAGGACCCGTGCGCGCCGGAGTCCATGTCGCCACCGAGTATGGAACTCTGAAGCGCGTGGCCATGCGCCACGCCGGCGGCTTCACCCGCCCGCTGGACGGCCCCGACGTCCATCCGGTCCTCGCCCGCCAGCAGGCCACCAGCACCTGGGCCCACTACGACCCCGCCACCGTCCGCGCCCAGCAGGACCAACTGATCGGCCTGCTGCGCGACCGCGGCACCGACGTGGTCCTGCTCCCCGCAGCGCCGGGCTGCTCCACACAGCACTACCCCCGCGACATCGCCTTCGCCGTCGACCACGTCCTCTTCCAGGCGCGCCTGAACTCCATACACCGCCTGCCCGAGGCCGACGCCCTCAACGACCCCGCCCTCGGAGCGCGGCCCGTCGCCCTCACCCACGGCACGATCGAGGGCGGCGACGTGCTGCTCCCCGACACCGCCCGGATCCTCGTAGGCCTGAGCGAGGAGACCAGCCCCGACGGGGCGGCTGCCCTCCAGGAGGCTCTCACCCGGCACGGCATCAACCGCGAAGTCGTCCCTGTGCCCTTCGCGGTCGACGGGATCGTCCACCTCGACGACCACCTCGCCGTGGTCGCGCCTGGCACCGCCCTCATCCACCGCGAAGTGTTCACCGCCGACCAGAACCGCTGGTTCGACGCCCACTTCGACTACCTCATCCCCGTAACCGACGCCGAGGCCCGCGCCGTCCAGGTCAATGTCCTGGCCATTGCCCCCACGACGGTCGTCATCGCCGCAGGCAGCGACCGCATTGCCAACGCCCTGGCCGCCCTCGGACTCGAGGTCCTGACCGTCGACTACTCCGAGGTCACCCGCATCCCCGGCTCCCTGCGCTGCACCACCCTGCCCCTGCTGCGCACCTGAAGCCGCTGCGCCCAACACCCGATCCCGGCAGCCACCCGGCCGCCGGGCCGGCCCTCCGCACCCGCACGGCGACCTCCCGCCGATCCCATTCGCCCTGTCGCCGAAGCGGCGGCGGCTGACACCCCCGAGCACAGGCACCGCGCCGGGCGACACACCCGCGAAAGGCGGATCATGCACGAGACCCGAGAGATCAAGGCACACGGAATCACCGTGCGGGTGAACGTGGACCCGGAGCCCGAGCAGGAGGACCGCCCTGCCCTGTGGCCGACGGTCGGCGAATACCCCATCTACGACCAGTTCCTCTACTCGACCATGACCACCGACCATGAGCGCAACAAGCGCTTCCTCGGCGCGCTGGCCAAGCTGGCGCCGGGCCGGCGCGTCCTGGACATCGGCACCGGAGAAGACCTCCTTTGGGCCCGCGAGAGCGTGCAGGCCGGAGCCCGGCACGCCCTGGCCGTCGAGGTCATCGAGGACGCGTTCCACAAGGCCGCCGGCAACCTGGCGGCCCTCGACCAGCGCGACCTGATCACGCTCCTGCTCGGCGAGTCGACCACCCTCCAGTTCGCGCCCAAGGCCGACGTCTGCGTGGCTGAGATCATCGGTTCTCTGGCCGGCGCCGAGGGCGCGGCAGCCGTCCTGACCGACGCCCGCAACCGCCACCTGGAGCCCGGGGGCCTGGTGGTCCCGCACCGCGCAGCGACCCTGGCCGCGGCCGTCCGTCTCTCCGACCTGCTCCCCGGCCAGTCCGTCGCCTTCGCCGAGGCGTCCCTCCCGTACCTGCAGAGCATCTTCGACTGGCACGGCCGCCCCTTCGACATCCGGCTGCGGATCGAGAACCCGCACACCGACGCCCTGCTCTGCGACGGTGCGCCCGTCGAAGTGCTCGAGTTCAACGGCGAACTGCGCACGGAGCAGCGCACGACCATCCGCCTGGCCATCACCCGGGCCGGCCACGTCGACGGCGTGCTCACCTGGCTCAACCTCTGGTGCACGCCCGACGAAGAACCCCTCGACGCGCTGCGCATGAGGACCAACTGGGCCAGCATCTACTTCCCGCTCTTCCACGAGCCCGTCCCGGTCGTGCCCGGAGACGTCCTGGAACTCACCGTCGAGGCGACCCTCAGCAACGATGGCATCCACCCGGACTACCACCTCGGCGCCACGCTGCGCACCACCGGTGGGGAGGAGCACCACGGCTCGCTGGCGTCCCCGCACCACGGCGGCCCCTTCACGGCCCACCCGGTCTACCAGGCCCTGTTCCCCACGGCCTGACCGGACGTCCGGCACCGGGCGGCCCGAGCAGTCGCCGTGCAGCGGCACTGCTGTGGGCCATCGACACAGGTGCCACCGCCGTCGAGCACCTGGCCGCCCCGTACTCGATCCTCGCCGCCCCAGCTCGGCGCCCCGCACCGCCGGGGCACCGAGCCCCTCGCGCATACGCACCCACGCCGACCTTCGCCCGGAGATCGGAGACCGCCGTTGTCCAGTCCGCTCTCGCTCGTCCTCGTCGCCGTCCCGACCGTGGTACTGGCCTGCCAAGCCGGCGGCTGGGCCGCCCGCCGCCTCGGCCAGCCACCCGTCATCGGCGAGATGGCCGTCGGCATCCTCCTCGGCCCCTCCCTGCTCGGCTGGCTCGCCCCCAGCGTCCAGCGCGCCCTGCTGCCGCCTGCCGTCCTGCCCTACACCTCGGCGCTCGGCAACGTCGCCCTGCTCGCCTTCCTCTTCCTCGTCGGACTCGAACTCGACTTCCACTCCCTACGGACCACGCGCCGCGCCGTGGCTTTTGTCGCCGCTGGCAGCGTTCTGCTGCCCCTCGGCCTCGGGGCCGGCCTCGCCGTGGTGATGTACCCGGCTCTCGCGCCGCCCGGCGTGCAGCGGCTGCCGTTCGTTCTGTTCGTCGCCACCGCGCTGTCCATCACCGCGTTCCCCGTTCTCGCCCGGATCCTCACCGACCGGGGCCTGGCCACCACGCGCCTTGGTGCCTTCGCGCTCGCGTGCGCCGCCACCGACGACGCGCTCGCCTGGTGCCTGCTCATCGCCGTCACCGCCCTGGCCACCGTCGGCTCCCCGCTGGACGCGCTCACAGCCCTCGCTCTGACCGCCGCCTTTACCGCCGCGCTGGCCGTGGCCCGCCCGGTCCTGAAGCGGATGCTGGAGCGCGCCGCCCGCAGCTCGGAGGACCTGGTGACGGTGCTGCTGGTCGCGGGGCTGCTTCTGGCCGCGTGCGCCACCGACCGGATCGGTGTCCACCCCGCCTTCGGGGCGTTCCTGTTCGGCGCGACGGTGCCGCGCGGCCTGCCGGCCGTCGAGCGCAGCGCCGCCCGCCTCCAGGCGGTCTTCGTTCCGGTGCTGCTCCCGCTGTTCTTCGTCGACACCGGCCTGCACACTGACCTCTCCCACCTCCCGGCCGGCCAGTGGGGCTGGGCCGCGCTGGTCCTGGCCATAGCCGTGGCGGGCAAGTGGGTCGGCGCCGCTGGCGCGGCCCGCCTCGCCGGCTGCGACTGGCGGTGGTCGGCGCTGATGGGCACCCTGATGAACTGCCGCGGGATCACCGAGATCGTCGTCCTCGGCATCGGCCTCCAGCTCGGTGTTATCTCCACGAACCTGTTCACGATCATGGTCGTCATGGCGGTCGTGACCACCGCCGTTACCGCGCCCCTGCTCGACCGCATCACCCGAGGCGCTCCCGACCTCACCGCCCCGGCCCCCTCAGCCGAGCCGGTCACCGCGCAGACCGGCACCTCGGGAGGCACCCGATGACCACCGCCCCCGACACTCGGCCTGCCGCGGAGGATGCCGAGGCGGCGATCCGCGCGCGGCGCAGCACCATCCGCCTCACCGGGCCCGCTCCCGGCCCGGACGAACTCCTCGACCTGCTGGCGGCCGCAGCCTCCGCGCCCGATCACGGGCAGCTGCGCCCCTGGCGTGTGATCGCGATCTGCGGCGACGCCCGCGCCCGGCTCGGTGAAGCTGCCGCCGAGGCGGCGCCCACCGTCGACCTGGCCGAGAGGGTCGCGGCCAAGCACCTGCGCGCGCCGCTGATGCTCGGCCTCGTTTTCCAGCCCTGCGACCACCCGACCATCCCACGCTGGGAGCAGCTGGCCGCGACGTCCGCGATGGCCACCACACTGCTGCTGCTCCTCGACGCGCGTGGCTGGGGCGGGGTCTGGTTCGGCGGCCCGCCGGACGCGCCGCAGGTCCGCAAGCACCTCGGCATCAGCGACGACGAGCAGCTGCTCGGCTACCTGTACGTCGGCACCCCCGCCC
>NZ_LIQR01000138.1 GCF_001418575.1 Peterkaempfera griseoplana
GAGGCCCCCCGTGCCGCGCACCACGCAACCCCCCGTCCACCGGGTCCCCGGCGGCCGCTTCCGCAGGGCGGCCGCAGTCACCGGCGTGGCGGCCCTCGCCGCCAGCGGTCTGCTGGCCGCCTTCCAGAGCAGCTCCGCCCAGGCCTCCACCGCGACGCCGGCCGCGCTCGGCTCCAACTGGTACGCCGCCGCGCCGTATCTGATGCCGCGTGACAACAACCCGCCGAGCGCCACCGACATCATGTCGGCCTCCGGACTGAAGGCGTTCCAGCTCGCCTTCATCCTGGCGCCCAGCGGCGGCGGCTGCTCGCCCACCTGGGACGGCTCCGCCGCGGTCTCCTCGGACACCCAGGTCGCCGGCGTCATCAGCTCCATCCGTGCGGCGGGCGGCGACGTCTCCGTCTCCATCGGCGGCTACGGCGGCACCAAGCTCGGCCAGACCTGCGGCACCCCCGAGGCCACCGCTGCCGCCTATCAGCAGGTGATCGACAAGTACCAGCTGAAGGCGATCGACTTCGACCTGGAGGAGCCGGAGTACGAGAACACGGCCGCCATCCACAACGAGATCGGCGCCGCCAAGATCCTGCAGGGCAGCAACCCCGGACTTTATGTCTCGGTGACCACGGCGGGCACCACGGCCGGCACCGGCTGGTTCGGCCAGCAGATGCTCAACGAGGCCAAGTCCCAGGGCTTCACCCCCGCCAACTTCTCGATCATGCCCTTCGACGGGGGCTTCAACGGGGCCGCCTCGCAGATCAGTGCGCTGGAGGCCTTCAACGGTCTGCTGCGCACCACCTTCGGCTGGGACTCCGCCACCGCGTACGCCCATGAGGGCGTCTCCATGATGAACGGGCGCAGCGACAGCGGCGAGTACTTCTACCAGGCCGACTTCCAGCAGGTGCTGGACTACGCCACCTCGCACAAGCTGGCCCGCTACACCTTCTGGTCGCTCAACCGCGACCGCCAGTGCGCCACCCCGGACAACAACGGCCAGACCTCGGGCACCTGCAGCAGCGTGCCGCAGGCGTCCTGGGACTTCGCCAAGTACTCGGTCCGGTTCGCCGGCGCCACCCCGCCCACCGGCACCACGACCGGTGGCACGACGACCACGGGTGGTACGACCACGACGGGTGGGACGACGACCACCGGTGGTACCACGGGTGGTGGCAGCTGCACCGCTGCGGCGTGGAGCAGCTCGACCGCGTACAACGGCGGTGCGGTGGTCTCCTACAACGGGCATCAGTGGACCGCCAAGTGGTGGACCCAGGGGGATGTGCCGGGCAACAACAGCCAGGGTGTGTGGACGGACAACGGTGCCTGCGCCGGCGGTACGACCACGACCGGGGGGACCACGACCACCGGCGGTACCACGGGTGGTGGCAGCTGCACCGCTGCGGCGTGGAGCAGCTCCACGGCGTACAACGGCGGTGCGGCGGTCTCCTACAACGGCCACAAGTGGACCGCCAAGTGGTGGACCCAGGGCGACATCCCGGGCAACAACAGCCAGGACGTCTGGACCGACAACGGCGCCTGCTGACCGCAGTACCCAGGGACGTGCGGGGCCGTTCTCCCGAGCGGTCCCGCACGGACGCCGGGACGCGGGTAGCCGCGTCCGAGGCCCGCCGCGGCGGCGGGGGGGCCGGACGCAGCCGGCTCCCCGTGGCCCGGTCGCGGACGGTGAGCAGGCCCGGGGCCGTCCACCGCGTTCCCGCCGTGGCCGCCGTGGCCGCCGTGGCCGCCGTGAGCGTCTCGCGGCGGCCGTGCTCCGCGTGGTCCGGTCAGACCGGAACCGCCGCACCGCCCGCCGGCCAGGGGCCCTCACGCAGCATGCGGACCACCCGGTGGGGCGGTCCGGGCCGGGCGAAGTACCAGCCCTGCGCGGTGTCGCAGCCGGTGGCCCGGAGCCGCTCGGCCTGCACCGCGCTCTCGACGCCCTCCGCGGTCACCGTGAGGCCGAGCGCATGGGCGAGCCGCACCATCGCCGAGACGATCTTCTCGTCGGCCTCCCGCCGGGCACCGCCCTGGTCGCGGAAGCCCTCCACGAAGGTGCCGTCGAGTTTGAGCACATGGACCGGCAGCCGCGACAGGTACGCCAGGTTGGAGTAGCCGGTGCCGAAGTCGTCGATGGCGATGCGCACCCCCATGTCGGCCAGTGCCTGCAACGCCTGGAGCGGCCGGCCGGCCGGTCCCATCACCGCGCTCTCGGTCAGTTCCAGCTGGAGCAGCCGGGGCGGCAGACCGGTGCGGTCCAGCACCTCGGCGACATCGGCCACCACGTCGGAGTCCCACACCTGGCGCACCGCCAGGTTGACGCTGACGAAGACCTCCGCGGAGGGGAACTCGTCCAGCCAGTGCCGGGCCTGGCGGCAGGACTCCTCCAGCACCCACTTGCCCAGGGGGACGATCGCTCCGGTCTCCTCCGCCAGGGGGATGAAGCGGTCCGGCGAGAGTGTGCCGAACCGCGGGTGCCGCCAGCGGACCAGCGCCTCCGCGCCGTGCACCCGCCCGTCCGCCAGTCCCACCAGCGGCTGGAACTCCACCGCGAACTCACCCCGCTCCAGCGCGGGCCGCAGCGCGGTCGCCAGCAGCTGGCGGGTCATCTGGTGGGCGCCGCGGTCGGGGTCGTAGAGGGTCCACCGGGCCCGCCCGTCGGCCTTGGACCAGTACAGGGTGGCGTCGGCGTCCTTCACCAGCTCGGTCGGGGTGGTGCCGCGTACCGGGCGCTCCACCACGCCGACGCTGGCGGTGACCGCCAGCCGGTGCCCGGCCACGTCGAACGGCCGGTCCAGTACCCGGAGCAGTTCCGCCGCCAGCCCGGTGAGCTGGTCGCCGCCCTCGCTGTCCGGCACCAGCAGGGCGAACTCGTCCCCGCCCAGGCGCGCCACCAGACGGCCGCCGCTCGCGAAGTGCCGCTCGAGACGGGTGGCCACGGCGACCAGCAGCTCGTCACCGATGTGGTGGCCGAGGGTGTCGTTGACGGCGGCGAAGCCGTCCAGGTCCAGGTAGCACAGGCCGACCCGGCGGCGTTCGGAGGTCGTGGACTCGCAGGCGGTGGCCAGCCGCTCGAAGAAGTAGGAGCGGTTGGGCAGCCGGGTCAGCGGGTCGTGCAGCGACTGGTAGTGCAGCCGGTCGCCGAGGCGGCGCTGCTCGGTGACGTCCTCCACCATGGCCAGGGTGTAGAGGGGGCGGCCGTCGCCGTCCCTGATCAGCGAGATGGTGATGTTGGTCCACACGGTGCCGCCGTCGCGGTGCTTCAGCCGCTTCTCCAGCCGCAGCCGGTCGCGCTCGCCGGCCACCAGGTCGAGGTAGAGGCGGCGGGCGGACTCCTCGGGGTCGATGAACCGGTGGATGTGCATCCGTACCAGCTCGGAGACGTCCCGGCCGACCATGGCCGCCAGCGCCGGGTTGGCCTCGATGATGCAGTCGTCGGAGTCCACCAGGGCCATGCCGATGCCCGCGTCGGCGAAGGCGGCGCGGAACCGCGACTCGCTGGCCTGCAGGGCGTCCCTGAGCCGCTCGTTGACCCCGTGCAGCGGGGTGTCGCAGGAGGGGCAGACGATCTCGGCGGGAACGTGGCCGGGCGGTGCCTCCTGCAGGGACATGGGCGCGGGCAGTGAGCCGGCCGGCCCGGCGGCCGGGCAGTCGGAGCTCTCGTGGACATCGGCGCCGTCGTACATGTCGGTCCCGTCCTGCGCTTCGGCCCCCCGGTGTGCGTCGGCCCCCTGCGTCCGGCCTCGCACGGCATGCCCCCGTCCACTGCTCGCAGCCACACCCGCCAGGTGGTGCAGAACGGACATTCCGTTCGCACGCCCAGGGATCATAAGGTGTGCGCTGATCCGCAGGCCATGGAAACCCGGACCGTCCGTGATCGTGTGCAGTGAGGTGCGCTCCTGCCGGTGCGCCCCGGGCGCGGATCTCGCGTTTCGCGCCCGGGGCGTACGCGGAGGCCGGTCGCCGTCAGGCCAGCCGGGCGGTGAGGGTGATGGTCGTACCGGAGAGCGCCTGGCTGACCGGGCAGTTGGCCTTGGCCTCCTCGGCGGCCTTGACGAAGCCGGCCTCGTCCAGCCCGGGCACCTCACCGGTCACGGTCAGATGGATGCCCGTGATCCCGGTGCCCGGCTGGAAGGTCACCTCCGCCTTGGTCTCCAGCTTGGCCGGCGGGGTCCCGGCGCCGGTCAGGCCGTGCGAGAGCGCCATGGAGAAGCAGGCCGAGTGGGCGCCCGCGATCAGCTCCTCAGGGCTGGTCTTCCCGTTGGGCTCCTCGGAGCGGGCCGGCCAGGAGACCGGGAAGTCGCCGATCCCGGAGGAGTCGAAGGTCACGACCCCCTTGCCGTGGGTCAGATTGCCTTCCCAGGCGGTGTGTGCGGTGCGTGTCGTCGCCACGGGCGGTTCCTCCTGCTGCTGGGTGTGGGCGGTACGGAGCCGAGGGCGGGTCCGGCCCCAGCCTATGTCCGAACGGTGGTGATACCGCTGATCTCAGGGGAGTTGGCAGAGAGTCAGCCTGGCACCGGCCGGATCGGTGGCGGGCACCATCCGGCCGTGCGGTGAGTCGAAGGGCTCGCGCACCAGACGCCCGCCCAGCCGCTGCACCGACGCCGCCGCCGCGTCGGCGTCGGGCACCGCGAGATAGACGGACCAGTACGGGTGCGCCACATCCGTCCGGTAGCGGCCGCAGACCGGCGAGTCGCCGCTGCCGGGCACCTTCCAGGCGGTGTAGTCGAACTCCCGGCCGTCGCCGATCTGCTCCTGGCTGTACGGGAAGAGCTGCCGGTAGAAGGCGTCGGCGGTCTCCGCCGACGGAGTGTTGAGCTCGTGCCAGCACATGGCTCCCGGCTCGGCGAAGAGTTCGGCGCCCGTGTGGCCACCCGCCTCCCAGAGCCCGAAGGAGGCCTCGTCCGGGTCGAAGGCGAACGCCATCCGGCCCGCACCGGGCACCTCGTGCGGCCCCATCACCGGTTTGCCGCCGGCATCGGCGACCCTCGCGTACACGCCGTCCAGGTCGGAGGTGGCCAGATAGACGTTCCACATGGCGGGCATGGACTCCGCGCCCGGCGGCGGGGGCATCAGCGCGGCCACCCGCTTCCCGCCGCGAAGGCACATGGTGTAGCCGCCCATCTCGGCACCGAGGTCCTGGAACTCCCAGCCGAGCACCGGTCCGTAGAAGTCCCGGGCGGCCGCGACGTCAGAGGTGGTCAGATCCGCCCAGCAGGGGGCGCCGTCAGGGTAGGAGTCGCGAGGGGGCATGGGGTCTCTTCCTTGAGGCTCCGGCTCTTCCGCGCTCCCGGGCAGCTCACTTCCCGGGGGGCGCGCGTGAACGTTCCGCGAGCCCAGGATCCGGCCGCCTCCGGCGGCCCGCAACCGCACCGCCGCCGACCGGGCGACCGCGGCGGCCGGCGCCCCGGACGCCCCAGCCCAGGCCGCCCCGGCGCCGGGCGGACGCCGTCCGGGGGATCGGTCCGCGCGGGCGACGCGGCGTTCCCACTCCTCGGACAACGGCGGGCCCCGCAGCCCGATGCTTGTTACTGTGGCGTCCGCCCTAGCCCCCGCACCGGCCCGGAGCAGCCACGATGACGGACCAGCCCCAGACCCCTCCCGGCGGCAACTCCGTGGGCGAGGTGGACCAGGAGGTGCAAGCCGAGCTGACCCGGCTCCGGCAGTCGATCGACAACATCGACGCCGCCGTGGTCCATATGCTCGCCGAGCGCTTCAAGGCGACCCAGCAGGTCGGGCGGCTCAAGGCCCGCCACAAGCTGCCCCCCGCCGACCCGGGCCGGGAGCGCCAGCAGATCGAGCGGCTGCGCGGTCTGGCCTCGGAGGCCCATCTTGACCCGGTCTTCGCGGAGAAGTTCCTCAACTTCATCATCGCCGAGGTCATCCGGCACCATGAGGCCATCGCGCGCTCCTGACAGGCCGTCGCACCGGCTGCGCGCCGGGCGGCACGCCCGCTGACGTGCACGGAGCGGAGGCACTGCCCCACGAGGGCCCGAAGCCGCCCCGCACCGGGTGGACGCCCGAGGGTGCGGGGCCGGCTTCCGGGACGCCCTTCAGCCGTCGGCCAGCAGCACGATCAGACGGTCCAGCAGCCGCGGGGCGAGGTGGCGGCGCAGTGCGGCCGCGATGTTCTCCGGGGTGTCCAGGGTGATTACGGCGTAATCACGCCTGGGCGCGGGGGGCCCGGCCGCACGCCGGGCGCGTGCGGCGGGCGCGGGCAGGGACTGCCGCTCCTGGGGGAGCCGGGCGATCCGCCGGGCGTCCTCCACCGGGAGCATGCCCTCGGCCAGCGCCCGCTGCAGCTCGGGCCGCAGCCGCAGCAGCGCCAGCCGCTGGGAGATGAACCCCTGGGACTTGCCGAGCCGTCCGGCCAGCTCCCGCTGGGAGTAGCCGCAGGCGTCCACCAGCCGCTGGATGGCGTGGGCCTGCTCCAGCTCGGTGAGGTCGTCGCGCTGGACGTTCTCGATCAGGGCGTCCTCGTCGGAGCGGCCCGCGTCCGGCCGTACGTGCACCGGGACCTCGGTGAGGCCGGCGAGCCGGGCCGCGGCCAGCCGCCGGTGGCCGTGCAGCACCACATAGGGCGCGTCACCGACGGCTGCGCGGTGCTGCGGATGGTCGGCGAGGAACGCCTCGCGGCCGATCACACCCAGCGGCTGGAGCACCCCGCGCTCGCGCAGGGTCTCCGCGAGGCCCTCGAGGTCACGCAGCTCCGAGCGGGGGTTGCCGGGGTTCTCGGCGAGGGCGGTGAGCGGCAGGACGACCGGATGGCGCGGCGCAGCGGAGTCCGGGGTGCCGGGGGTGAGCAGGCTGGCGAGGTCGGTACGGCGGCCCATCACGCCACCTCCGTGCGCCTGGCGTCAGCCCGCCGCCCGCGCGGCGGCCGGGGCCGGCCGCTCGTGGCGCCGCTGCGGGACGGGGCCGCCGGTTGGTCCCGTGGCCCGGCGGGGGCGGGTACGGCCGCGCCCAGGCCCACCTCCAGGGCCAGGCGGAAGAAGTCCTCCCTGGCCTGCAGGGCGACCCGGTTGCCGCCGTACTGGGTGACCACCATGCCGTCGGCCGAGGCCCGGGTGTGCAGTTTGTAGTGTCGGACCACGGTGCGCGCCATCGGCCATCCCTGGGCCTGCACAAAGGCCCTGGTCTGGTCGAGGTCGGCGCGTCCGTCCCGGGGGTCCCAGTTGTTGACCACCACGCGGAACGGCAGTCCGCGCGGCTTGACGACCCGTTCGATGGTGCGCCGGGTGGGCTCGAAGCCCAGCGGCTCGGGCTCGATGGGCACGATCACGTCATGGGCGTGCTCCAGGACCGCCCGCAGGGCGTCGGCGGCGGGGCCGTCGCCCAGCGGGCAGCCGTTCGCCCCGGCGGTACCCGAGAGGTCCAGCCAGCCCGGGGTGTCCACGAAGACATGGCGGGCGGTGGGGATCAGATGCAGCGAGGCGAGCCCCGCCGGGTCGTCGTGCGCCTGCACGAAGTCGAAGGGGAGGCCGTCGCCCACCCGCTCCGACCACCAGGCCGCGGAGCCCTGCGGGTCGGTGGAGACCGCGACCACGGGTGGGGCCTCGTTGCCGGTGCGGCCGAGCACATCGGCGGTGACGGCGGCGAGGTTGACGGTGAGGGTGGACTTCCCCACCCCGCCCTTCTGGTTGAGGATCACATGCACATGGGCCATGGGCCGTCCCTGAACCTCTCGAATCGGACATTAGGGATGTATGGCCACTGTGACAGTGCGACCGTCGCACAGGCCGCACCCCTGCCCGGTGTCGCGGCCGGGTGTCGCCGTGACGGCGGCCGTCCACAGCGGCCGCCGCCCCTCCACCGGCCCTACACGGCCGCCGGCAGCGACCGCTCCGAGACCGGCTCCCCGGCCGGTGCGGAGGTCTGCGCGATCAGTGCGCCCGCCAGCACCATCAGCCCACCGACCACCTGCGGGACACCCAGCCGCTCGCCCAGCAGCACCCAGGCCGCCACGGTGGCCACCACGGCCTCCAGGCAGGACACCACCCCCGCGACCGGTGGCGACAGCCGCCGTACCGACACCACTCCCGTGAGATACGCCAGCACGGTCGCCACCAGCACCACCCAGCCCACCAGGAGCAGCGCCGGGACCTGAGACCCACCCATCGCCACCGAACCGCCCAGCAGCGTCCACCGCATCTCCCACGGGCGGGCGACCGCCGTCAGCACCACCGCACCCACCAGCAGCCCATAGGCGGACACCGTCAGCGGATCCACCGGGTCCTCCCCGTCGCCGCCTGCGTCCCCCAGGACGAAGTACCCCACCTGGCAGCAGGCCGCCCCCAGCGCCAGCAGCACCCCGACCGCGTCGAAGCCCAGCCCGGCCCACACCTCGACCACGCACGCCAGCCCGCTCACCGCCAGCAGCGCTCCCAGCGCCGCAGCCCGGCTCACCGGCCTGCGCTGCACCAGCCGTACCCAGCCCAGCAGCAGCGGCGGGCCCAGGTACTCGATGAGCAGCGCCACGCCCACCGGGATCCGGGCGATGGCGGCGAAGTAGAAGGCCTGCACACCGGCCACCGCCAGCAGCCCGAACCCCACCATCAGCCCGGGCCGCCGCCGCAGCACACCCCGGTGCCGCACCGCCACCGGCAGCAGCACCAGCGCCGCACCGGCCACCCGCAGCCACACCACATGCAGGGGGTCCAGGCCTGCTGAGATCAGCGGCTTGGCGGCGGTGCCCGAGCCGCCGAAGGCCAGCGCGGAGAGCAGGGCCAGGACCAGTCCGGTCGACCGGGTGGAGCGCGGCGCGGCCGGACCGCGCCTCCGAGAGTCGTGCATCCGGTCATTCTCGCAGCTCAGCGAGGGGCGGCCTGGCGCGCCGACGACTGAGGGCCCCTCCGACCGGAGGGGCCCTCAGTGTCTGTGCGCCGCCAGGGACTCGAACCCCGAACCCGCTGGTTAAGAGCCAGCTGCTCTGCCAGTTGAGCTAGCGGCGCTCACCGACGACGAAACTCTACCGTATCCGCGCAGGTCCCATGCCCGTCGGCCCGCCGCGGCCGGTCGCTCGCGCCGAACGCCGGGCTGCCGCATCCTGAGGTCATGGGCAGCGGAGACGAACAGCGGATGTGCGGCGCCTTCGTGGGCTGGCTGCGCACCCACGGCTGGAAGATCCTCGAGGAGAGCTGCACGAAGGACTGCGTGGACATCGAGGCCTGGCACGCCGACGGCGCCCGGCTGCTGGTGGAGGTCCAAGGGGACACCACCGACCCGGGGCCGGACCTGGACACCGCCTACGGGCGGCTGCTGCGCCGGATGGACGGGGTGCCCAGCAGCCGCTACGCGGTGGTGGTCCCGGAGGACGCGCTGGACGCGGCGCTGCGGGTCCTGCCGCAGGTCAGGGAGGCACTGGCGCTGGACGTGTACGCGGTCGGCCCCGGCGGCGAGGTCTACCGGGCCGACCGGTGAGACCGCGCACAGGGCGGCTGGGCCGGTCGGCCGTCACCCGGTGCACCGTGGGGGTCACCCGGCGTGCGGGCCGGTGGTGCGCTGCATAGCTTCGAGCGGGTGCGGGCTGTCACGTCCGCCGATGTCCGCAAGCTTCAGGAAGCAGGTCGCCACCGATGCGCCATCGCAAGTTCAAGTACGCCGCCGGCGCCGCCGGCGTGTCAGCCCTCGCCGTGGCAGCCGCCGCCGGCGTCGGAGCCCTCGACCTGGGCGGATCCACGCCCTCCGGCCAGGACGGGACGGTCCGGGCCGTCCCGCAGGGCGGATCGATCCAGCAGGTGGTGGATCTCGCCAAGCCGGGCGACACCGTCACCATCCCCGCCGGGATCTTCCACGGCAGCGTCCAGGTGCGCACCGCCGGCATCACCCTCCAGGGAGCGGGCCCCGCCACGGTGATCACCCCCGACGCCCAGGGGGGCAGTGGCGACTGCGCCAAGCAGGGGCACGGCATCTGCGTCACCGGCACCGCGGGGCACCGGCTCACCGGCGTCCGCATCATGTCGCTGTCGGTGTCCGGCTTCACCAAGGACGGCCTGATGGCCACCGAGACCGACGGCCTGCTGGTGCGGGGCGTCCAGGCGGTGGGCAACGGTGAGCACGGCATCCGGCAGGACAAGTCGGTGCGCGGCGTCTTCCAGGACAACACCGCCAGGAACAACAAGGAGACTGGCATCTTCCTCGCCAACACGGTCAGCGAGGAGGGCGGCGCCACCGACGACGCGGGCGCCCTGGTCTCCGGCAACCATGTCTCGGGCAACCGGATCGGCATCACCCTGCGGCGGCTGCGCAACCTGACGGTGGAGCACAACACCGTGACGGACAACTGCGGTGGCATCTTCGTGGTGGGCGACGAGGGCGTGCCCCGGGCCGGGCACCTCACCGTCCGCGACAACCAGGTCCGCGCCAACAACCGCTCCTGTGCCGCGACGCCCCGCCTCCCCACCATCCAGGGCGCGGGGATCGTGCTCACCGGCGTGGAGCAGACCACGGTCACCGGCAACGACATCCGGGACAACAAGGGCACCGTGCCGATGTCCGGCGGAATCGTGCTCTACCCCAGCGTCGTGGGCATCCCCAACAAGGGCAACATCATCGAGCGCAACACCCTGAAGGGCAACAAGACCGCCGACCTCGCCGACCGCGACAAGGGCACCGGCAACGTCTTCGCCCGCAACGCCTGCACCGTCTCCGAGCCCACCGGCCGCTGCTGAGGCACGCCCGGCGCCCGGAAGCGGTGAGGGCCCCTCTCCCGTGGGAGAGGGGCCCTCACTGTCTGTGCGCCGCCAGGGACTCGAACCCCGAACCCGCTGGTTAAGAGCCAGCTGCTCTGCCAGTTGAGCTAGCGGCGCCCGCTGACGCGACGACTGTACACGGCCACCG
This sequence comes from Peterkaempfera griseoplana, assembly GCF_001418575.1. GTDB lineage: Bacteria > Actinomycetota > Actinomycetes > Streptomycetales > Streptomycetaceae > Peterkaempfera > Peterkaempfera griseoplana. The sequence continues at coordinate 10,831 of NZ_LIQR01000138.1, forward strand.
GCCGGAACACCGAATCGGACGCCGACTCGACGCACCCGGCCCGACCTGCGAGCGTGGCCCCGACCGCCGCCCGCCCCCGTACCGCCGAGGAGACACCCATGAGCGCCGTGTCCGCGCCGCCGCCCGCCTTCGACCCGCGCGACCCGCTGGGCGTCGACGACCTGCTGGACGACGAGGAGCGCGCCGTACGGGACACCGTCCGGCGCTGGTGCGCCGAGCGGGTCGCACCGCGGATCGCCGACTGGTTCGAGCGCGGTGAGCTGCCCGAGATCCGCGAACTGGCCCGGGAGCTGGGGCGGCTGGGGGCGCTCGGGATGCACCTGGAGGGGTACGGCTGCGCCGGTGCCTCGGCGGTCCAGTACGGCCTGGCCTGCCTGGAGCTGGAGGCCTGCGACTCCGGGATCCGCTCCCTGGTGTCGGTGCAGGGTTCGCTCGCCATGTACGCCATCCACCGCTGGGGCTCGGAGGAGCAGAAGCAGCAGTGGCTGCCCGCCATGGCGTCCGGCGAGGTGATCGGCTGCTTCGGCCTCACCGAACCCGACCACGGATCCGACCCGGCGTCCATGCGGACCCGCGCCAAGCGGGAGGCCGGCGGTGACTGGGTGCTCGACGGCCGCAAGATGTGGATCACCAACGGTTCGGTGGCCGGGGTCGCCGTGGTGTGGGCCCGCACCGACGAAGGCGTGCGCGGCTTCCTGGTACCGGCCGGCACCCCCGGCTTCTCCGCCCCCGAGATCAGGCACAAGGCCTCGCTGCGCGCCTCCGTCACCAGTGAACTGGTGCTCGACGGGGTGCGGCTGCCCGCCGACGCGGTCCTGCCCGGCGTCACCGGGCTGCGCGGTCCGCTGAGCTGCCTCAACCAGGCCCGCTACGGCATCGTCTGGGGCGCGGTCGGCGCCGGGCGCAGCTGCTTTGAGACCGCGTTGGACTATGCGACCACCCGTGAGCAGTTCGGCAGGCCGATCGGCGGTTTCCAGCTCACCCAGGCCAAACTGGCCGACATGTCGCTGGAGCTGCAGAAGGCGCTGCTGCTGGCGCTCCACCTGGGCCGGCGGATGGACGCCGGACGGCTGCGCGCCGAGCAGGTCAGCTACGGCAAGCTCAACAACGTCCGGGAGGCGATGGGGATCGCGCGCGCGGCGCGGACCATCCTGGGCGCCAACGGGATCAGCCATGAGTACCCGGTGATGCGGCACGCCGCCAACCTGGAGTCGGTGCTGACCTACGAGGGAACCGTGGAGATGCACCAGCTGATCGTCGGCAAGGCCCTCACCGGACTCGACGCCTTCCACTGAGCGCCCGCCCGCCCGCCTGCCGCCGCCGACCGGGAGCCGGGCGGCGGGAGGCGGCGTACGGCTCGGCCGGGGCGGTTCGCCGCGCGGCGGACGGCGTACCGCGCGGTCGCCTGCCGGGGCGAGCTGGAGCGGCGCGGCGTCAAGTGTGATGCCCTTCCGGACCGGCAGCGGCGGCTCGCAGCCGCCGCAGGGCCGTCTCCCGCCCCACAACGAAGCAGCGCCCCGGTCGCATCATGCGACCAGGGCGCTGCTTCACATGTCAGCAGAGGACCCCTGAAAGGAGACCGGTGCGCCGCCAGGGACTCGAACCCCGAACCCGCTGGTTAAGAGCCAGCTGCTCTGCCAGTTGAGCTAGCGGCGCTCACCGACATCGGAGACTTTAGCAGCCGACCGCGTCCGATCAGAAATCGGTTTGGTCCATGTGGACGGCCCCCGGCGGCCGTCTGCGCCCGGCCGCTCCCCGGGCCGCCCGGACGCAGGCCCGCAGCAGCACCGGCGCATCCGGCAGCCAGGGCTCACGGCGGTCGGGTGCGACGATCCAGCGGCCGGCCAGCAGGCCGCCGGGCGCGTCGTCCGGGGCCTTCACCGGGCGCTGGACCGGGGGGACGGTGACGGCGTCGCCCGCGCCGTGGCAGAGCACCGGAGGCACGTCGGGGCCCCACTCCTCCCAGCGCAGCAGGGGCCGGAGCCGGTCGGCGGTGCCGACCCGGGCGAAGAGCAGCAGCCGGCCCCGGTGGCAGGCCACCGGGCCGCACCCCGGGCCGGCCGTCCACAGGTCCTCCAGGACCTGGCGGCCGAACACCTCCGGCAGGCTGACCACATCGAAGGTGCGTCCGCAGGGCAGCACACTGGCCGCCCCCGGGCGCTCCCGCCACAGCGCCTGCAGACTGTGCGGGTAGTCGCTCGCGGACGCCAGCCAGGCCTCCCCGGCCACGGTGATGTACTCGACGGATTCATACGTCCAGATGTCCACGGACAGCAGATCTACCCGCAGTGCCACAGGGGTGCCGCAGGAAGCACCGTTCACCGGACAGGACGGACGACGGCGGCGTACCCTTTCCGCCCGCATATGCCAGAGGCGGTGGGCACAGGCCACGCCGGACGGTCAGTCGGCGGCGCGCTGCTGCTTCTTCAGACCGCGCCCGTACTCGACCATCTTGGCCGCGTAGTCCGGCGTCCAGTCCGCACGGGCGGCGATCTCCGAGCAGCTCAACGCGTCGAAGCGGCGCGGATCGGCCAGCTCGGCCGCGGCCACGGCCTGGAAGTCGGTGGCCCGCTCGGCGGCCGCCCGGAAGGCGAGGGCCAGCTCGGTGGAGCGGCGCAGCAGCTCCCTGGGGTCGTCGATCGACTCCAGGTCGAAGAAGTGCTCGACCTCGGTCGCGTCCGCCCGCGGTTCGAAGAGCAGCGGGGCGGGCCGGAACCGCCGGGCGGGTCCCTTCCCCTCCGAAGAGCGCTGCCGGTCGTACGGGTCGGACATGGGCACCTCCACTGGGCGGTCGGAAGGACGAGGTTCGGGCGGCTGTCACGGTCGAGCGGGTCGTGCGGGCTGAGCAGGTCCTACGGGTCGGGCATCCTACGGGTCGCGCACATACGGCTCAGGGCACGGCTGCCGGCCGATCAACCGGAGACCTCCGCGGGACGCGGACGCTTCCGGCGCCGGCCATGGCGTGGCGGGGCGACGCCGTGAGGAACAGCGGGCCCCCTGGGTGGTATTCCGCATCAGCGGCTGCCGTATGCCCCGCCGCCCAGCCGCCTTCCGCCCAGCCCCGGGCCCCGGGCTCACCAGGCGCGGACCCGGTGCTCCGCCAGGCGGGCCAGTACCGCAGGGCAGAGGAAGTCCTCCGGCGGCCGGGTCGACGTGGACGCTTCTCACACGTCACCGGCCGGCTCTTCCAGCTCTTCCGTCGTCGTGACAACGTCGGGGCCTGCGGCCTTGTCCCGGGCGACGGCCTCCCTCAGGCGCCGGGCATTGGCGGGTGAACGCAGCAGGTAGATCGTTTCCTGCCAGGAGTCGTAGTCCTCGGCGGACATGAGCACGGCGTCCCCGGCCTTGGAGGAGATACGTACGGGCACGTGGTCGTCGTTGACCTGCTGAATGAGGGGGAACAGGCGAGAGCGGGCCTCGCTGGCGCTTATGGTCACTGGGTCACCTCTTCCCGGTGGTGCGACGTCGTGGTGCTGGGGTCGTACGACAATCGGGGACAAGTCTGGCGCAAGCGGAGTGTCCGCCGGGTCCAGGAACCGCATTGCCCACGCGGTGTGGCGCAAGGATGATGCGCCGGTGTTCTACGAAGATCTCACCGAGTACGACTACGGGGACGAAGACTCGTTCACGGACAGAGAGTCGGGCTTCTACGGGCTCTGGTACCGCCCGACCTATGCGCGCCTGAACGTGGGGTGGCTGGAGGCGGGCAGGCCGTACCCGACAGGCATGGTTCCCGTGGAGTTCACAGCGAAGCTGAAGGCAATCCAGAAGATCCACTGCGTGAACATCTGTCTCGGGGTGCACGAGTGCGACCTCTGCCCTCCGGAAGAGGCCCCGGAAGGGAACGGAGAGGTGCGCATTCCGGGGGCACCCGGGGTCACCTACGCCGCGCCCTTTCTGATCACCCACTACATCACTGCGCACGGCTATCGGCCGCCGCAGGTCTTCATCGATGCCGTTCTCGCGGTCGACCTCGATGCGTGGGCCGCGACCAGGTGGCCCGACGTCCCGTTTCCCTGGATTCCCGACGACGCGGAACGCATGTCGGAGTAGGACCGGCCGATTCCGACGGGTCTGCCCGGCTGCGATTCCGGCGTCCGGGGGCATCGATGCCCGTTACGGACGGTGCGACACCCGGTGCTCCGCCAGGCGGGCCAGTACCGCATGGTTGGCCTCCCAGCCGTCGGGGAACTTCACGCTCACCCCGAGCTGCACCGGCTCGGTCGACGGATGCTCGTCCAGCAGCTCGGCGATACCGGCCCTGGCGACCACGATGCAGGCGTGCCGGTGCCGTGACGCCAGGACGCAGAGCCGCCCCGTCTCCAGGTGGAAGGCGGTGGCGTCCGGCCGGCCGGAGAGCGGGTGCAGCACCACGGTGAGGTCGTACTCGCGGCCCTGGAGGCGGTTGGCGGTGTCCACGGTGACAGCCGGGCCCCGCTCCGCCTCGACGGGCACCCCCAGCGCGGTGAGGGCGGACCTGACGGCGGCGGCCTGGTCGCGGTGGGCGGTGCCCACCGCGATCCGGTCTGCGGTGACCGGGGCGGTACCCCGCTCGGAGACGGCGGCCAGGCCCCGGTCCAGCACCCGGCGCACGGTCTGCGCCACCGCCTGCACCGCCTCCGGGTCGGTGCGTACGGTGTGCCGGGCGGGCAGCTCCAGCAACCCCCAGCCGGACTCCGCGGCCTCGTCGATCACCGCGTCCACCGGGCCGCCGTCCCCGCGTGTCCCGATGGTGAGCCGCCGGTCGCCCTCGCCGGTGCCCGAGCGGAACGGGGTGAAGGGATAGAACGCCCGGGACACCAGCCCCGCCGCCGAGTACGGCAGCCGCCAGGAGACCGGCAGATTGTGCGGCCGGATGCCGGGATTGTGGTCCAGCAGCGCGGTCACCGCACTGCGCGAGGGATCCCAGCTCAGGCCCGCCCACTGGTCGGTGCCGACCACCGTGAAGGGGTCCAGCTGCCCCGGGTCGCCGACGAAGAGGGCGCGCTCGAAGAGCCGGGCCACGGCCAGCAGTGCGTCCGAGCGCATCTGGTACGCCTCGTCGACGATGGCGTGCCGCCAGGGGTCGACGTCCTTCACCCACTGCCACTTGGCGGCGGTGGACACCACCACCTGCTGCTCCACCAGATCGCCGACCTTTGAGGAGGCGGTGACCCCGGCGTGGCGCAGCGCCTCGGGTGCGGGCCGCCCGTCGCTGCTGTGCAGCCGGCCGATGGACAGCTCGGGGGCGGTCTCGGCGAGCCGGTCCACCAGGTCGTCGACCTGGCTGTTGGTCTGGGCGACGATCATCAGCCGCTCACCCGCGGCCACCAGCTCCCGGGCGGCCCGCACCACCAGGGTGGACTTGCCGGCGCCGGGCGGTGAGTCCACCACGACACCGCGCTCGGTGCCGTGCAGGACCGCGTCCAGGATCTCTGCGGTGACCCGCTGGGCGGCGGCTGCGGGTGAGGCCGTGGGGTCGACGGGGTCCACCGGTGCGCTACTCCCAGTCCTCGGGGTCGGTGATCGGGTCGGAGCCGGCCGCGGCGGCGGCCGGAGCCAGGGCCGCGGCGGACGGCGGGCCGCCATGGGTCCAGGGGGTGTCCTCGGGGGCGGGCAGCGGCGCGGCCTGCCGCACGGTCAGCTCGAAGAGGGTGAAGACGACCTGCTCCCCGGGCTGCGGCACACTCCCCGGCTCGGGCTCCTTCCTGCGGCCCATGCCCGAGGTCAGCCGCAGGGTGAGGGTGCCGTCGTCCGGGTCCACCGCCACGATCTCGGCCTTCTGCGCGGCAGGGCCCCCCGCCCGGTGGACCTCCCGGCCGGGGTCGGCGTGCGGACGGTCGGCGGTGCGCACAGTGACCAGTGGCCGGGGCTTGGGGCTGCGGCCGGAGGTGTCGTACGCGGGCTCGACGTCCACCACCGTCCCGGCGAACGCCTCCCCGGAGAGCCGGTGCTCGGCCATCGCCAGCGGATCGTCCAGCGCCTCCTGCAGTTCCACTTTGGCCTGCTCGCGCTCGCGCTGCGCAAGCTTGCGGGCGGCGGTCACCGCGTCGTCATGGCGGGGCTGGGGCGGTTCGCCCGCGGCCAGCCGGTCGCGATGGCCGGTGTAGGACCAGCGGTCGCTCTCCCACCGTTCGGGCAGATGGGCGGCCGGCGGCAGGGTGCGCAGCAGGTCGACGCCGTGCCACACCTGGTCCCAGGTGGGGCGCAGCACTCCGGCCAGCAGCTCCCGGATCTCCTCGGCGGCCCGCCGCACATGCCGCTCGGCGCGCTCGTCGCCCCCGGGCCGGGCGCGCAGTGCGGCGCGGGCCGCGTCATAGCGGGCCACGGCGGGGGCGAGCAGCTTCTCGTCGAAGCGCGGGTCGGTGGCGGGACCGGCGGGAGGGCAGTACAGCTGCCCCCGCTCGTCGCGGGCGCTCTCGGCCCGCCGCGCGGCCTCGGCGCCGCTCATCCCCGGGGGAGGGGAGATCCAGGCGAGCAGGGCGCCCAGGTGCTGGTCCTCCAGGTGCGACTGGCCGGTAGCCCAGTGCCGGGAGAGCAGCGCCGTCATGGCGACCAGCAGCGAGGAGCCGGGCACCTCGGAACGCTCCCGCAGATGGGTGAGCCAGCGGCCGAGCAGCGGCACCCTGGTCGGCACCGGGTGCGGCCCGGCGTCCGCGTCGTCCGCGGTGCGGCGGAAACGGGTGGAGCGGCCGATCAGACCCAGCTGGTCGACACCGGCGGCGCTGGGGACGATCAGCTGCGGCGCCTGTGCGCACAGCTCCCGCACCACGGGGGTGCGCTCGCCGGTCTCCGGATCGCGCTCGGTCCCCTCGACCTGCTCGACCTCCTCGCCGTAGCCCTCCAGATAGGGCAGCAGATCGGCGGCGAGCGCGGCCAGGAAGGCGAACCGCTGGTCGCGGTCGAGCGGCTGCGGGACCACATGCAGCCGCGGCGCCGCCCGGTCGGTGCCCAGCATGGCCGCCAGCGGCGCACCGGCCTCACCGGCCGCGGTCAGCGGGACGACGACCATGGGGCGGTCGGAGAGATGGCGGTGGCGGACCGTCGCCAGCGGCTCGGCCCGGCCGGACCGTACGGCCTCCAGCCGGGCGAGGGTGGACAGCAGGCTCATACGCCCGGGGCCTCCCCGCTGCCGGGCGCCGACGGGCGGCGCCCCAGCGCCTCCGCGCGCAGCGCGGCGGCACGGGCCAGCCGGGCGGCGGCCTCGTCCGCCGGGTCCGTACCCGCGCCGGCGGCCGCGGCCAGGGCGTCGCCGACGGTCCGCAGGGAGCCCAGCTCACCGCGGACCGCGCGGCCCAGCTGCTCCACAGCGCCGGCGCAGCGGGCCTCCTGCCGGCAGTGGAAGCCCAGCTCGCAGGTGGACAGGCAGTCCGGTGAGTAGGCGGCGGGCACGGCGGCCACCGACTCGCCCAGCTGCCCGGTGCTGCGCACGGGCGAACCGTCGTCGTCGGTGGAGAGGTCGAAGCCGACGCCCTCGGGCAGTGCCTCCAGCAGCTGCTCGATCCCGGTCATCCGCTGCAGCTGGCGGCGGGTGACCGAGAGCTCCCGGCGGACGTCCACCACGGCGGCGGTGGGCCGGTTGGAGAAGTCCCTGGGGCAGACCAGCAGCACCGCGGTGTCGGGCGCGGCCGCCAGGCCCTCGGGGGCGGCGTAGGGGTCGGGGTCCGGCTTCACGCCCGCCAGCTCTGCGGCGGTCTGCTGCAGCGCCAGGACGTACACCGCGGCCTGGCGGGCCGCCGCGCCGACCTTGGCCGGGTCGGCGGAGCCGTCGAGGACGGGGAAGGACTTGATCTCCACGACCGTCCAGCGGCCGTCGGGCCGCACGACCACGGCGTCCGGCTCCAGGAAGGCGGGGGAGCCGGCGACCTCGAGGCAGAGCATGGGATGGTCCAGCAGCGTCCAGCGGCCGCGGTGTGCGGCCGCGTCGGCGAGGACCTGGCGCGTGCGCTCGGTGCGCACCGCCGTGCCGGCCCGGGGGAGCAGGTCGGGTACGGCGAGCTCGGCGGCGCCCGGCTCCGGCAGGCCGAGCCGCTGCTGCAGCAGGAGCAGCAGCTCCGCGTACCCGTCGGCCTTGACGCGGGATTCGAAGACGTTTCCCCGGACGATGGCGAACGGGGACTGGCCGAAGGGCGCGGGACTGCCCAGCCGGTCGGCCAGGGCGGCCTTGTCGACCCCGGCGGCGTCCAGCAGGGCGCGGCGGCGGCAGCCGGGGTTCGCGGCGAGCGCGGCGAGGGCGCGGGCGTCCAGACTGCGCTGCGGCACGGGGCCGCGCAGCCTGGCGAGCCGCTGCGCGGGCGGCTCCGCAGGCCCGTGAGGGAGGTGCCCGGGGTGCGAGACGTTCATGGTGCGCGCCAGTCTTGCACCCGGGACCGACAACGCGGGCATCCGCGGGTGCCGACCGGTCGCTGGAGGGCACGGTCCGGCCGCCGACGCGCCGGGTGGAGGGTGCGGTCCGGCCGGGGAGCGGACGCCCGGGGGAGGGCGGTCAGCGGGTGCGGACGGCCTCGTCGTGGGTGGCGGTGGCCTGGGCGGGGACCTGCGCCGGGACATGGGCGGCCACCACGGTGGAACGGCGCCGCGCCCGGTCCACCAGG